>DMCY01000084.1 GCA_003451675.1 Candidatus Atribacteria bacterium
CAAATTATTAAATAATTGGAGGTATAACAAAATGAAGATAGGGATAATCTCTGATACGCATGATAATTTACCTCAAATAAGAAAAGCTGTAGAAATATTCAACCGGGAAAAAGTGGAACTGGTCCTGCATGCCGGTGATTTTGTTTCTCCCTTTACTTTTTTAGAGTTTAAAAATTTAAACTGCCCTCTAAAAGGAGTGTTCGGGAATAATGACGGAGATAAACTTTACCTCCAGGAAAAATTTAAAGGAATTGGAGAGATTTACCCAGCACCATATGAGACGAACATAGACCATAAAAATATAATTATTCTGCATAAAGAAAAATTAATAGATGCCTTGGCAGAGAGTCAAAAATACGAGGTAATAATCTATGGCCATACCCACCGAACTGATTTGCGCAAAATCGGAAAGACACTTATTATAAACCCCGGGGAATGTGGAGGCTGGCTCAGCGGAAAAAGCACCATTGCTTTATTAGACCTGAAAAATTTAGAGGCAAAGATTGTAGAGCTAGCGGATAGCGTTTAGTGTACAGCGTGTAGTTGGGGTGTATGGCAATACGCCCCTACAATCTCTTTGTTGCTTGATTGTTCCCTCTCCCAAAATAATACAATTCTCCTTCTACTTTCTCCCATACAATGGTCCAAAGTTTGCACATGCTCTAAAATCAGCAGATTCTAAATCAGAAGTGCCAAAAGAAACCCAGGCTTTCGGTCGGAAGATCTGCTCTTGGGGGACATTGTGCATAGCTACCGGTATCCTGAGCATAGAGGATAGGGTGATGAGGTCTTTTCCAATATGTCCATAACTAATGGCCCCGTGGTTAGCTCCCCAGTTGTTCATCACGGAATAGACATTCTTAAAGGCCCCCTTACCAGTTAGGATAGGGGCAAACCAGGTAGTAGGCCAGGTGGGATCGGTTCGTTCATCTAAGATATGGTGGATTTGGGAAGGTAGGTCTACGGTGTAGCCTTCAGCAATCTGTAATACTGGTCCTAAACCCTTTATGAGGTTTATTCTTACCATCGTAACAGGCATTACACCCTGGGTATAGAAGGTGGAGGAATATCCTCCTCCCCGGAAATATTCTAAATTAGCCGGACTCCATTTAGTGTTTTGCAGACACCTTTTCATTTCTTCTTCAGTTATCTCCCAGAAGGGTTTCATGGTTGATTTTCCGTCTTCCTTCTGTTGGCCGGTAGCATCTAAAGTGGTAGCACCGGAATTAATCAGATGAAGGATGCCATCTTTGGCCAGGCCGGTCAATTCTTTTCCGGTTACTCTCTTTACTGCTTTGGGGCTCCAGTAAGTTCTAATATCAGAAAAGATTTGGGCTCTATCGGTTAAGAGGTGATTGAATAACATAGAAACTCCGTTTAAGCTATCATTTTCGGTGGCAAAGATAAAGGCCTCCCTTATACCGTTCCAATCAAAGGAAGTGTTTAAGATAGTCTCCATAAAGTCACCATTCGGGAAGTGGTCAGTCCATTGTCTCTGGCCTTGAAAACCAGCAGCAAGGGCATTATGGCCTTCGGCCTCCTCAGTAAATCCTAATTCGGCTAACTTTGGATTGCCGACCATTAAGTCCCGAGCTATCAGGGTCATCTTGACTACCATCTCCCACTCTCGCTCCTTTTGGGAGTGGGAGTGCTTTAAGTCTTCTCTATTTCTATCTTTTCCTTCTGGACAATTCTCTTTGACCCAGGATAGGGCTTTTTCATATTCTTCTTTATCGTAGATCTCTTCTTCTATCCTCCGGATGATCTCAGTCATATCTACATATTCTGTCCTCATCCCCAGATAATCCTGAAAGAAACTGGGGGATACCTGGGAACCGGCAATTCCCATAGAAACACCACCGATAGAAAGGTAAGATTTTCCTTTCATGGTGGCTGCGGCCAGCCCAGCTTTGGCAAATTGTAATAGTTTTTGTTCTACATCTTCGGGGATACTATTATCATCTCTATCCTGGACATTTTTTCCATAGATACCAAAAGCGGGTAAACCGACCTGATCATGGCCGGCAAGGGCAGCAGAGAGATATACTGCTCCCGGTCTTTCGGTTCCATTAAATCCCCAGATAGCCTTGGGGATAAGAGGGTCCATATCTATGGTCTCCATCCCGTAACACCAGCAGGGAGTTACACTTATGGAGACTCCTACACCTTCTTGTACAAATTTATCGGCACATTTGGCAGCTTCTGCTACTCCTCCGATGGTAGTATCAGCGATTACACATTCTACTGGTAAGCCATTAGAATGTCTGAGTTTTTTGGCAATCAAAGCTGCGGTAGATTTAGCCATTCTCATAGTTTGTTCTTCAAGTGATTCTCTAATCCCTTGTCGGCGTCCATCGATGATGGGACGAATACCGACTTTAGGAAGTCTTCCTGGTAGTCTTTTTTGGATATTTGGCATATTTCACCTCTCCAACAATTATTGTTAATGAACTTAATTTTTTAAAATAAATTAAAATTATCTCTGGTTATGTTTTAAAGATAATTTTTAATAATTTCTTTTACTTCACTATTCAATCTATCTTTTTCATTCTGATCAAGATCCAATAAAGGTTTTCTGGTGAAAGATGGTTTAAACCCACGGTAAATAAGAGCTTGTTTAAAATAAGTTAAGTTTGCACCATTCTTTAATACCCTGGCTATATGTCTTATAATAATCTGTTTTTCATGTGCTTTATCATATTTTTTTTCTTTTATAGCCTGGTAAAATTCTATAAAAATTTCAGGAAAAACATTAGCATTCCCCGAAACACTTCCCTTTGCCCCATATAATATAGCCGATAATGCAATATTATCTGATCCAATAATTACGTCAAAATCATCTGGAGTTTCATCGATTAATCGGCTCAACCTTAACATATCTTCCATACTGTTTTTAATCCCCACTATGTTTTTTACCTTAGCTAACTTAGATACAGTTTCTGGTAATAAATCGTTAGTGCTACAACCAGGAAGATTGTATAAATAAACTGAAAAATCATCGCTCACATTTTTTGCTATCTCCAGATAATAATTTTCCATTTCTCGTTGGCTTACATTGAAATAAAAAGGGGTAATCGCTCCAATACCAGCAGCCCCTATGCTTTCGGCATGCCGGGCTAATTCACATGCCTCTTTAGTAGATATAGAACCAACCTGGATGAAGATATTTCCTCTATCGCCAACATATTCTACTACCAGCTCTGCGACCATCTTTCTTTCTTCTTTGTTCAATAAAAATGCTTCACCAGTAGTTCCTAAAATATAAAAATCCTTAACCCCGGATTTAATTAAGAAATCGAAATGTGCCTTGATACCTTCTTTGTCAATTTCACCTTTTTCATCAAATGGGGTGATTGTGGGAACTATAAGATCTTTCATTCTTTTCATTGAACCGCACCTTCTCTTAATTATAGATTTATTCTCCCAGGGAATAACTTGTTACATTATAAAAAATACTTAACCCTTATATGTATTATTTATTATAACAAGAATTTTTCAATTAAAAATAAAATAATTATTTTTTAATATTATAATCTTGCTTATTTTCAATTATTCTTCTTGCTTCTTCTAAATCTTCCTGAGTATCAATACTTAAGGCGTTATAATTATATTTAGTTTCAGCAACATATAACTTATATCCATATTCTAAAACCTTTAGTTGTTCTAAAGATTCTATTATGGACAAGGGAGTATCGTCTAATTTTACAAATTCCTGCAGAAAAGATTTTCTATAACCGTAAATACCTATATGTTCATAAACTTTATAATTTTCCTTTTTTCTGGGAAACGGTATCAGAGAGCGACTAAAATATAAGGCATTTCTATCAATATCGCAAACTACTTTAACTACATTCTCATCCTTAAATTTATTTTTATTATGAAGTTCATAACATAGAGTTGCCATCAATCTATTTTCATCTTTAATCAGCACTTCAATAAGTTCGTCTATCATTTCAAAACGAATAAATGGTTCATCCCCCTGGATGTTAATTATTAAATCAAAATCCAAGCCTTTGATCGCCTCGGCAATTCGAGAAGTTCCATTGGGATGATTAACCGAAGTCATCACTGCTTTCCCTTTAAATCTTTCCACTTCTTCTGCAATTCTCTTGTCATCTGTCGCTACAATAACTTCGTCTAATAATTTTGATTGTTTAGCTCTCTCGTACACCCGTTGAACCATTGATTTTCCGCAAATATCTTTCAGAGGTTTACCGGGTAATCTGGTAGAACTATATCGAGAAGGAATAACTCCTACAACCTTCATTTTTAATAATTTCTCCTTTGTGCTTAAAAAATCTTTATAATTTGTATTGCTGGGCTCTTTTTAACAGTTTTTCTCTATCTATCGCTTTAACATTTTCTACTATCCATTCTCTCATCTTCTTTCCTTCTTCCGATTCCTGAGGATAGCTCATAAAATCTAAAGAAATTCCCAATCTATCAGCAATTCTATAAGCCATAATAGGCCATATCTTTCCGATATCTCCGACTACCGGAATGCTCTTTTCGTGACGTGCAAAGGCAGACATTTCCATTCGAAAGGGAATACCGGTGATTTTAGTCTTGGGTAATCCTTTATCGATTGCTTCTTGAATCTTTTTATTCTTGTTTTGTATTAATTTAGCCTGCATTAACTGTTTATCTAAATCAATCCTAATTATGGTCTTCTCTTTAAGACTATAAGTTCTAAATCCGATCCAATGAGACCAAATCCCATGACCGGTATAACATTCAAAAGGACCATCATGAATTTCTTGAGTTAAGGCCACAGCCGATTCTATAATAATATCTGATTCTTCTAACATTCTGGCGATGCGCATAGATCTTTCTGAAATTGAGATACTATCACCAACAGAAAGCCCTACTGCACCTCCTCCAACAAGTTGAGGGACACTAACTATTACTGGAAATCCTTTCTCTACTCCTTTTCCGATCATTGTTCTCTTATCTGCTCCCCAGCCCGCTACTTCTTCAAAGGGCAGATTATAGGTTTGAGTAATATTAAGAATTTCCCGAGAAAGCAATTCTGTTCTTAAACCCATTGGATAAGCCATATTCCCAGCAGCTTTTATAATAATATTACCATCAATATCCTTTGATTTTTTTAGAAGCTCTTCATCTAAAATCAATTCTTTTCTTAAATTTTCTAAATCAGGCTCTTCCACCTGGGTAAATTCAAAAATATCCCCTCGAGGGAGAAAATTACTATCTGGTTCAAATCCTAATTTGCCTCCCTCTATTCTCTTTACTTTATCTAAACTTCCAGCCATCTCATGAGCAATTACCGCTGAGCTTGTGCTAACATTATTTATAATATTTTTATCCATTAATTCAGAGATTAAGACTGTAATTCCTTCATGAATATTTGGTCCGCTTCCTGTAACCACCATTATCTTGCCATTTTTCTTCTTTGCTTCTATTATCTTATCTATTGCTTTATCTAAATTATCTCTACTGGCCTGCTCTAATTCTCGATAATACTTATTTATTAAATCAAGGTTGTACTTCATTTTATATGCCTCTTCTCTTTACTTTTTCGTAATTAAAAATATATAAAATTCAGAAATTATTTTCTCTCATTAAAAACAAAGTTTTATTCTAAGGAACATACCCCGCTAATTTAGGTAACCACAGAACAATCCCTGGAATATAAGTACATGCCAATAGCACTGCTATTAAAACACCAAGAAAGGGCCACATTTCCCTGATTATTCCTCCCAAAGGAACTTTGGATAAAGCACTAACAATAAATAGATTTTCTCCATAAGGCGGGGTAGAAAGGCCTATCATCGCATTTAATACCGAAATAACCCCGAGATGAATTAAGTCAATTTCGAAAAAAATGGCAATTGGTATTAGTATAGGCATTACGATCAGTTCTCCTACAATAGGGTCCATAACACAGCCCAATAATAGCAAAAATATATTTACAAATAGCAAGTACATATATTTATTGGTAATAATTCCTGAATTCATAACAAAATTAGTTAAAGCTACCGGCAATTGTTCCCGAGAAACAATATAACTAAAGATAAGTGCAGCGGCAACCATAGCCGATACATAACCGGTGCTTAAGGCAGATTCTTTAAAAATAGTTATTAATTTTTTAAAACCTAAAATACGATAACCAACTACCGACAAGATTAGAGCATAAAAAACTGTAGCGGCAGCTGCTTCTGTAGGAGTAAAAACCCCACCATAAATCCCCCACAATAAAATCACCGGAGTTAAAAGCGGGAAAAAAGCCTTAAAAAAAGATTTAATTAAACTTTTCAAGTTGAAGGCTTCACCGGTAGGATAATTCCGTTTATGGGAAATGTAAGCAATATACACCATCATGGCAACTCCTAAAAAAAGACCGGGTATAATCCCACCAATAAATAAGTGGCCTAAAGAAGCTCCCGAAATCATCGAATAAATTACCATAGGAATACTGGGAGGAATAATGGGACCAATAGTTGCACTTGCTGAAGTTACCGCACAGCTAAATTCAGGGTCAAATCCGGCATCATTCATAGACCTTATTTCTATTAATCCCAAACCAGAGGCATCCGCAATTGCTGAACCGGTCATTCCGGAAAAAATAACTGATGCCAATACATTAACATGCCCTAATCCACCTTTTAGTGAACCAACTATTTTATTTGCAAAATTAAAAAGACGCTCGGTAATCATACTTTCATTCATTATTTTAGCGGCTAAAATAAATAATGGCACGGCGAGTAAAACAAATTTCTTTTCAAAACCTATAACCATTTGATCTAAAATTACTGCAGGACTTATTCCAGATAAAATAATATAAATCATTGAAGGTACAGAAATCGAAAAGATAATAGGATATCCAAAAATAAACATAATTGCAAATAAAACTATCCATATGGTTATAAGCATTTTATTTCATCTCCTGTTCTGTCTATATCTTTATTATCTTTATTAGTAAATAAAAATTTAATATCACCAATTATATGCTCGATATTATGAACTATAGTAAGGATTAAAAATATGGAAAATACCATAAAAACATAAGTCCAGGGGATTTTAAGGGCAACCGTCTTTATCCTATAATTAAACAAAAGATATTCCCAAACAGGTTTAAAAATAATGATAAAAACAACGGTGGTAATGGTATTAAAAATTATATTCACCACCTTCTGAACTTTTGGAGGTAATTTATCATAGACAATATTAAATTTTACATGACCTCCCTCTCTTACTCCCCAGGCAGCACCCAGATATAAGGTCCAGATGTAAGCGTAAATAGACAATTCGAAGGGCCACTCTAAAGAAATATTAAGAAAATATCGATAGAAAACTTGAATAACGATTGCTAAGGTACAGGTTATTAGAGCCGCTGTGGAAAGAACTTCTTCAAAAAAAATAATTATAAACTGATAAATTCTTTTTAATAATTCCATTAAATCAACCACGCTTTCGGTTTTAGAATAATTAACCTTTTAGCAATTTAGTAAGGGGCAAGAGATTTGGCCTCTTGTCCCTTACTAAACAATATGGAGTATCTTTAGTTTAGCTAAAAATTATTCTGCTTCATATACCTCTGCACTTACATTTTGTATCTTTTCGTATACCCCTTCACCCCAAATTTTATCATTTTTAACATACATTTTCTTGGTGTTTTCCATAAAGGCAGCCTTATCCGGAATGATTATTTCCATACCAAATTCGTTTTGGAATTTAGCCAGCAAACTTGCTTCTTGCTCTAAAACTAATTGGTTACAGTAATTTCTTCCGATTAACAACGCTTTTTTCATATACACTTTATAATCTTCCGGCATACTCTCCCAAACTTTTTCATTAATTGTGGGGTTAATAATGGTCATCTGATGGTCAGTCAAAACTATATAGTGAGTGACTTCATAAAATTTACTGGAATAATCAGTAGGTAAAGGGTTGTCCTGTCCATCTATGGTCCCTGTCTTCAAAGCCATATAGACTTCATTGAATCCTAAGGGAGTAGGTTGAGCACCTAACCCACGGCCGACATCCATCCAGGCCTCTGAACCAGGCATTCTTAATTTAACCCCTTTAAGATCCTCAGGAGTCCTAACTACTCCGGCTTTTTTGGTCAAATTTAACTCCCTGGTCCCTAAGAACCAGGTGTCTAAAACTACTAAGCCGGATTTCTTTCTCAATTCATCCCAATAAGCTTTTCCGATAGGACCATTTACCACATAATACAGGTGGTCTAAGCTTTTAAATACATAGGCAGCTTCTAATACCCCAATTTCCGGATAGGGGACTAAATCAGCATACCAAGAAGGCGAACCATCACACATATCGATATCTCCGCGCATAGTTCCCAGTACCTGGGTTTTTTGATCTGCTAATTGCCCGGAATGATATATGGTCACTTTAATGTTTCCACCGGTTAACTGTTCTACCATTTCAGCAAATTTCATAAAACCTTGAGTTTGTGGTTCTAAAGGGGTAGCAGCGGTAGAAAATTTCAAATTATATTTTGGTTGTTCAGCGAGAACCACTATAGAAGTCAAAACTACAAGTAAGCAAACTGTTAAAGCAATTTTTAAAAATTTATCTCTTTTCACAATAAAATCCTCCTTTTATTTTAAAATACCAAACTCTCAATACAATATTTTCTTTTTTATATCACCTCCATTATTTGTCAAAATACTTCTTACTGGACATGCTTTTTAAAATTTACACCTTTAAAAATTATTTTTATCCGTACTTTTAAAGTTAAATCGGTTTCGCAAAATATTCGCCAGCAAAAAGCGTAGTGACTATACATTTATTTACAATAAGCATTTAATTTTTTGGCGGAATTTCTGATTATAAGTTCTGTGTTTAAAGTTACTACAGTTGGTTTATGATCTAACTTTTTTTCTTCATTTTCTATCTTTTTTATTAGCAGTTCAGCTGCTGTGGAACCAAGCTGATACACAGGTTGTCTTATTACAGTTATGGGTGGCTCTAATATGGAAGCCCAATCCGAATCATCAAAACAAACAATGCCTATATCATCGGGTATGGTAAGACCCATCTCTTTGATAGCAATTAATGCACCCATAGACATATCTATATTGGTGGTAAAGATTGCTTCAGGTCTATTGGATTGTTTTAATAACTCTCGAGTTAATCTCTTACCACTCTCCTTTTTAAAATTACCAATTTTAATCAAGCTATCATCTTTAGCTATGCCAGCTTCTTCTATCGCTTGCAGATATCCTCTCAGTCTTTCTGCACCGGTAGTTCGGTCTAAATAGCCATCCACTATTCCTATTTTTTTATAACCTTGATCTATCAGATATTTTACTGCCTTATATGCTCCATCGACATTATCAACCAAAACCGCATCACAATCTACTCCCTCTATCAGCCTGTCTAAAAGTACAACTTTGGTTCTTGAATTTGTCAGGTGCTGAACATATTCTGAATTTTTACCGGTAGGAGTGAGTATTATTCCATCTACTCTGTTAGACTTTAAAACTTTTAAATAGTTGAGTTCTTTCTCAGGATTTTCGTCTCCATTACATAAAATGGTATTATAACCAAATTTATTGGCCATATCTTCCACAGATTTAGCGATAACTGAATAAAACTGCGAAAGAACATTCCCTACAATTATCCCGATAGAATTGGTCTTTTTCTGCCTCAGGTTCCTAGCAACTGCATTTATTTCATAGTTTAATTCCGATACGGCTTTAAGAACTTTTTTTCTGGTTTTATCTCTAACCCCGGGGAAATCTCCTAAAACTCTAGAAACAGTTGCCGTAGAAACCCCTGCTTTTTTGGCCACATCTTTTATATTTATTTTCATATTCAATCCCTCTGGGCGTAAACAATTCAATATAATGTAAACGTTTACAATTGTTAACGATTACATTTTATACCAATATTATTCTCCTGTCAAGAAATTTATGGAAATTTTGTGAATTTTATTTGGATATTATAAATCCGGGAGAATGCGGGGGCTGGCTAACCGAGGAAAACACCGTTGCCCTGTTGGACTTGAAAAATATAGAGGCAAAGATTATAGACTTAGCGGATAACGTTTAGAAACAGTTAGCTGGTTACATGGTTAATTGGTTAAGATAGCAAAAAACGTATCTAGTATCTCGTGAATCGTATCTCGTACAAAATACAGTAATGAGTAATAAAATTATATTTATGAATATGTAAAAACAGGTTACTTATCACATGTTACACATTAATTCACTTATTGCTTAGTTAGTTAACTAGTTATAAGACTTCTCTTCTCTTGCATCTTCTTAACCAGCTAACCAAGTAACTAACTAACGAGCTAACTAATTATATACGCTAAACGCTGTACGCTCCACGCTAGGTTATTTTTCATTCTCTCTCGCTTGCTTCTTGTAACAGTTTTAGAGTCTGTTCCAGTTTCTGCAGTTCTTCTCCATATTTGCTCCAGTTTCCCTCGCGAGCATACTTTTGAGCACTTTCGTAATATCCCGCTGCTTCCTTAATTAAATCTTTAAGAGTTTTTTCTTCACCCGTCACTACAATTTCTCTTTCTCTAAAACTCCTAGCAAAGAGCTTCTCTAAAGCATCTTCCAGATTATTTCCTATCACCACATCGGAACCATTAGAAACGATTACTCTCTTCAGTTCAGGAATCTCACCGGTCTCTGCCCGTAAATACAAAGGCTCAACATAGATTATCGATTCTTCTATAGGGATTACCAGTAAATTTCCCCGGATAACCGTAGAACCCTTCTGTCCCCAAAGGGTCAACTGCTGGGAGATTTCCGAATCCTGGTCAATCCTCGCCTCTATCTGCATCGGGCCAAAGATTAACTTTTCCTTGGGAAATTTATAAACAATCAAGTTACCATAATCCGGCTGGTCATTCTTTGCAGCTAACCAGGCAATCATATTATTCTTGGTAGAAGGAGTAAAGGGAGTCATTAAAATAAATTCTTCCCTTTCGTGACCCGGAAGTCTGGTTACAATATAATATGGCTCCATCCTGATTTCATTTTCAGCATAAATTTCATTAGGAGTATTCCAGTAATCTTCCTTATTATAAAATACATCAGGATCCATCATATGGTAAGTAGAATAAAGCTCAGCCTGTACCTGAAAGAGGTCTTTAGGATAACGGATATGTTCCTTTAAATTCTCAGGCATCTGGTTAAAGTTCTTAAATAGTTGTGGAAATATATTTTGATATACTTTAACTACGGGGTCCTTCTGATCTATAACATAAAAATCCATTGTTCCATTGTAGGCATCAATTACCACCTTGACCGAATTTCTAATATAATTGAAATAACCTCCCTTGATCGGAGTAGAGTAAGGATAATTACTAGATACGGTATAAGCATCCTGTATCCAGAACAGCTTCCCTTCTTTAGAAATTACCATATAAGGATCTCTGTCGTAACCCAGGAAAGGAGCTACCTTATTGACTCTCTCCTGAATATTACGATAAATCATAATTTTACTCTCGGGAGTAAAATTAGTAGTAAGTAAAATCTGCATATTAGAATATTTTATGGAAAATAGAATCCTTCTCCACAGAGAGGAGACCGCAATCCCGCCATTGCCTGCATAGGTACTGTAAACATTATCATCTCCTTTGGGATAATCAAATTCTTTGGCTTTGGTCTTCACAATTACATAATCTTTGGTTATCTCCCCATAGTAAATCTCCGGTCTTTTAATCGTAAGATTTACACTGGAAACCGGAGGAATATCTTTAATTAATAAATAAGGAAGACCTTCTCCGCTTATTTTATTAACCGGATTTACCACTGCCCCATAGCCATGAGTATAAGTTAATACCTCATTTACCCAGGTTCGGGCCTGTTCCGGTATCTTGTTTTTATCTAATTCCCGGGGAGAGACCATCACCTGCTGATAGTTTCCGTTAAAGTAATAACGGTCCATATCTACACTATTAAAATCATAGTATAATCTGATGGCCTGAATCTGTTTTAGAGTCTGTTTTATAGGCCTCCAATCCCAGAGTCGGATATTTCTGATCGTCTCATCATTTTTTTCAATATCCTCCAAACTTATCTCTTCCTTAACTGGAAATTCCTCCTCCTCAATTTTATCTAAACCATATGCTGCCCGGGTAGCTTTAATATTATTTAATATATAGGGTCTCTCTTTGCTGCTTTCATTAGGTAATACTATCGCCTTCTGCATAATCTCAGGATAAACTCCCCCCAACAAGATAGAGACACCAATCAATACCGCCAATCCCAAAGCTGGTAATTTCCAATTTTGCCTTCTGGCAGTTACAAAAAATAGTACTGCACAAACTAAAGCTAAAACCATTAAAATTCTCAGGGCAAATAGAGTGGCATGAATTTCTGTATAACCTGCTCCATAGATAACCGCACGGGTAGAATAGAGAATCTTAAAGGCATTTAACCAATACTGCCAAGATTTTAAAATTAATATGAAGCCGATAAGTAAGGAAAGATGCACCTTGACCGGGGTTTCAATAACCAGTTTTCTATATTCGTATTTTACCGCTTTTTTAATAATATAAATGGCGGCAACGACAACAGTAATTAAGGTAAGAGCAAAGGATAGCCAGTTTCTGACGAATTCCCAGAAAGGAAGACTGAACATATAAAAACCGATATCCTTATTAAAGATGGGGTCAGTTATTCCAAATGAAGTCCTGTTTAAATAAATCAGAATCTTTTCCCAGCTGGCGCCCTCGGAGAATCCCATAAATAGCGCCAAAATCAGGGAAAACCAGAAAACAAATTTTTTATTTATCTGAATATTTTGCAGACTTTTATACAGTTGAATCTCCGGCCTTTCAAACTCATCCTGGCTTATTTCCACCTGAAACTCCGGAGCAAAACGTCGGGCAAAAGAAAGATTTATAAAAGACAATATAAAAAATGCTGCGGCAAAAAACAGCATAACTACCCCTTTAGTCAGTAGTATCTTCCAAAAAACATTAACATATTGTACTGACTTAAACCATATTAAATCAATATAAATTGAAGCAATCGCACCCACAATTATTACCACTAATAAGATTATACCAATAATTACCCATTTTAAATTTTTTGTTTTAGCAGCCATCTCTTCCCTCCAATTTTTATTTTTTATACCTGTATTATATCATGCTACACCAGCATTGCAATAAATGAAAAAAGTTGCCAAAAGGTGCCAGGCACCTTTTGGCAACTTTTTAAAATAAATCCTTATAACTTTTAAGTTTAAAAAGAGATTCTGCGTTTTTTATTGCCTTTACGATTGCCCGAGCCATTACTTCTGCAGCAATTGCCCCCACCACATTTGCTCCTGCCTCTACCTCGCCGGTGGCCATACAAAAGATAGTATCCCCGTCAAACATTGTATGAGCGGGGCTTATAGTCCGGGCATAACCATCCTGGGCCATCATCGCTACTTTGGTTGCTCCGTCCTTGGTTAGCTTTGCATTAGTGGCTATAACTCCTATAGTAGTATTTTTTGAAAAATTACTTCCGCTTCTTTGAGGAAAATTTCTCAAGAAAGACATAGTGTTAGCAAATTCTTTTTTATCCTCACTTAAAACCCCGGCAATAATCTCTCCACTTTCCGGGTCAACTACATCTCCAAAACAGTTCACTGCCACTATGGCTCCTATTATTAGCTCTTGAGACTTAAAGCTGGCCGTGCC
Organism: Candidatus Atribacteria bacterium; assembly: GCA_003451675.1. The sequence goes on from DMCY01000084.1 coordinate 13,637, forward strand.
CAGACCGCTCTTCATACAACGAAGTCCACCAAATATCTTCCCTACCGTTGCCCCGGTCCCAGCTCCAATGTTCCCCTGTCTGATTTCTTCTTCATTTGCCTTAAGGCAGGCCTCATAGCCCATCTTAGCATCAGGCCTTATCCGGTAATCACCTATATCTAGATCAAAGAGGACTGCCCCGGGGACAATAGGAACTTTAGTTAACACCACATCGAAACCTATTCCTCTTTCTTCTAAATATTTCATCACCCCTGAAGCTCCATCGAGTCCAAAGGCACTGCCTCCGCCCAAATAGATAGCGTGGGCTTTATCTACTAGATTTACCGGATTTAAAAGGTCCGTCTCCCGCGTGCCCGGAGCTCCTCCCCGCACATCAACTCCTGTTGTTGCTCCTTTTTCACAGATAACTACCGTACAGCCGGTCCCGGCTTTTAAATTCTGACTGTGACCTACTTTTATTCCCGGCACATCGGTAATGGCATCTTTCAAAACTCTCGAACTCCCCTTATCATTCATCTCTTATACTCCTTATCTTTAAGATTATTTTACCCGAAGCTTCTATCTAATCTCTTTTTTAAAGTATAGCTTATTATACTATTCGATAAAACAAATGAAAAACCCTCTTTTTTATAATAGTTTTTTGTTTTCAGAATAATAACTTATTATGCGTCCTTTTAGATAATGTAGGAGTATATTACTATATGGTCTTAGCAGTATATAAGATAAGGGTATTGATATATATGTTTTACCCTTCAAAAATTGCTACTCTTTTAAAATAAAAGGTTTACATTTTAACTATAAACAAGCTTTATAAATTGATATTACTTCTTCTAAAGATAATTTATAGGGATCTGAATATTTAAAAAGAGAACCCATAGTATTCATCGAATTTTCGGCTAATATTTCTGCCTCTTCTTTTCTAATACCAAAATTACTAAGTTTAAGGTCATCCATACCAATATTTTTAATAAGTTTTTTCAGGGAAGTAATAAAAGAAAATGCTTTTTCTTTTTCAGGAAGAAGGTCAATATTTTCTCCCATAGCTTTTGCCAAACCTACAAACCTCTCAGGGCATTTTTCTGCCATAAAGCTAAAATATGCTACAGATAAAGCAATTAAACCTGCTCCATGAGGCAGCTCCGGGTGAAAAGCACTAAGGGCATGCTCCATAGAATGGTGGGAGACGCAAAAAGACAAAGACTCAACTATTCCTGATTCTGTACTGGCCCAGGCAACAGCTGAACGTGCTTCCAAGTTTTTACCTTCATGAACAGCTAAGGGAAGATATTTTGTGATAAGACTTACTGCTTCTAAAGCATACATATCGCTTGCCGGTTGATTTTTTATAGATAGATACCCTTCTGCAGAATGGAAAAAAGCATCCATCCCTTGATAAGCGGTAAAATCTGAAGGGATACTTAACATCAGCTCAGGGTCTACTATAGCCAAAGATGGCAAGCTATAATCACCACCAAATCCAATTTTTTCATTGGTCTCTGTTTTGGTGATAACTGTCCAGGGATCGGTTTCAGTCCCTGTCCCGGCGGTAGTGGGAATGGCAACTATCGGTAGAGCTCCTTTTTTTACTTCTTTGCCTTTACCACTGCCTTCGCTTATATAATCCCAATATTCTCCTGGATTTTTAGCCATAATAGCAATACTTTTTGCAGAATCAATTGAGCTTCCACCTCCCAAACCAATAACGAAATCACAGTTATTATCTTTGGCCATTTTAGCTCCTTCAGCTACATGTTCTGATATGGGATTAGGAAGAATTTTATCGAACAGAACGGTTTGAACTCCATTTTCTTTTAAATATCCCGTGACCCGGTCAAGATAACCATATTTTTTCATTGAATTTCCAGAACTGATAACCACAAGAGCTTTTTTACCCGGTAAATATGGTGTAGTAGAGAGTATATTCAGTTTACCTGCTCCAAATATAATCCGAGTTGGCATGTAATAATTAAATTCTAATTTCATTTATTCTCCTCCTTATATTATTTCTATAAAAGTTTGTTGGTAATTAATATTTTAAATACGTGAAAGATTAACATTTTTTGGTAAATGCAGTATAAAAACCTCTAATAATTCAATTAATTGTTCGATATCTCTTAAATGGCAGCTTTCCAGAGGAGTATGCGTATATCTTGCTGGGAAGCCTACCTCTATCGAGGGAATTCCTTTATTCTCGAGTTGCAAAAAGGAAGCATCGGTCAAGCCTCCGTAAAAGACATTCCTCTGTACTTTAATGTCTGCTTTATTTGAAGCTTTTTCAAATAAATTTAGTAATTTCGGATTAGGCACAACACCTCCCAGGGTGCCCCTGCCGTGAAAACTATAAGTGTTAATCACCGGTCCTCCTCCAAGCTTTACCTTTGTTTTATCGAGATCAGGTGTATCGCAAGATACCGCCACATCTATAGCTATGGCAAAATCGGGGTTTATTGCCCGGGCAGCAGGTAACACTCCCCTTAAATTATATTCCTCCTGAACCGAACCTACCAGATAAATTTCCGGAGAATATTCTTTATTTAGAAGTCTTTCCATAAGGCAAAGTAGAACCAGGCAGCCTCCCCGGTTATCAATTGCAGGGGAAAAAACAATAGGACCGTTTTGAATAAAATCCCTGGCGTAAGTAATTGAACTACCCACATTGACCCCTAAAGATAGGACTTCTTGAGAGCTAGAACAGCCTATATCGATGTACAGTTCCTCGATAGGTATTACCTTATATCTTTCACTGACAGCGGTAAGATGGTGAGATTTGCTGCCGACAATTCCTTCGATAAAATTACCTTTCTCTTCTCTTACCAGCACTTTGCAGCCTAACAGTATCTTTTCGGGGATGCCCCCAATTTTCTCTACTCTCAGAAAACCCCTGGAACTAATTTTACGTACAATCATTCCCACTTCGTCCATATGAGCTATTATCATAATTTTTGGCCCCTTAGAAGGAGCCCCAAAACTGCTTATGACATTCCCCAGTGAATCAACCTCTGCTTTAATTCCGTATGCCTTTACCTTTTCATACATATATTTAATCATCGGCTCTTCAAAACCGGAAGGGCTGGGGATAGCGGTTAATTCTCTAAGCTGATCTTCTAATCTTTTAAATTCATTCATAATTAATTTCCTCAATTTTTTTATAAATTTTATTTTTTAGAAATGGCTACCAAGTTGTGAGATACTTTAGATGTTGCTCGATACAGCTCTTTATAAAGCTTAAAATATTCACCGTACAGAGAACTATTTTTCTCTATAGGAGTTATTTTTTTATCCCATTCAATCCAACTTAAAATATCCTCTAACGATTTATTATATCCAATGCCCAAGCCTGCTAAAAAAGCATCACCATAACAAGCCCCTAAAGTTATTTTAGGAACCAACTGATCTAATTTTGTAACATCGCTTACAATCTGTAATAAGACCGTACTGTTGGTTCCTCCCCCGATAGCTACCGCTCTCCTTACCGGCAGACCCGCTTTCTCTATGTTCTCTATATTATCTCTAATACCATAAGCTATTGCTTCTAAAATTGCCCTGAAGATATGTCCCTTTTTATGGAATAGGCTTAATCCGACTAACGCTCCTCGGGCATTAGGGTCATTTACCGGAGTCCTTTCTCCACTAAAATAAGGTAAGAGCAAAAGCCCTTCAGATCCCGGGGAAATTTCCTCAGCCAATTTATCTAATAACTGGTATGGATAACCGTCTAATAGGTCACTGAACCAGGACATTACTGCTCCTGAAGTAGACATACCGGCGGCAATTGCATACTGCTCTGGCTGTAAAAATATAGTAGGCCATATATTTCTGTCCGCTTTAGCAAATTTATCGGTTATCTCTATAAAGAAGGAGCTAGTTCCGTACATTATCATTAAGTCACCGTTTTCTACTACTCCGGAACTTATAGCTTCTGATGCTGCATCTGATGTACCGGTAATGACTTTTGTGCCCTCTTTCAATCCTGTTTCTTCGGCAGCTTCTCCGGTAATCTCACCAACTACGTCGGTAGTCCAGGTTATCTCGGGTAATAAGTCGAGGGGGGCATCCGGCCAAAGAGTGTCTGTCCATTCTTTTTTCCTGCAGTCAAAGAGGGGATTAAAGGTACTTGCCGTATAATAATCTATTACCGAACGGCCGGTCAAACGGTAGACCAAATAAGTTGTAGCGGTAACGATCTTGGCTGTCTTTCTAAAAAGCTCTGGTTCATTTTTCATAAACCACAATATCTTCGGACCGGCAGCTTGAGAGGATAGAAGAATTCCGTTATATTTCAGAAGCTTATCCTTGCCTATTCTTTCAGTCATTTCAGAGATCTCTTTTTCAGCTCGATTATCTATTCCGTACAAAATAGCGTTCCGAAGCGGCTCCCCCTTACTATTTAAAGGTAGCATAGTCGGGGCAATAGCACTACAGCCCACCGCCGAAATAGAGCCATTGTCAATACCAGTCTTTTGGAGAAGGTCTTTAGTTAAAAATACAAAATCATCCCACCAGGAAAAAGCATTATGCTCGGCATAACCAGCCTTAGGAATAATCAGATTATGAGTGCAGCAAGAATCTCCTAATACTACACCATCTTTAGTTACGATAACTCCTTTTGACCCATGAGTGCCTATATCAATACCTAAAGTACAGCCTTCATGCATAATCATCCTCTTTTAAAATTAAGTTTTGACAAACCTGAAAATAAGCATTTATAACTGACAGATAATTAGTTATGAAGAATTTTTATTTCTTAAATTTATTTCTAAGTGAACTTACTTTTTGCATAAGCTTGTTTACACCTTCCTGGCTGACCGGATTCCAGGTGATTCCATCAACCTTAAAAGCTGTTCCTATAATAGCACCATCAACTTCTTTTAAAATATCTTCTACGGTTTCAGAGGTAACTCCCGTATTAGCTAAAACCGGCACCTTGCCTGCATTCTCTTTTATCTCCTTAAAGAGGTTCATTTTAGCAACTGTTCCTGTAAGCGGACCAGAGACCAACAGGGCATCTGGCAAAGAAGACATAATAACACTCTTGGTAACGACTGATAGAGGTCGGGGAGCTACCGGTGCGGAGAATTCAGCATTTATGTTAAAGAACAGTCTAATATTTTCCGCCTTTATCAGTTTTCGATAGGAGAATACTTCATGACAGTTAGTGTGCCACATCCCCATATCCCCTGCATATTCATTGGTAAAAATCTCTCTTACAAAACTGGCTCCCGCTACTTTAGCTATTCCTAAAGCAGCGATAGGGTCCCAAAGTACATCTACCCCAAAAGGTACCTTTACCTGAGATTTTACCTTACCAATAACATAAGACATTGCTGCTATCGTTCCTACCCCAGCTTTAAAGGAATATGGTCTGTCATGCTCGTTACAAAACATAATACCATCCACTCCTCCTGACTGAAGTTTTTCTACATCCTGAATCACGCCTTTTGTAATCGCTTCTATCCCCCCGATATCATCATACAGATAGTTCCCCGGTAAAGGCAAAAGGTGTACCATCCCGATAATCGGTTTTTCCACTCCAAAGATATTTTTTAATACATCCACCACAATATGATCCTCCTCGTATTAATACAATTATATTTTCTATATTTACAAAATAAGCTTAACAGACAAGTCAAACTCTTCGTTTAAATTTACAATTTGTAAATCTTCCTCTGGTGTTCCTTTTTTAAATAGCAAAATAAAACTGGCTTTTGTAGACAGCGGAAAAGGAAGCCAATGCCATACCCTCGGTTTAAAGTTAAAACCCTTTGAGCCATCAACAAAAAAAGCCTTGATTGATTTTGGATCAGGTAGATGGGAAGAAACAGAATTATTATCCGGTAAAGCTACCACTACTACTGATTGACCTAATACTGGTATCATAGCTTCCGAAGTATTTATATGACATTCAAAATTATTACATACAAAAGGGCGCTGAGATTTTACATTAAGCCAACAAAACTGACAGGCTCCCTTATCTATTTTTACCTCATCGATTCCACACCAAAGGTCAAGTTCATCGTTAGAAATATCTGGCTTAGTGTGCGGTACATCTATTATCTCCCCATAAGGTTTAAAAGATTCCCCAGTCAACTTCTCTATTTTAATCTCAACTAATTTCATCTTTCCTCCTTTTTAAATAATCATTATTTATTAGAATTGGAAATATGGGTGCTCATTGTATAGGCACTGTCCTTTAACATTGAATAAGTACCTTCATATTGGTCTATATAAAATTTATATTTTTTATGATTGTCCATATTCGGAACGACTGTCTCTTTAAATTTTACCATCTTATCTGCTGCTTCGGTAATACTATTGTACTTCCCGGCAGCAACGGCACCCAGAATTGCTGAACCTAATGCTGCTGCCTCTGAAGTAGTAGTCTTCTTGATAGGCAGTCCGGTTACATCAGCATAGATTTGAAGCCATAATTTACTGTGTGTGGTTCCTCCGCAAGCGATTATTTCATTAATTTCAAAATTGCTCTTTTTCATTACTCTTAAGATTACCTCTGTCCCGTAAGCGACAGCTTCCATTATAGCTCTATATATGTGTACCGGAGTATGTTTTAAAGAAAGCCCTCTAACAACCCCTCTGCTATAGGGGTCAACATACGGTGTTCTGTTTCCTTGCCAGTGTTCCAGAATAATTACTCCTTCCGAACCAGGGGGTAACTTTTCTGCTTGCTTATCCATATATTTATAGATACTCAAATTCTGTTTGGCTGCTTCCTCTTCTATCTTCTTATTAATAAAATTCATCTTAAACCACTTTAACACTGAACCGGTTGAAGTCTGACCACCTTCTATTATATAGGCATCATCAATTACTGCATCAGGATAAGTCCCAAAAAGACCCCTAGCATGAAACCTTTTATCAGATATACCGATTAAAAGATGGGAAGAACCGGTAATATAAGCTAACTGCCCAGGCTTCAAGGCATTTAAGCCGATAACCGCAATAAAGGCATCAGCTCCCCCCTGAGCTACCGGGATTCCTTCCGGTAAACCTGTCTTGTTTGCGATTTCTTTCCTTAATCTACCAGCAACTTCTCCCAGCTTTAAGACTCTCCTGGGTAGTTTTTCAAATATATCTTCAAGCCCTATCTTTTTATAAAATCCTTTGGGGAATCCGCCCTTCTCATTATCATAATATTCTCTAACCGAAGTTGTGTTTATTCCCAAAGTCCATTCGCCGGTCAGTTCAAAGGTAATCCAATCTGTATATTCGGCAATTACTTTTGATTTTTCATAAACTTCTGGTTGGTTCCTCTTGACCCATAAATTTTTACAAGGAAACCACTCTGCTGAAACTTTGCTGTATCCGTTATACCCTCTCGCCGGATCATCGATAGACTCGATAAATTTTGCTTCCTCAGAAGATCTCACATCCATCCATATAATGGGATCCCGAGTAGGTTTATTATTTTCATCGAAGAAAACTACCGAACAGCAAGTTGCATCAAGACCGATTGCTATTACCTCCCCGGGGTTAATTCCAGAAATACGGATGGCTTCCATAATAGATTTGATGAGAGCTTCTCTCCATTCTTCCACTTTCTGTTCAGCCCAAGCAGGGTGTTTGTAATATGTCTTATAGGGATGGGATCCGAATCCGAGGATGTTCCCCTCAAGATCAAATACCCCTGTCCTGATACTTTCAGTACCTGCATCAATTCCCAGTAAATATTCAGACATACCTTTTAACCTCCATTCATTAATTTTTACTCTCTAAATATTTATAAAAAGCTTTTATTAACAACATACCCGCAACTGCACCGGGATCTTTCTTTCCTATTGATTTTTCTCCGTACCAAACAACTCTTCCATGTTTTGGAAGCATTTCTTTAGTAGCTTCAACCCCGACTTTAGCTGCTTCATAAGCCTTCTTGAAACCTTCTTTCAAGTCTCTCCCATTCTCAGAAGCTAATTTGAGAGCTTGAAAAGCAGGATACAGAGAATCGATAACAGTCTTCTCCTTCGGCCTGGTCTTTCCCCTCTCCATTATTCCTTCCACAAAAGAAGAAGCCATTAATACAGAATCAGATAAATCAACTTCGGTTTTGCCTTTAATGGTTTTACCGGCTCTCATAAAACCAGTGGCCATAAGAGTGCCCAGGGTAGAAGGGACAGTTTCTGCTAAGGTCATACCGACTTTTATAAATACTCTTCCTATATCCTTTTCCTCCAATGCTGATATCATTTCGTAGACTTTAGAAAATCCGGTACTCATAGTAATCCCTAAATCTCCGTCACCGATCGCCGAATCCAGTTTAAATAAATTTTCTTTATTTTCAAGCATTATATCTTTAATCTTAGCAAATAAGCCTTCTAAATCCGAAGAATTTAGTTTGTTCATATTATACAATCTCCATTTATTCAAGTTCTGCTTGCACAAAGAAAGGGGTGTCTGCTGACTTTTTTAATAACTTTTTAAGCTCTTTGTCCAGTCTTAATAAGGAAATAGACATTCCAGCCATCTCCATAGAGGTGGCAAACTCACCGATATAGGGATGATATACAGTAATGTTCTTGTCTTTTAATATTTGTGCTACTTTTCTATATACTACATACAGTTCCTCTTTGGGAGTAGCCCCCAATCCATTTACCAGCACCGATACTTCGTCTCCTGATTGATAGGGTAAGTCCTCTAAGATAGATTCCATTATTTTTTCTACTATCTCGTCAGCGGATTTTAGTTCTCCTTTTCCTATCCCTGGTTCTCCGTGAATACCGATGCCAATCTCCATCTGACCTTCATCCATCTCAAAGGTAGGTTTCCCCATCTCCGGAATAATACAGGGAGAGAGTCCAACTCCCATGGTGCGTACATTGGCACATACCTTTTCGGCAATCCTTTTCACTTCATCCAGAGAAGCCATCTCTTCGGCATAAGCACCGGCAATCTTATAGACAAAAAATATTCCAGCAACTCCTCTTCTCTTGTCTTCTTTGCCTTTGGGTGAGGAAGCTACATCTTCTCCGGCAATTACCTGTTCAACTTGTATATCTTCCATATCTGCCATTTCAGCAGCCATATCAAAATTCATTACATCTCCGCCGTAATTTCCATAGATATACAAAACTCCACTCCCACTGTCAATTGCTTTAGTAACTTCTAACATCTGCTTGGCACTGGGAGAAGCAAAGACATTTCCCACTGCACAGCCATCTAACATCCCTTTTCCGACATAGCCTAAAAATAGTGGTAAATGTCCTGACCCTCCACCGGTGGAGAGTCCTACTTTACCAGGTTTCTTGTTATCTGAACGGACTATACATCTTAAATCATTATTGACACACTTAAGTTGCTCCGGGTGTGCTAATAGGATCCCTTCAAGCATCTCATCAACAAAATTCTTAGGGTTATTTATAATTTTTTTCATAAATGCCTCCTTAACTCATTAATTAGTTTTTAATTTTTTAATTGATTTTTGTGATAATTTGGCTCTGTAAAAATTTATTACCATTACTAAAATTAATATCAAACCCCATATAACCTTCTTAAAAAAGGGGCTAAAAGATAAAATATTAAAACCGCTTTGAAGAACTTGTAAGGTAATAATCCCCATAATAAGTCCGGATATAGTTCCAGATCCTCCGTTAGGATCTACGCCTCCCAAAACCGAGACAAGAATCGCTTGCAACAAGTAAACAGAACCATATCCTGGCCTAACTGAATTGACCCTTGATATCATTATTATTGAAGCCAGCCCGGAAAATAAACCGCTCATCATATAGGTTTTGATCAGAATATTTTCGTTGTTTATACCGCTAAAACGGGCTGCTATCGGATTAGATCCTAACATGTATATACTAAACCCAAAGGTAGTTTTTTTTAAAATTAAAACCGTTACCAGGGCACAAAGAATAAAAATAATCATCGGCACTGGTATTAAAAAAATGGTTCCACTCCCAATAAATAAAAATTTTTCAGGAAATCCTATAATACCATATCCTTTGGTTATAATAATTGATATTCCTGAAAAAAGGCCCATCGTACCTAAGGTAGCAAGAATCGCCGGAACTCCTACATAAGCCACCAATATTCCGTTTAAGAAGCCACACATTAAGGATACGGCAAGAGCTGATGCGATAGCTAAAATTATGGTGAATAACTCCTCATATCCGCCTATTTGGGGAAAAGTAAATTTAGTTAAAATAAGTGCGGCTACTATACCTGCCAGGTTAGCGGTGGCAATAATTGATAAATCGATCCCCCCGGTCAACATAGCTAACATCATAGCAATTGCCAGCAAACCAAATTCAGGAATTTGGCTAAACATCGATTGAAAATTTCTAATGGTCAAGAATTTACCGGGTAAAAATATCGATATTACTACGAAAACACTGATCATTATAACAAATAAAGTTAATGTATTTGAATGTTTTGAATATTTACCTAACAAATAGTACCTCCTCATCACAAATCATTATCTTCTAAAAACTATATTTCCGATACTCCTCTTACTCTGATAAGAAGTAATGCTAACACTCATGATAATTATCAGTCCTACAAAGAATTTTTGCCAATAAGAAGATAGCCCTACCAGGATAAGGCTGTTATTTAATATAGTTATCATGGCCACCCCCATTATTGTCCCGATAATCGTCCCTGATCCACCAGTTATTCTGGTCCCTCCCAGAACTACCGCTGCAATTACACTAAGTTCGGTACCTACTAAATAAGTGGGATTGCTATAGCGGATTAGGGAAATATGCAAAACACCAGCAATACCGGCTAAAAAGCCGACATAACAGTAAATAAAAAATTGAATCTTAGCAACATTAAAACCGGATCGTACAGCAGAATTTATATCCCCGCCGATGGCGTAAATTCCTCTCCCCAACATAGTATATTTCAAAATAAGCCAGGTCAGTAGAGCAAGAAGTATAAATATTATGATAAAAATGGATAGCCCGTAATTTACCCCATTTGCTTTGGTCAAGATGAGCACATCTTTTGCACCAAAGGTTTTAAAACAATCTGGTAATTGAGCTGAATTAATAGCTTTAGTTCCCGCAATGGTTAATAAAGCTCCGTGAAAAACGCTTGCCGTACCTAAAGTAGTAATAAGTGTTGGGATCTTAAAATGCGAAATGAGCAGGCCATTAATCGCTCCCAGAGCAACACCTACTAAACAGGAAATAAAGAATGCAAAAAATATATTGTCTACCCCGCTGGCTATCAGAACATTAGCAGCAATATACTGTCCTGAAATTGCAATTGCTGTAAAAGATATATCTATGCCTCCTGAAAGTAAAACTATAAAGACTCCGATAGCCATTATTCCCATCACTGCACTGCTCTTACCTAAATCAAACAGATTCTCCAGAGATAAAAAGGAAGAATTTATAGAAGTAATAAATACAGAATAAGCAATTATAATTAAAAACAAGTACAACTCGTTCTGTTTTAATATTTTTTGAATTTTAAAGATTCTATTATTTTTCACCATTATACCACCCTAATTACTCTTTCTTGCTAATATATCCATCAATTTATCCTCGGTTACCTCATCAATATTAAGTTTTTTAATAATTCTGCCCCCTCTCATTACTATTATCCGGTTACAATTCCGAATAACTTCGGGAATCTCGTCAGAAATAATTATAACCCCCATACCTTTATTAGCTAATCCTTTAATTATATTATGTATATTGCTTTTAGAAGAAATATCTATTCCTACGGTAGGACTATCTAAAATAAATATCCTGGGATTAGTAGCCAACCATTTAGCTATAACTACCCGCTGTTGGTTGCCTCCTGAAAGTGCCTGAGCTACAGTCTCTAAAGATGGCGTAATTACATTTAACTCTTCTATCCATTCTTTTGCGGCTTTATACTTCTTGTTATTATCGAATAATTTAAATCTATTCAACAACCTCTGTAATATAGTAACTACAATATTATTTCCGATAGACTGTTTTATAGATAAGCCTTGATTAAGCCTATCTTCGGGTAAGTAGCTTAAACCCTGTTCAATAGCATCTCGAGGAGACTTTATCTTTGCCAGCTTACCATCGAAATATATCTCTCCTGAATCCGGTCTATTTAAACCAAACAGCGATAAGGCAAGTTCGGTCCGCCCGGAACCTAAAATTCCGATTATTCCAATAATTTCACCTGAGTAAACTTTAAAATTTATATCCTGAAAATTACCTTTTTTAGAAAAATTTTTAACTTCTAAAAGCGGCTCTTTCTGCCCCTCTTTCTCTCGATAATCATAAACAGAATCAACTATCTTCTTACCGCTCATATAGAAAGAAAGTGTATCATGATCTAACCCTTTAGTATTATAAACGCCAACCTTCTTTCCATCCCGTATAACCGTTACTTTATCAGATATCTGCAAAACTTCACTAAGCTTATGACTAACAAACAGGGTGGAAATTCCCTTTTTCTTTAAATCCAGAATTACTGAAAATAGGCGATCAATTTCACTTTTGGTAATTGCCGTGGTGGGTTCGTCCATAATAATAAGTTTAGCGTTTTGAGTTAGTGCCCTGCATATTGCTACAAGCTGCTTATTAGCTATAGAAATATTTTCCACTCTTTCATCTAAATCCAGCTTTTTATTAATATTAGAAAGCTCTCTCTCCGCAATACCTTTTATTTCTTTCCAATTAATAAATCTCTTTTTTCTTTCTATCATTTGATTTAAGGAGATGTTTTCAGCAATAGAAAGGTTAGGGAATAAAGACAAATCTTGGTAGATTACCTGGATTCCTTCTCTTATCGAATCAATAGCGTGCAAATTCTTGAATCTTTTGCCATTTATTATTATTTCTCCCTCGTCCGGCTTAACTACTCCGGATATTATCTTTATCAAGGTAGATTTTCCCGATCCATTTTCACCGACCAGGCAATGTATCTCACCTTTACTTATTGACAAACTTACTCTATTTAAAGCTTGTACACCAACATATGATTTACTTATATCTTTAACTATTAATAATTTTTCTAACTTTTCAACCATTATAACCTCACCAGGTTAGTATTTTTTAGATAAATTTAGCTGTATTTTATAAATAAATTATCAATCTAATTCTTAAATATAGTCTTTAGATCCGGTAATAATAAAATAATACTATCAATTCATACTATTATCAAAAAATTTTATTTATGCAAAGATTAAGATTTAATAAATAAAGATTGGTTGAAGGGCTTTTAACCCTTCAACCAATCTTTCCTCTGTAACAGATATAGTCTATAAATCGTATTCATCTATATTTTCAAGAGTAACATCTTTCCATGCTTGACCATAAATAACCGGGACACCAAATTTATTTTCTTTAATAGTTATATTCTCATAACCAGGTCTACCTAAATTCATACCCTCGGTAATTTTATTACCCTTAAGAAGCTCCCATGCCACTTTTGCAGTAACATATCCTGCATCAGCTGGGACCCAGAAATGAATCGACTTAGCAGAACCGCTCTTTAAGTAATCATAAGCAACAGAAGGTAAACAGGTTCCATATGCTGCTACCTTGCCTATAAGTCCTTTTTCTTCAATAGCCAGTGCAAATCCGGGCACTCCACACATAGCGCTTCCCATCATACCCTTTATATTTGGATAAGTTTTCAAAAGCTCTAAAGCCTTTTCATAATCAATTTGCTGATTTTCATGGTCTTCTATTCTATCACATACTAACTTCATCTTGGGATATTTCTCTTTTTGTTGAGCAATTTCACCATCAACCCACTCATTATGAGTTGTGGAAGTAAGATGACCTACAAAACAAGCATATTCTCCCTCATAATTCATATCTTTAGCCATAACATCCATCATATGTCTTCCGTAGGCGACATTATCAAAGGCTTCTATATCAAAACTTACCTGCTTCTGGTTAGATGCCTCATGAGTGAAAGTAAGAATTCCAGCATCATTTGCTTTCTTAAATACCGGCTCTAATGCTACGGGATCATTGGGAACAACCAGTATTGCGTCTACACCTTTAGCAATAAGATCTTCAATTAAAGCAACTTGAGCAGCTGGGTCAGCTGTATCAGCTCCAATTTGATATGCATTAACCCCAGTGTCTTTGGCAAATTGTTCAATACCTAACCTCATATTATCAAACCAGGCAACTCCTTCAAGTTTAACTACCATAACAATTTCATAATCGTTATCAGCTGCTTGTGCTACCATAAATACTGAAAATGTCGATAGAATTACTGTTAAAATTAATAACCATAATGTTATCTTTTTCATTTTTTTCTCCTTTTAATTTAATATTTTGCTAATCTATCCTTGCTATCCTTAAGACTTCTTTAAAATATATTAAACTGTCTTAAGTTCAATTCGAGCAAATTTTTTCTTACCTTTTAATCACCTCCCTTTTGGATGAAGCTAACTTTTTGGATAGAAGTTGTAAAAAATCGGCCCCTTTAGCTCCGTCAATTATTCGATGGTCTACAGTAAGGCTCAAAGGAAGAAAAGAATCACTTTTACCTATTCCCAGAATAGCAACCTGTGGAGGGTTAATTATAGGATTAAAATACTCAATACCCTGTAAACCTAAATTAGTAATAGTGAATGTCCCTCCTTCAAAATCTTCAGGTTGCAACTTTCCTTTTAAGGCTTTATTAGTAACATCTCTTCTTATCTGAGCTATTTCAGAAATACCCTTATTCTCTAAATTATTAAGCACCGGAACCATCAATCCTCTGTCTGTAGCTACCGCTAAACTAATATTTACTTCTTTGATAATTTTATATTTCCCTTCCTCAAATATTGCATTAAACCCAGGATATTTTTCAAAAGTAGACACTAAGGATTTAATGATAAAATCAATTAGAGAAAAATGCTGATCTGATTGAGTATTTAAATCCTTCCTTAAAACTAAAATTGATGAAATATCTATTTTTCTATAAAGAGTAAACTGAGGAATATTTTTATAACTATAAGTAAGTCTTTCGGCAGTTATTTTTTGCACTCCTCTTAATTCACGAACTTCTTTGATGGTAAAATCTGTCTTCTCCCTTGTTTTAGAAAGATATCCTTCAATGTCTTTTTTAGTAATAACCCCTCCTGGTCCAGAACCATTAATCAAGGATAAATCTACCCCTTTTGCTAAAGCTAATTTTCGGGCAACCGGAGCTATTTTTATTTTTTCTCTTTTAATATCACTTAAAACTTTATCTTTCACAGAAGAAATTAGTTTTTCTTTTTCTGGACGAGGACTATCTTTTTTTTGATTTCGCAAAAAAAGTTTTATATCTTCAGGAAAAATTTCTTCTCCTTCTTCAATTAAGATCGCTATAACTGTATTTACCGGTACTGTTTCCCCTTCTTTAACAAAAATTCTGTAAATAATACCAGTATTAGGAGAATTTATTTCCACTGCTGCCTTAAACGTTTCTATTTCAGCAACAAGTTCTCCTTTAACAACTTTATCTCCCTCATTTTTATGCCATTTAAAAAGAGTAGCTTCTTCAACTTTTGATTCCGTCTTAGGAATCTGAATTTTCCACATATTCTTTCTCTCTTTCCCTAACTTTAATTAGAAAACATAGTTAAAATTTCTTTTTTAATCTTTTCCCTGGTAGGAATAACTTCTTTTTCTAAAGATTCGCTAAAAGGAATTGGAGTATTTAGAGAACCTATCCTCCTGGGAGGGGATTCCATATTCCAAAAAGCTTCCTGCATAGCAACTGCAATTATTTCTCCCTGTAGCCCACCATTTACAGGAGATTCATCGACAACTAATAATTTTCCGGTTTTTTTGACGGAATTAATAATAGTATCTTTATCTAAGGGAACTAAAGTACGGGGATCAATTACTTCCACGCTTATTTTATTTTTTAAATCTTCGGCAACTTCCAAACTATGTTTAACCATCCAGGAAGTAGCAACTAAAGTAAGGTCTTTCCCCTCCTTCTTAACTACTGCCTTACCGAGAGGAATAGTATATTCCTCTTCAGAAACTTCTCCTTTTTGGGTATAAAGCTGTTTATGTTCAAAAAAAATCACCGGGTTATTATCTCGAATTGAACTTTTAAGAAGTCCCTTGGCATCATAAGGATCAGAAGGAATAACCAATTTTAATCCGGGTATATTCATAAACATAGAATGAAGAGTTTGAGAATGCACTGCACCTCCGCCAAACCATTCTGTTCCTTCAGGTGTCCGAATTACCATGGGTACGGATAATTCACCATTAGACAGATAACTCATTTTAGCGGCTTGATTTACAATTTGGTCTAATCCTATCATAATAAAATCCACAAACATTATCTCTGCTACCGGTCTCATCCCCCGCAGGGCTGCTCCTACTGCTGAACCAATAATTGCTGCTTCTGAAATAGGAGTATTTCTTACTCTTTCTGGACCAAATTCATCTACTAATCCTCTATTTATACCAAATCCGTATCTGGTCACATCTTCTCCCATAACAAAAACATTTTCATCCTTACGCATTTCTTCTCTTAAAGCAGATTTTAAGGCTTCAATATACATTATCTTAGCCATTGGTTTCCTCCTGATATACAAATTTACCAACTGTTTTGGCAAGCGGTTCTTCGCTTTCAACGGCAAATTTTATTGCTTCGTCTATCTCCTTTTGAATCTCTTGTTCCATTTTTTCTGCTTCTTCGAAAGATAAAATATTTTCCTTAAAGAGCTTTGTTTTATATTTTTCGACCGGGTCATGCATCTTCCTCCATTCTTCCATTTCTCCTTTTGGCCTATAAGCCCCCAAATCCCCCGATGAATGTCCGGATAATCGATAAGCTACACATTCTATCAGAATAGGACCTTCTCCTCGGTGAATACTTTCTACTGCTTCTTTAACCGCTTCATATACTTTTAGAACATCTGTTCCGTCAACAGTTTTCCCGGGCATGGAATAAGCGATTGCTCGATCGGATATCCTCTCTATCTTTTGATGTTGCTCTCGGTGTGTTGCTTCAGCATATTGATTATTTTCGCAAAGAAAGATAATGGGCAGATTCCATACAGAAGCCATGTTCAGTGCCTCATGAAAAAAGCCTATATTAGTTGCTCCGTCTCCAAAAATACTTAAAGTCACTATACCATCTTTTTTTATTTGACTGGCTAAAGCTGAACCGGTAGCTAGACAAATATTACCTCCAACAATCCCACTTGCTACCGGCATTCCTCTTTTTGTATCAACCAGATACATGCTTCCACTTCTCCCTTGATTTGTCCCGGTGACTTTACCGTAACATTCAGCCATAATATTTTTAGGAGAAGTCCCCCGGGCTAAATAATGACCATGTCCTCGATGATTCGAAAAGATAATATCTTTTTCGGAAAGAGCTTCTATGGCACCAACTGCTACAGCCTCTTCCCCATGACAGGTATGCGAGTGTCCATTTAATTTTCCATCCCGGTATATTTGTTCAAGCTTGTCTTCGAATTTGCGAATTTTAATCATGCTTCTATACATGTTAATTTTCTGTTCTCTGCTTATCCTCATATCCCTTCCTCTTTTCCTTGCTTTTATTCATTTCCTCTTTAATGATTTTAAAAGTCCACTGGGCAGTTTTAGCTACTACGGACGGACATTTATCTATATGCCCACCAGAGGCTTCAAATAATTCCTTCTCTTTTTCATCCCAAAAATTAAAAGAACATCCAAAGATCTTCTTTTGAACATCTTTACATAGAGAGCTTCCATATTCTTGAATAAATCTATCGTAAAGTTCTTTAGTTAAATAATTCGCTTTTTTATTCGGAATGCCTTTAAAAAATTCTTCACGTCGGCGTCCATAAAAATAACTTATTATCATTGCCCCTCCGGCAAGGGCTCCACATGTCCCCCCGCAAGTATTGGCTAATCCTCCTCCGAGAGCGAAGGAAGTTGAAAAAAGTTCCTCACTTTTTATCTGAAAAACTTCTTGAAGAGCTGCAACAGTACACTGTGAGCAGCAATGGTGTTCTTGCTCATATTTAAACGCTAATTGATAAACTTCATTTAATAATATTTCCTTTTTTGGTATTTTATCTACATTGGAATTACTCATAATATTTATTTTATCCTTTTGTCTATTTTTAGTGCATATTCAAAAATTTAAATCATCTTATATTGTTTATTAAATACTCGGCTACTCTTTCATTAGTAACAATTATATTTACATACCCCCCACGTAATGCACCTAAAATGGCTTCCTTTTTAGCTTCACCACATGCCACACCTATCACAATAGGTATGTGTTTTAATTCTTTTAATCCCAAGCCTATCATTTTATTGTGCAAGGAAAGATTAAGAATGTTTCCCTGGATATCATAAAAATTAGTACAGATATCTCCGATTACTCCCTTATCGGTCAATTTAGCAAATTCTTTAAAGGAGAAATATCCTCGCTTTATCATGGTGGAACTTTGTTTGGGACTTCCTATACCCACTACTGCTATATCAGCTGATTTAGCTTTATCAATGACTGCTTTGATGCTTTTTTCTTTCTCAAATGTTTCTTTTATCTGAAGATTACTAACAAAGACAGGAGCATTTAATACGTAATATTTCCCCATAAAGGCTTCACTTGTTTGCCTTGCTATCTCATTGGAGTGGATATCTCTGCCCGTAATATCAATCCCTCCCAAAAGAGGAACAATATCTATATTTAAATGGGATGGAGGATTTAATGCTTTGGCTACTTCGGCCAGAGTAGTTCCCCATGAAACTGCAATGGTATCGTTTTCCCGAATTCTTCTTTGCAAAAGTATGGCAGCTGCTTTCGATACCTTTTTTTTTGTAGATTCTTCAGATATCATTCCTTCATCAGAAACTACAACTGCCTCTTTTAATTTAAAATATTGTTCAAGTTTACTTTCTAAAGAACTCAAGCGGTCTTCATAATCTTTTATATGAAAAGTAACTATCCCCTTATCTCTTCCTTCTTTTAGTAAACGGGACACAGCTGATTTAGATATCCTTAAATTAGATGATATTTCATTCTGACTTAAATTATCCAGATAATGCATCCTGCATATTTCGGCAATTAAAGAAATATTTTTTTTCATTAATTGATATTTCTCCCTTTAATTGGTATTTTTTGCATTACTTAAAATTATTTTACAACATATAATAATAGATGTCAAGAAAAAAATCTAAAATAAGCACCTTCTAAGCGCCTATTTTAAGAAATATGAACAATCACCTTAGGTCACCTCAAAAAACGCCGCTATGACAATATTTTTATAAAACCCTTATTTTACAAGGGTTTCAGCCTGCTAAAAATAGAGCTTTTAGCCCTTTTTTACCTTGTTTTCTCCCTATTTTAGAAACACTATTACTATCCTATATAACAAAAAAACGCAGAAACCCTTATATTTTCTACGTTTTAAAGACTTAGTATTTTTTCCTATAAAAACTGATAATCCTCTAATTTTATATATATATTTATCTCCCTTACTTACTAAAAAATCAGTTTTCCTGTTCCTCTATTTTTTTCCTTTTTAATTACAGAACCGTCTCCTATCATACTCAGGAAAGCCTTGTAAAAATAAGCCTTTCAAAGTTAGGTTGCGTTTTTTTGATTATACGGGTAAAATTTGCCTCAACTTATACTTTTACCCTCGTGTAAGTATTAGGGGTCTTGCAATATCACTTTTCATCTTCCCGTTCGATTCTTTTAATCACTCTGCTCACGGTAGTATAATGTACACCGATATATTCTGCTATATCTTTTAGAGTATAACCATACTGGAGGTGAGCTTTATACGTTACTTGATTTTTTGATTTCTTGTCCTGGTATTTTAAAATTTCATTTAGGGGCGACCTGGTTACATAGCGCTGCTTCCTCGGTATCTCATTTAAGTTTTTTTATCTTGTATCAAGTGTTTTATCTTATCGATAAAATTATCTTGACCAAGAAACAATTGCCCCTTTATGGCCTTTAAGGGTGATGCTGCTTTTATCCCGGAGAGGACAAAGGTTTGATATATTGTCTGGAGGTTTTCTGCTTATTGCCGAATTGAGACAGTAGCCAATCGGTGGTTAAACAGGGAATCCCTTTATAGCCTGTAGTTGCCCGATAAGCACTCCATTTCCAGTCTTTGGGGTCTTTTACTATTTTTGCCCTTACCGGGTTTAATACCACATAGCGAGAAAGTTCCAGTAAATAGTTATCTTTATCCACCAGGATCGCTCGGTATCTGCCTTGAAAAAGATGGCCAACTCTTTTGTATCTTTGGTTGAATCGTTGGGTATACAGACCATTCAATTGTCTCATCCCTCTTGATAAGTTACCGTAAGGGGTTTCAATAAGTAGATGATAATGGTTATTCATCAGACAGTAGGTATGCAATATGAAGTGATATCTTTTTACCACCTGACATAAGACTATAAGGAAATCAACAAAGTCTTTCTCATCAAGGAAGATCGCCTGCCTGGCATTTCCTCTGGAGGTGATATGATAAACTGCTCCTTTAAATTCTATGCGTAATTGGATATTCATAATTTATCAGATTTGCTTGCTAACCAGGGCTTCCCTATTGCCCTATCTATACTCTTAATCTTTCGTATCGATAGATTTATGCAGGAGATAGTGATTGCCCAAAAAGAAGGCTATCGGCAGATATTAGAGAATACCAAGGAAATACATAATACTATTACCACACTAAATCAGCAAAATCGAGAGTATTATTCTCTTCGATTCTCGGAAGTCCAGAAAGAATTATCCGGATTGAAAGTAGAATTAGGAAAAATTGAATAGGGTTATTTTAATAAAAAAAGCCAGACCTTTTTATATTGTTTTAAGGTTTTGTCCTTCACTATAAATTTTTTAGGTCTGGTTTTTTTATTTTAGAATTTAAATTCATGACCTACTTTTCGGGCTCGTAATGTTTTGTCCATGTCAATACCCATATTTATTCCAACTTCCACCAGGAGATTCCAACCAGCAGCAATTTCAATATAATTAGTAAAATCACCATATTCTGGAACTATAATAGTAGGGAATATTGTTTTTCTTGGAGAAATTGCAATTACTTTTAGCCCTGTACCTTTAATAAGTACATTTTTATATTTTTCCTCTTCATCTTTAAATGGATCAACAATTACAACAACTTCATCTGTATTCATAACTTCTTCTATACCGTGAAAAACATATGTGCCTTCTAAAAAATCCGATTTCTTGCGGGCTATTTCGTTTGCCTTAAGGGTTAATTCTTCTGCCACGCCATTATTTCTACCCGCAAAGTAAATAATTTTCGAGTTAATTAAAGTTTCTGTAATCTCATCTGGAATATTCATCTCCAAAACTTGAGTTATTAATCTACCCAGCTTACTCAAATCAGGTAAAGATAAATTATTCAATTTCCTAAATAATAAATCGTAAAAAAGTGCCTGTTCTACTACTGATTTTGTGGCAGGAATTGCATTCTCTTTACCGCAGGTTAGCAGATATGATGCATGAGCCTCATTCATTATTGGAGTCCCGGCATTAGCTACAATACTAATAATATTATCGTGATTTTGTCCTTTTAATTTCTGAATTAATTCTAAATCTTCTTTTGTTTTTCCTGAATTAGATGCTACAAATACTGTACTATCTAAAAGCTTATACTCAAGTGCTTGAGCTGCACAATCTGTATAAAAATCTTCTTTATAACCTTTCTTTCGGGCTTCATACATAATCTTCTTTGCCGGAAAAATACGGGATGAACCTTCACCAGTAATAAATATCCTTTCTTTTTTTACTTCTTCTTCATAAGATAATATCTTTCTAACATCAAGACGCTTAATTATTTCACCTGTCTCTAACATCTCATTGATCAAAAAATATTTATTATATTTATTGTCCTGTAAATTCATCTCTAATCTCCTATTTCTAAATAACGATTATTTATTTTTTATAAAATTTAATTCACTATATCTGGGGAGTTCGCCAACAAGTGGCTTGATATATTTTATATACTCATCGGTCACGAAGTTCCCTTGATCATTAATGTATTTATCATCCATTGGCTTTGTATGTAAAGCAACTTCATCAAGAGAAACGGTTCTCAATTCAACTTTGTAAGGAGAAGAACTGACTCGATGAATTGAAATCATAATGCCTGAAGCACCTTTTTCAGCTAATTGTATAGCCTTAACTCCACAATCATACGCTTCTTGTAGGTCAACCTTGCTCGCTCTATCTATAGCACACATAGAAAGAGATTCGGTTATTTGGAATTCTCCCCTATATTTGGTTTCTTGGTTAATTATTTTATGTAAATTTAATGCGGCACTCCCCCCGCCCATTGCCCCAAATTCAATATTGGAAAAATTATCCTGTACCTGGAGGCTTGCCACTGGAGTCGCATCTTCCCAAAAGATACCTTCACCACATATTATAGAGACCCATCCATTTTTTTTGATACATTCTGTAACATCTGTTATAAATCTTCTTCTGGATAAAGGTCTTTCAGGTATATAAATAAGATGAGGAGCATCGGACTCGCTTTTTTTAGCCAATGCTGCTGACGCAGCCAGCCATCCGGTATCTCTGCCGACAGTTTGCAAAATAACATATTTATCAACTTGCTGCATATCTCGTGCAAGTCGACCAGCTTGCTGGACTGAAAGACAAACATATCTCGCCGCAGAGGGAAATCCTGGTGCATGGTCAGTACCGCAAAGATCATTATCCACTGTCTTGGGAATTCCAATTCCATTTAATTTATAATTATTCTTTCTGCAATGTTTTTCTATTCTCCTAATTGTATCCATTGAACCGTTGCCACCGATAAGAAAAAAATAACGGATATTATACTTTTTAAGTTGTTTCATTATAAGTGGGAAATCTTCATCTTTTAATATATATCTGCATGATCCCAAAGCAGAGGAAGGGGTTTGACGTAATCTTTCGATTACTTGAGGATTTTCTTTACCCAAGTCAAAAATTTCATCTTTCATAAATCCTTTAATTCCAAATCTCATACCAAGAACACTTTCGATTTTTTCTGATTTAAGACCTTCTTGAATAAGGCCACAAAGACTCAAATTAATAACTGAAGTTGGCCCACCAAATTGCCCTATAATTACATTTCCTTTCATAAGTTGCTCCAATAGATTGTAATAAATTTATATTTAACTCATCATAAAGGTGTTTACTACTTAACAACCATAAGCCCTCTTCTTTTTAAAGGTTCAAGCACCTTTACTGCTGCCCCTATTACTACTCCATCCTCTCCTAACTTAGAAAATTCTATCTTGGGAACGAAAGGAATTATTTCCTTAATATTCATCTTTATTTCCTCTAAAAATCTTGGTGGTAAAATTGAAATTCCCCCTCCGATAATCACTAATTCCGGATCAAGCACACAGGATATATTTCCAATACCATAAGCAAGAAACTCTAATGCTTCTTTTACAATTCCCAGAGCAACACTATTGCCTTCAGCAGCCATCTTAAAGACATCCATAACTCTAAAGTTCTTACCCATCCTTTCCCTTGCCTTTTCTACGATAACTTTATAACTGGACAATTTTTCTAAACAACCATAATCTCTGGTGCTTTTAGGAGCATATTCAGGGTCAATTAATAGATATCCTACTTCACCGGCAGCGTTATGCGCGCCTTTATAAAGCTTTCTATTAATTATAATACCTGCGCCTATTCCAGTCCTTTCTCCCACAAAGACAAAATTGTTAATTTTTTGAGCTATTCCTTTAGTTTTTTCACCTAAAGCCATAAGATTGACATCGTTCTCAATAGTAATTGATATTCCAATTTCTCTTAAGTTTAAATCCTCCAAAGATATTTCCCAATTTAAATAAGGAGCTACAGTCACTTTTTTTAATTTATAATCTATGATTCCTGGTACGCCAATACATATCCCTAATATCTTTCCCTTGGGAATATTCATCTCTCTTATAAAATCTGTCAATATAACACTTAAAGCATTTTTAAATTTCTTACCATCTAAAGACTCTATCTTCGGTCCAAACTTCTCTTTAATAATATGGTAAGATAAATCCATCAAAGCCACTCTTATTCCATTTTCTCCTCCTAAGTCCACTGCAATCATATAAGCTGCTTTTGAATTTATTTTTAATAATATTGGTTTTTTCCCACCCGAAGAAACTCCCTTTCCAATTTCCTGAACTATATCTCTTTCAATTAAATCCTTAACAATAGCAGAGATAGTGGGAGGGGTTAATCCTACTATCTTACCAACATCTGCTCTTGAAATAGAACGATTTTCCTCGATAGTCTTTAAAACTAATCCTTCGTTAAAATTCCTTATTCTCATTATATCCTTCTCTCTTCCTATATTATCTTGAATTTAAAGCTTTAGAATCAATTTCCTTTTATATAATATTCTATGCAATATTATTATAAATATTTTTAATTATTTTCTTATTTTATTTAAAAATTCTTTTTCTTCCAATATTTCTTTTCTTTATATGTTATTTCAGCAAAGTTTCTAACCAAATCTTTACCTACCTAAAGACAGGAAACAACTATATCTACTAAGCAAATTTTAATTTACCTAAGTCAATTCTATCAACCTTTTATCCCAGATAATGTTATTCCTTTAATTAAATATTTTTGACCTAAAACAAAGATGGCAAAAGAAGGAATAATTCCCATAACTGCAGCAGCCATAAGAAGACTCCAATTTGTACTATACATTCCTTGAAAGGTCGCAAGTCCAAGAGTAAGAGTTTTCATAAGATCCTTATTAACCACAATTAAAGGCCACATAAGATTATTCCATTGAAATACAAAAGTAAATATAGCTAATGTCGAAAGTGCCGGTATGGATAAGGGTAATATGACATGTAAATATATATGAAATCTAGAAGCACCATCAATTTTTGCAGCATCTTCATATTCTTTTGGAATAGTCATAAAAAATTGTCTTAATAAAAATACTCCAAGAGCAGTAAAAACGTTAGGGAGAATTAATCCTGTATAGGTATCAGTCCATCCTAATAATTTTATAAGGATGAAATTTGGGATCATGGTTACTTGACTAGGAATCATCATAGTTCCTAAATAAAGCATAAATATAAAATCACGTCCTCGAAATTTCAAACGTGCGAAAGCATAAGCTGCTAACGAGGCTGTAAGCAAAGTAAGTATAGTTACCATTACTGAAACAACTGTACTGTTTAATAGATATCGACCAAAAGGGGCTACTTCCCATACCTGAGAATAATTTTCCCAATGAATAGACTGAGGAATCCATTTAGGAGGATATTCAAAAACTTCCCCTGCTGTCTTTACGGATGTTGAAAATGACCAAAAAAACGGAACCAGCATAAATAATGCAACAACACACATTATGATAAACAAAACAAAATTAGTTAACATCGATCTCTTTATCATATATAATACACCCACTTTTTCTGGTTTTTAAACTGTATTATTGTAATAACAAATATGATCGCAAACAAGATCCATGCTGCTGCACAAGCATAACCCATTTTAAACCGTTGAAATGCATAATTGTAGATGTAGTAAACAATCGTAGTTGTTGCATTTGCAGGCCCACCGCCAGTTAACACATAAGCCTGATCGAAAACCTGAAAAGAACCTATTAAATTTATAACCACAACAAAAAATGTTGTAGGTGATAATAATGGAAGGGTAATCTTCCAGAATTTAATCCAACTTGACGCTCCATCTATCTCCCCCGCTTCATACAATGTATCTGGAATTCCCTCCAATCCTGCTATGAATAGTACCGTTGAAAATCCTACATCTTTCCAAACACTAAATATAATCAATGCCATCAAAGCCCAATTAGGATTTATTAACCATTGTGGAAGTTGTGATATCCCTATTCTATAAAGAAAATCATTCAACAATCCAAAATCTGCATTAAATATCCATCTCCATATCATAGCAACTGCCACAGTAGAGGCGGCAACTGGTAAAAATATAGCAGATCTAAAAAAGGCACGACCGGGAATTTTTTTAACAAGTATAAGTGCAAGTAACAAACTAAAAATCACTCTCGTAGGGACAGTTCCGATAACAAAGATTACCGTATTTCTTAAAACCAAAAAAAAACTATCACTTTTTAAAAGTTTTAGATAATTTCCCAAGCCTACAAACTTTGCAGGAGTTAGCATGTCCCAATCAAAAAAGCTAATTAACAATGATACTATAGTGGCACCAAAAACGAAAATTACAAATCCTACTAAACTCGGCATTAAGAAAGCCCAGGCGCTTAAAGCTTCCTTTTTCTTCATTGTAATTTTCATGCTATTTACTATCTCCAATTCCAAATATTTTAGCTGCATTAAAATAAAATATCTTTTCAATTTCCTCATCTAAAAGTCCAATAGAACGTAATGAATAATACCAATTTGAAATACGAATAGGCATTTTATCGATAGAAGTGTCTGTACCAAAAACAAGTTTTCCAGTAGAAATCTCCTTATTTATATATCCTCCTTCTACAATATGCCTGCGCACTACTTCACCACCTGACACATCAAAATAAAGATTTTTTCTCCAACGTGCTATGGCGCATGACATCATATACTCAGGCCACCCTAAATGTGCTCCAATCATTTTTAAATCCGGAAAGTTAATTGCTATAGTATCAAGGAAAATTGATCTCATTCTTGCAGAAGATGATTTCTTTTTTTTCTTATTATTAGTTTGCTTGTTTTTTCCCTTCATTTCTTCAACCAAAGAACTTTTTTCATTCAATAAATAATCATAAGCCCCACCTATAACACCAGTATGAAAAAGTATAACCATACCAAGTTGTTCTGCTAATTCATAAAACTTGAAGTATTTCGGATCATCGTAGTTCCTTTCTGTATTTATAACCTTTAACCCTTTAAACCCCCTTTCGTAATAAGCTTTTATTACTTGCGGTTCATCCAAATCAAGGTTTGGATGAATATAACCAATAAATTTTTCCGGATATTGTTTAAATGCTTTTTCCACAATGCGTTCTTTACCCAGATCAGATATCAAGCACATTTTTACTACATTACACTGTTCCGAATACTTAAAGAGCCTTTCAATAGCCTTATCGTAGTTTTCTTCAAGTGGACAAAAGTGAATATGAACATCAAATACTTTGAGCTTTTTCATAACAACCTCCTCTTATAAATAAAAGCACAGTGGAAAAAAACCACTGTGCTTTTTAAAAGAATCACCAAGTCCCTACTTCTTGAATCCTCTTCGTTACTTCTTCACTCATATACCCGAGTACATCAACGACACTTTTCTGCCCGGTCCAGACATAATCCATTTCTCTTACCATATAATTGGAAAATATATCGTACCAGCCAGGGATTTGTGGAACCTTTATGCCAAAAGAAGTCTCTGTAAAAAATATTCTTCTTTCGTACTCACTCGGAGGATTGCTTGCAAATGCCTTAGCAGTCTCTGTAGTATTCATAGCAGGCACGGCATCTCCGCTCTTTGCAAATATGGATTGCCCTTTGGGACCACAAAGAAATTGCATAAATTTCCAGGCTTCTTCTTTGTGTTTTGACTTGGAGTACATTACAAAACCTGCACCCCCAAGACCGTTTACTCTTTTTGTTCTATAAGGTAGTGGCGCAATACCGAAATGTAAATTTTCATTTGTTAAAAAAGATGCAATTTGAGCTGCATTACTCATAACCATAGCTACCCTACCAGTAGCAAATAATTCTGCAGATGAACCTAATTGGGCTAATCCTGCTGGAGATGGAATGACCTTATATTCCAAAACTAAATCCCTTAGAAATTCAATTGCCTCAACGGCTTTTCTTTCATAAAGAAGGCACTTGGTAGGATTATCTAAATCATCCACAAGTTTTCCTCCGTTCATATATATCCACAAGTGCCATTTATTTCTCTCAAGTACCAGAGCATATTGAATAGTTCTTCCTTTGCTATCACGCTTAGTGAGTTTTAAGGAAGCATCTAAAAGCTTATCCCAATCCCAAGAATAATCAGGATAAGCTACTCCTGCTTCATCGAATAAATCTTTATTATAGAAAAGAACGCTAGTATCGTTATCTCTTGGGAATCCATAGATTTTCCCTTTATAGGAAAAGGTGCTCAGTAATTCCTGGTTATAAGCTTCGACCGGGAAGTCCGAATCATGAATGAATGCCGAAAGATCTTGAAGAACTCCTTTGGCTGCCCAACTGGGAATTGTATGCAAAAACATAACATCTGGGGCATCATTTGCCGCCATCATTGTTTGAATTTTGTCGAAATAACTAGACCATGGTGCACTAATAAGTTCCACTTTGATATCAGGATTCTCTGCCTCAAATTCCTTTATTATCTCGTGATACGGTGGTAACTCTGTAGGGGCTCCCCAAACTGAATAGCGAATTGTTGTTGCACTAAATGATGCGACAGTACCCATCAACAAGAAAGCCGTTAAAAAAATTGTTAAGAAAACCGTCAAAAAAATTGTCCTTTTCATTAAAATTCCTCCTTTTAATATTATTTCTAACTAATTATCTAACAGAACTAAATATTTTTTATTTTCTATCTCCTCACCTCCTTTATACCAAATCCAGTTTTCAGACATTATTTTTTATTTTCATAATGTTTTTTCATCTCTTTATTAAAAGGTAATGCAAGTATTTCATCTATAACTGCTTCTGCCTGCTCAAAAGATTTGGTTCTGGGATCTCTTATCAGTATTTCTTGAAGTATCCTTTTATCACCAGATACGAATGCTTCCAATGCCCACTCCATCCTTAACATCCTTGGGGCGAGATACATATTCATTATCCGCTTTGGTATAGGAGGGTTTATCTCCTCCGGATGAATGCCTTTCTTGTCTACAATTACCGGTACTTCTACTACTACATCCTCGGGAATACCCGGGATTATTGGTCCTTTATTTGGAATATTTAGTACAAATCTTTCCTGACCTCCATTGACCAATGCATCGATAAATTGAATATGTTGTTCTCCGCTCTTAACCTCAGGCGGAAATTCTTTCAAAAGATTAATAGATTTATCTGAGGCAAACTTAAAACTTTTATCTGTTGATGCCTTCAAATGATTTTCCTGATACCACGCCCAGCCTAAATCAGAATCTACTCCTCCCCAGGGTTCTCCATACCATTTTTTCTTAGCCTCCAGATTGTAATGATATTTCCAACTCCCGTTCCTAATACTATCTCCTATGGGCATTTTTCCATAAAATTTGTACATATCTATCGCCGCAGGACTCATTTGGTCATCAAAAGGATCTTTCGGTTTCCATTTCCCTGCTTCCTCTTTTATCCATTGATCTATAAGCGGATATGCCTCCTTGTCCTTATAAAGAAAACGGGTAAGCCATATATTGTGGTTAAATCCTGCAACCTGCCAGTTCACTTCTCCTATATCCAATCCCAAACTTTTTGCCACGATTTCAACGCCATAATGTCCATGGCAAAAACCTATAACCTTAATGTCTAAATATCTGGATATCAAGGTTGTACCTTCAAACACTGGATTGGCTGTCTGAAGTAGCCAAGCATTAGGACATATCTTTTCCATACTATGAGCTACCTCTAAAAAATATTTGAGTTGATTATAATTACTTAAGGTGTGGTAATCAGAAACCATATTGAATTCTTGGCTATCTATGCCTCTTGCATAACCATGCTTTTCTCCTGCTTTTCTACTGGCATCCAGTTGTTCATGACCACCTATAAGAGCAGTGTTGATTACAAAATCTGCATCTTCAATTGAGCGTTTCATATCTGTTGTTTTCTCGAACCTTAAATCAGTTCCCAATAGAGCAGCGTATCTTTTTGCTAAATCGTGTACTGAATTTAGACGCCTTTCATCGACGTCCATAAGTGAAACAGAGCTTCCAGACAAACCTTTTGTTTTACAAAAATCTCCCACTAATCTTAAAGAAAAAATAGCACTTCCTGCTCCTATAATACTTAATTTTATACCTGACATATAGATCCCTCCACATAATTAACTTTATCTATATGTAATATGTATTTTTTTGGAAAGCCTTTGACATGCTCATAGTAGTTTTCTGTTATACCCTTTAACCTGTTCCCTTCATTTATCAACGAGTAAAGGTGTATTATTCTTTATTTTAAATTAATAAATATTCTTGCTTCCTTCATTGTTTTATTTAATAAAATATTTTACTCCCAATGTTTCTCTTCTTCTCTTAGCAGATATTACAAGTAGAATTTCTAACCAAGTTCTTACCTGCTTAAAGACAGAGAACACTTAAAAAGTTCAATTCTCTATTAGCTAAGCAAATAACTTAATAATCTATTGAGTAGAGGATAAGTGTAGGATCTCTTCTTACGGTAAATTATAACTTACTTAATTAAAGTTACTAACTTATACTATAACATTTTTTAATAAATGTCAACTAACATTCATTCATCGTTAAGGACAAAAAGAATGAATTAAATTGTAAATATTGGGTTGCATAACTTTGGAAATGATTATCATAATCTTCATCCAACGATGACAATTTGGCTATTGGAATTCCGTCTTCTGAGATAATTTGAGTAGTGCATAAAAATTGAAGGGGATGATTTTTTGAAATTTCTTTCAATTGATCTTCTATATTTTTTTGTTTGGGTAAAAAATTAACTACTATTCTTAATAGAATTTTTTCTAATTTATATTCATTTTTTTCCCAAAAAATAGCTTTTAGAAATTTATTAAATTCTTCATTTTTTATTTTTGTGCTTACTGAAATTTCCTTTAAAGACTTATCCCAATCCAAATCCAGCTGACCAATTTCTTGAGAAATTCTATTTGTTGCTTTTGTTGCTTCTTGAAAATTCTTATCTCTGTATTTCTGATATATCTCGTGTATTTGCTCAAAGGCATGGACCTTTAATAATGCATCCGAATTGGTGCGCTCGTTTTCTTTAAATGATTTTTCTAAAATTCCCAAAACACGCATTAAATTACTTTCATCTCTTCCATTTGCATAATACTCAGCAAGTAAGGAGACAGCATGCTCAGCAGACCAAGGGTCTTTTTTAATTCTTTCTAATTTTTTTCTAAATCCTTGATTAAATCCTCTTCTTCTTGAGGAGAAACGACAATTTTGTTCCTAAAATCTAAAAGTAACCATTTAAAAGCAAAACCCCATAGACCAGCTTTTGCATCTACTGCAATTTTTCTCTCAAGGCTAATTATTGTTTTTTTTACTTTTTGTATTCTTTGCTGGTCATTAATTTGTAGGGATAAATTCAAAGCTCGTTTAGCTTTTGTTTTGCAATCAAGATGTCTAGCTAGTAATTTATTACATATTTTAATACTTGCATCAATAACTAAATGGGAAAGTTTATGATTTGCACTTTCTTTAAGAATAATTAGGGAAAAATCTACAACAAGATCTGCATACCTTGATGATAGAATTGGATTTTTAGATTCTTTTGCTTTACCTTCCCAATAATTTAATGTTTCCTCATTAATTTGTTGAATACTTGGATACTCAACCATTTGTCCTTTTTTATTCGGCAGAACAAACATTGGACCATAGTATGTTCCCCAACCAGAATTATCATTTGGATATTCTGCTAAAAAATCAAAAGCAATCTGTTCGGCAATATCTTCATTTGAGGGCTTATAACTTTCACCCTCTTTTTTAAGAATATTTTTTATTTCTTCCGCAATTTTATGTTCTCCAAGAGATGGGTGAAGAGGACATACTTCTTTATCCAATTCGTCTAAATATTTTTTAATTTTATTATTAAGCATATTTTTTTACCATACATCTAAAATTCAATATTATCATAAGCCCCACTTGATAATTTCATAATAAATAATAGGTACATCCTATTTTTTCTATGGTTTAATTTTCCCTAAAGCTTCAGCCATCCGGTTAAGAACTCCTCAGATCCCATAGATTTTCCGCTAAAAGTTACTGAATTATTGAGCTGGTATACCGTCCCTATTTATTTAATTTAAAAATAAAATATTAATTATCTAAGAAAATGGGATG
The DNA here is from genome assembly GCA_003451675.1 of Candidatus Atribacteria bacterium. Next base: position 45,507 of record DMCY01000084.1, read on the forward strand.
CGTCCCTATTTATTCTAAAATTGTGGAAAAATGCCCTCTTGAAAGCCTTATATAATAAGGGTTTTCATCAACACCTAATATAAGCGATTTTAAGCGCCGATTTTAAAAAATATGACCAATCACCTTAGTCAACCTCAAAAAACGCTTCTACGGCAATATTTCTCTGAAACCCTTATTTTGCAGGACTTTCAGCAGCCTAAAAATACATATTTTGGCCTCTTTTTTCCTTATTTTCTCAACTACTACCAACATCTTGTATAACAAAAAAACGCAGAAACCCTTATATTTTCTACGTTTTAAAGCCTTAGTATTTTTTCCTGTAAAAACTGATAATCCTCTAATTTTATATAATAATGCAATATAAACTACTCCTTTAAATTCTATCTGTAATGGCCTGGTCATGTTACTAACATATTATATTTGTTATATTGCAAGACCTGACCCCTTAAGAGTATCGTAAAGTTCACTTATCAGATTAAAAAATAGATTAGTCTCCTTTCTTTCTATGGGTGTGTAGCCTATCTCATCGATGATAATCAGATCCGCTTTTAAGATGCGGTTCACTCTAAAACCGGCCTTGCGCTGAATATCGGTCAACTTTAACAGTTTGATAAGGGATGCCACCCGCTCAAAACATACCGTATAGCCTGCCTGTATGGCCTTTAGTCCGATGGCTATGGATAAATGAGTTTTACCGATACCGGGTGGTCCAAAAAATAATAGATTGTGGTGATTATCCAGCCATAGAAAATCCAGAAGAGCCGATAGGTCTGACTTGGTGATACCTTTTACTCTGGCAAATTGGAAATCCGCCAGGTCTTTTTCTACCGGGAAATGGGCTCCTACCATATTCCGCTTGAGCCTCCTTTCTGTCCGGTAGTCTATCTCCGCCTTTAAAAGAAGGTCCAAAAAACTCAAATAGGATATTTTCTTTTCTTCTGCTTCGGTTATCTCGCTATCCAGATTAGGGATCATTCCTTTAAGCTTTAGGTTTTCCAGTAAGTTTGTTACCTGCTGATATTTTTTCATGATCGAGCCTCCGAGACATTTACCAGGTTATGATAAACTCCGATATCCCTCTTTTCTACTTGAAATGATACCCCTTAAGTTAGAAACAATTTTTACCTTCGGTAGGGCTAATTCGGCTTCCTGTTGGTAATACTGATAAGTATCATATAGATTTGCCATAGAGTAAGTCCGGTCTTCCAGACACAGGTCTATAGCCTGCCCTAGATGCTCTTTTTCTATTCCCCGGGAGAATTTCTTTAGTACATCATGATACTGATCCCGGAAATAGCGGGTATACATCCGGAAGTTTTTATCTACAAATTCACTCCAGCTATCTAAGGCAAAAAGTCTCTTTAGCTCCTCTTTTAATTGCTTCTGTTTAAGCTCTTTACGGTGGCATCTGGCCCGGTTTGTTATCCGGCTTCCCGGAATGGGAGATATAGCATATTCTACTATCTTTTCTCCGGTACGGATATCGTAGATGAAAAGCCTTTCTGCTGTTTTATAGATATCTACCTCCCGCTCCCGGTATTCTAAGGGTACCGGATACTTACAAGAATTCACCGATATCTCGCCGGTAATATCTGCTTTCCGTCTCTCTCTGGCATTTAAGTTATCCTGGCGGTAGATAGAATTTTTTAATGTCCTCAAATAGGCCTTCTCTTCGGTAAACATCTCTTGAGGGATACGCCGGGTGGCCAGTGAAATCTTGCCATTGGCCCGCCGGTTCAACCACTTAATTAGCCTTTCCTGGGCTTCTTCAATGTTTTCAAAATCTCTTATCCTTAAAAAGTTCCTCTTTATGAACTTAATCACATTTTCTATCTTCCCCTTGCTCTCCGGGTCACTTTTCCGGCAGACATACATCTTTAAATTCATCTCTTCTATAAATTGCTTAAAATCCTTAGTGTAGATGATATCTCCCCTGTTTTCACTTACTACCATCACCTTATCCTGATCTATTACCAGCTCTTCAGGCATTCCTCCTATATACTGGAAACAATCCAGAAGATGGTTGATCAGATCTAGAGTAGTAAAGGGTCTATCCTGTAAGACACAGTATTTGTAGCGGCTGGCAGATAAAACCGCGGCAAATATACACAGTTTTAAGCCTCTTTTGGTACGGTATTCTCCGAAATCGATCTGTAGCTGTTTACCGTAGGGAAGCTCAGTAACCGGAGAATATATCCGTTTATGGTTATTGAATTTCAACTGTTCGGTCTCTACCAGGTAACTGATATAGTTACGGAAACTCCTCTCTGTACCCGGCAAAGGCCCGAATTTCTCTTCAAGATAATCGTATACCGCCGATTTTTGAAAGTCTTTGAAAGTCATTTACTCGGTATAGATTAAGAATATGGGACTGATAAGGTTCAAATATCTTGGTCCGATACCTCACTTTTTCTATATAGCGAGAGTATTTCTTCTCTGACTGAGTGTCCGCTTTATCGGGGGGAGACCCTGGAGGTGAAAGATCTGGATATGTTCTTGAATGTAGCCAAGTTGGCGAGTATAGCAAAATAAATATAAGAAATAATTTCAATAGTTATCTTCTAAAAATTAACTATTTAATACAAAATATTTAACATAGCTTCTTTAAAAACTAAATAACGAAAATAAATAATGATATAAAAAATCATTTTATTTGAATATAATAATCATAGTATAAAATTCAAGAAAAGTTATTAATCCCCTTTCCAAAAGTTCTCAGCAGATAAATTTTTCTTTATATTAGAAAAGGGACAGACTGTTATACATTTGGAGCAATCACTGTTATTTTCCGTCCAAAATTCAAAACATTTTTCAGGATTTATATAATATTTTTTTACACCTGAATTATTTGAAATAGTTTTTCCTTTGAAACTTGGTTCCTTTTCGAAAGAAATTGCTTTATTTTCACAAGCTTCGGCACATTGATAACATTTTTTACAAAAATTAGAAAGTTTGGAAATAAATGGAACATTCGGTTTATCAGATATTAAAGGCAAATCAGTAAATATTTTACAAATCCTAATATTAGAACCATATTCCGGAGTGACGAGTAAACCATTTCGCCCCAGAGCGCCCAAACCGGAATCTATCGCCAGAGGAATGCTTAAAGCTGTGTCATTTCCGCATTGGATAGCTTGATAACCTAAATTTTGTATAAATTCTCCCAAACAAGAAATGACAAATGCCATCTTGGAATATCCCAATCCTGTTGCGGCGCATGCAGGCACAGCCGGAGTAACAGATAGAGCAAGTGAATTCATTTCAATAGCTATAACAATTACCCGATTAATTTCCTCGGGGAGATTTATAGAATAAGAACCCATAAACTTACCGTTAAATCTCTCCCCTGCATTTTCATAAATCCATTTTTCATTAATTTTAGTTATCCCTACCAGAGAGGCACCGTAAAATCTGGCTACTTTTTTTACCCGGGCAGTAAATTCTTCCAAGTTTTTAATTTTATATTTTTTTCTCTTAATTTATACCCATACCAATCCTCATCAAAAGAGGTATCACCTTCCCAGGAAAAGGCAAAGGGAAATCGATTATAGACTGCCCAGGAAGCTTTAGAAAAGGCATAATCGAAGTGGGTATAACCTTCCTTATTCTCTTTAATATTCTTTAGCATATCACCCGCAAAATTATTTTGATAAGTTTTCAAATCTTTATCCCATAGATAACGGCAAAACATTTCATTTTTTTGTTCAAATCTATGATAGATAGCATGGTTAATTTTATAATACATTTTATAGCTCTCCTCACTTATCCCTTTATTTTTTATTCTCTAAATAATTTTCTGCAAGAAATTTTTTAAAATTTTCCTTACACAGTACCCTCTCGACCAGATGCCACCTTTCCTTGCATAGGTTTTTGCATAAAAGGAAATTTCGCCTTGAGCTTTTTTGCCGACTGTGTTTTGATATACTGAATTGCATCGGCAACTGCAATTCTGGGAGGTATCACGACTACCATGTGAACATGATCCTCTTGTACACTAAGCTTTACTACCTCGATATCGGGATAAAGTTCTGGGATATGCGAAAGTATTTTTTCCGTATATTCCCTTACTCCTTTTGCAAAGATTTTTCTCCGATATCTCGATATCCAGACGAGGTGGTATTCTGTTTTGTAGATAGTATGGGCACTTTTTCTGAATCTCATGCTCCATTATACCAAATGCCATCTCGTCTGGATAGCCACTACATCACCAGACAGGAGTCTGGTGTTTTATGTGGCTTAATAAATAACGATTCTTTATCTATTTTTAACTATACTATATACATAATTTACCATGTCAACTGCATCAAATACAGGCAAACCAGTAGCATTCCTAATAGCTTCAGAATATGGAGGCATTTCAGTACATTCGCAAACAATTGCACCTATTTTAGGTTCTTCAGAAATCATTTTTAAGGCTACTTTAACTATAGCTTCCTCTACTTTTTTCTTATCAAAATCTTTATTTAATTGAGACCACCAAGTTTCACAGTAATCTGATTCACTTATTCCAGAAATAACAATTGGAATCGATTCACTAACCCCACACTCTTTTAATAACATATTATCCCAACGAGTAATCATTTTAGAACTTACCGTTAAAATGCCAACTTTTTTACCATAACTTAGTGAGTTATAAATCACTGGAACAAATAATATAGTTGAGGTAAAAACTGGAATATTTACAGACTTTGATAATTCTCTTTGTATAGTTCCTGTAATTCCACAGCCAGTTACAATAGCTTTCACCCCTTCTTTTTCTAATTCTTTTGCACATCTGATCCATTCTGGAAGATTCCAACCACGATATTTTCTTTCTTTTTCTTCATCAATATCATCAGGAGGTAAAGGTGAATCTACAAATTTTAAGCGTATAGGGAAATCATAAGTAGTCATATAAGTTTGATGTCCATGACATATAGCTGGAAACCATTGACCAAACGCAAGCATTCCAATAGATTCACCAAAATCAAATTGCCATCTTTCATTCTCTTTAATTTCTCTTAACACTGGGCGACCTTTTTTTGAATCCCAGACTTGTTTAAATTTTTTATTCACATCTATTTCTCCTTACTAAATTAAAATTATAGTAGTTTTTTAAAAGAGTTAAAATATAAAAGAGTAATGCTTTCACCTCCGGGTATTACGGGTATTATCAATCTATCGACTTTTCCCAAATCTTCAACTGTTTTTATCTTGACTCCCTCAAATCCACACCTTTTTATCATCCTTAAATGTTCTTCTACTGCTCCCTGCAAGGACAATACTCCCACTTTCAAGATTTCCTTTCAGCTCCTCTCTGGTTCATTTATTAATTTAATTCTTAGCTTACCATCCTCTATCCTGCATTCGTTCAGCCGGGGCAATTTGAGAAATCTCTATTCCTTTCATTGCTTCACCTAATCCTTCTGAAACTTGAGCGATAATTTTAGGATTATCATAATGGGTAGTAGCTTCTACAATAGCTTTTGCCCTTATTTTAGGATTATCTGATTTAAAAATACCTGAACCTACAAATACTCCATCTGCCCCTAATTGCATCATTAAAGCGGCATCGGCAGGGGTAGCTATCCCTCCGGCAGCAAAATTAACTACCGGTAATCTTCCTTCTTGGGCTACTTCTTGTAAAAGTTCAAAGGGTGCACCTAATTCTTTGGCCTTGGTCATCAATTCCTCTTTAGGCATATTTTTTAATCTTCTCATTTCATCCATAACCTGGCGCATATGTCTTACCGCTTCTACAATATTTCCTGTACCTGGTTCACCCTTAGTCCTAATCATGGCAGCACCTTCTCCTATTCTTCTTAAAACCTCGCCTAAATTTCTTGCTCCACAGACAAAAGGAACTTTAAAATTCAATTTATCTATATGATAATTCTCGTCAGCAGGAGTTAATACTTCACTCTCATCAATATAATCTACCCCTAAAGCCTCTAGTAGCTGGGCTTCCACAAAATGGCCAATTCTTGCTTTAGCCATTACCGGAATAGTTACTGCTTTCATTATCTCTTTTATTATTTTAGGATCCGCCATTCTAGCCACACCACCAGCTGCCCGAATATCAGCGGGGACTCTTTCTAAAGCCATAACTGCCACTGCGCCAGCTTCTTCGGCAATTTTCGCCTGTTCTGCACTCACCACATCCATTATTACTCCACCTTTTAACATTTCAGCTAAAC
>DMCY01000083.1 GCA_003451675.1 Candidatus Atribacteria bacterium
CATTTCAGCTAAACCTTTTTTTAATTTATAAGTACCTTTATCAACCAATTTATTTTATCCCCCTCTCTTATACATTTTATTAATCTATTTATATTATAATAGAAAAAAATATAAAAACAACTATTGCTTTAATATTCGTATCGAGTATATCGTATTGCGTATCGTGTAAAGAAAAAAAAGAAATCATGGTCAAAAAAGATACCGCAAATCTTATGGACTTACGGTATCTTTTTGTAATTAATACTTACTATCCCTTATTAAGAAATTATCTACATTATATTTATTTTTTTACAAAAGATAAAGCTAAATGTTCATACATCTTCCAACGTTTTAAAACCCCTTCTTGAGCTTCTTTTAATAATTTTTTAGCTACTTCTGGCATGGTCCGGGTAAGCATTTTGTATCTATTTTCATTATATATATATTCTTCCAAAGGAATGCTCGGAGCTTTAGAATCCAATTGGAGAGGGTTTTTCCCTTCTTTAGCAAGATCTGGATTGAATCTTATTAAGGGCCAATATCCCGATTGAACTGCTAACTTTTGTTGTTCTAAACCATGAATCAAATTAAAGCCATGGCTAATACAATGACAATAAGCTATAATAAGAGAAGGGCCATTAAAAGCCTCTGCTTCCTGGAAAGCTTTAATAACTTGCGCATCGTTAGCTCCCATTGCCACTCGGGCCACATATACATCTCCATAGGAAATTGCCATCATTGCCAGATCCTTCTTGAAAGTCCTCTTGCCTCCAGCAGCAAACTTGGCAATTGCTCCAAGAGGAGTCGCTTTAGACATCTGTCCACCAGTGTTAGAATAAGTTTCTGAATCTAATACTAAGATATTGACATTACGCCTCTGGGCAATAACATGATCTAATCCTCCATAACCGATATCATAGGCCCATCCATCTCCTCCTAAAATCCATACACTCTTTTTAGTAAGAACATCTATTAAGCTAAGCAAGTCTTTTGCTTCTACTTTGTCTATTTCTTTCAATTTCTTTTCTAATGTTTTTACTCTTTCTCTCTGTTTGTATAGTCCCTCCTCGGTAGACTGATCGGCTGTTTTAATTTCGCTAACTAAATCTTTCCCTATATCAGAAGAAAGTCTATCCAATAATTCTAAGGCATATTCAAACTGTTTATCTATAGCTAATCTCATGCCTAATCCAAATTCAGCATTATCTTCGAAGAGAGAATTAGACCAAGCTGGGCCCTTACCTTCTTTATTATAGGTCCAAGGAGTAGTAGGCAAATTTGCCCCATAAATAGAAGAACACCCGGTAGCATTAGCTACAACTGCATGGTCTCCAAACAATTGACTTAAAAGTTTTACATACGGAGTCTCACCACAGCCAGCACAAGCACCGGAGAATTCGAAAAGCGGCTGCAAGAACTGAACATTTCTAACTGCACTAAGTTTTAACTCTTTTCGGTCAACTTCAGGAATTCCTAAGAAAAATTTCCAATTTTTGGATTCCTGTTCTCTAACAGAAGGTTGAGAAACCATGTCTAAAGCTTTCAGTCCAGGATTAGTTCTATTCTTTGCCGGACAGTTCACTACACAAAGACCACATCCAGTACAATCTTCAGGAGAAACCTGGATAGTAAATTTCATTCCTTTAAATTGAGAATTTTTTGCTTCTGCAGATTTAAAATTATCCGGTGCGGAAGAAAGTAATTTTGGATCATAAACCTTAGCTCTAATAACTGCATGAGGGCATACCATAACACATTTTCCACACTGGATACAGGTATCAGGATCCCAGGCAGGAATTTCTTGAGCAATATTTCTCTTTTCCCATTGAGTAGTACCACTGGGAAAAGTTCCATCAGGAGAAAAAGCACTAACAGGTATATCATCTCCCTGTCCAGCAATTATCTTTGCAGTTACCTTTTGCACAAATTCAGGTGCTTCTACTGGAACAGAAAGATGTTTCGCTAATTTACTATTAGCTTTACTTGGGACTTTAACCTCATGAAGGTTAGAAAGTGCATTATCTACTGCGGCAAAATTAGTATTTACTATCCTTTCTCCCTTTTTACCGTAACTCTCTTTAATGTGACGTTTTATTGCTTTTATTGCCTTTTCAATGGGAATAACATTACTAAGAGAGAAGAAACAAACTTGCATTATAGTATTGATTCTTCCCCCTAAACCTACTTCTTTGGCAATCTTATAAGCATCAATTACAAAGAAACGCAGTTTCTTCTCGATAATAGTCTCTTGAACCGAATAAGGCAGGTGTTCCCACACTTCTTCAGCAGAATAATGACTATTAAGAAGAAATACTGCGCCTGGTTGGGCAGCACTTAATACATCATAACGCTCTAAGAAGGAGAACTGATGACAGGCTACAAAATTTGCTCGATTGACTAAATAAGTAGAATGAATAGGAGTTGGGCCAAACCTTAGATGAGAAATGGTAAGTGAACCAGCTTTCCGAGAATCATAAACAAAATAACCTTGAGCATAATTATCGGTTTCTTCACCGATAATCTTTATAGAATTTTTATTAGCTCCTACAGTACCATCTGAACCAAGACCATAAAAGATTGCCCGAGTTCTATCAGCAGGTTCTATGGAAAAATTAGGATCATAAGAAATGCTGGAATGTGTTACATCATCATTTATTCCTATCGTGAAATGATTTTTAGGAACTTCTTTTTTCATCTCCTCAAATACTCCTTTTACCATAGCGGGAGTAAATTCTTTAGAAGAAAGTCCGTATCTTCCTCCGGTTATTTTGGGAGTCTTTTCGAAAGGAACTATCCCTTCAGATATCCCTTCTTGTATTGCAGTTACTATGTCAGTATACAATGGTTCTCCAATGCTCCCCGGTTCTTTGGTGCGATCTAAAACAGCTATAGTGTTTACAGTTTTAGGGAGAGAATTAATAAAATGTTTAATGGAAAATGGTCGGTAAAGACGAACTTTTATTAAACCTACTTTTTCTCCTTTTTTCATCAAATATTCCACTGTTTCTTGCGCTGTTTCAGCTCCTGAACCCATTAATACGATAATCCTTTCAGCATTCGGGGCGCCAAAATATTGGAACAGTTCGTATTTTCTCCCCGCAACCTTCTCAAATTTTTCCATAACTTTCTGCACAATATCCGGGCAATTAAGATAATAAGGATTGACTGTTTCTCTTGCTTGAAAGAATACATCCGGATTTTGAGCTGTCCCTCTAATAAAAGGATTATCAGGAGAAAGTGCTCTTTTTCGATGAGCCCTTACTAAATCATCATTAATTAAGAGTCTCATTTCTTCAGGAGTTAAAAGTTCATTTTTAGAAATTTCATGTGAAACACGAAAACCATCAAAGAAATGAAGAAATGGTACTCGAGATTCTAAAGATGCCGCTTGAGCAATTAAGGGGAAATCCATGGCTTCCTGAACTGAATTGGAAGCAAGTAAAGCGAACCCGGTTGATCTGGTTGCCATTACATCACTATGATCACCAAATATGGAAAGGGCCTGACAGGCTACTGAACGAGCAGCAACATTAAATACGGTAGAAGTCAATTCCCCGGCAATTTTATACATATTAGGAATCATTAATAAAAGTCCCTGGGAAGCGGTAAAAGTTGTAGTAAGACCTCCTCTTTGTAAGGATCCGTGAACTGCTCCCGATGCACCTCCTTCGCTTTGCATTTCAGTCACTTGAGGAACCGTTCCCCAAATATTAGTCTTTCCTTCAGCAGCCCAAAGATCAGCAAATTCACCCATAGGTGAAGAAGGGGTAATAGGATATATGGTTACAACTTCACTTAGATGATATGCTGTATGAGCAGCTGCGGTATTCCCATCAATAGTAATTTTTTTTCTATTTATCATGCTGTACCTCCATTTTATTAAAATTTTTTTATTAACTTAAGACTTCTTTAGTCTAACAGATAAATTAAAAAAACTAAAGTAATCTATCTTAAAAATATAACTCATAAAATTAGAAAAAGATTTTTTAATGCTGGAGTAATGACATAAGAGATTGCTTAATTATTTAATTTCTTGCCTTCCTATTAAGGCTTGAGTTAAAGTCACTTCATCGGCAAATTCCAAACTTCCCCCTATAGGCACACCATAGGCAATACGGGTTACTTTTATATTTAAAGGTTCAATCAATTTAGTAATATAAGAGGCGGTAACTTCTCCCTCAATATTGGGATTAGTGGCTAATATTATCTCTTTCGTTTTTTCAGTTTTTAATCTTTTTAATAGACTATTAATTTTTAAATTTTCTGGTTCTACTCCGTCTAAAGGAGAGATTGCTCCTTCCAAAACATGATATGAACCCTTATATTCCCCCGTATTTTCTATGGCAATCAAATCCCTTACCTTTTCTACGACACATATAATAGACTTATCTCTATTAATATTCTGGCAAATTTCACATATTTCTTGATCGGTTATATTGCCACAAATCGAACAATGTTTAACTTTTTCTTTGGCCTCTAATATTGCCTTAGCTAAACTTGCAACGCTTTCCGAGGAATTCTTTAAAATATAAAAAGCTAATCTCTGGGCTGTCTTGGGACCTATGCCCGGCATTTTTGAAAATTCATCAATTAATCTAGCAAAAGGTTTAGTATATCTAAATGACACCTTTGCCTCCTCTTAAAATAATCCAGGAACATCTATACCCCCGGTTAATTTACTCATTTCTTGAGCAGCTAGTTCCTTTGACTGACGTAGTGACTCATTGACTGCTGCCAAAATTAAGTCTTCTAACATCTCTTTTTCATTTGCATCTATTACATCTGGTTCTATTTTAATTTCTTTAATTTCCTGTTGGCCATTTACTACAATCTCAATCATCCCTCCCCCAGAAGAAACTCTAACTTCCTTTTGGGCCAACTCTTTTTTCATTTCTTCCATCTTTTTCTGCATAACTTGCGCTTGTTTCATAAGAAATTTCATATCCATTGCTTTCTTTTTCCTCCTTTCTCTAATATAGTCTATTTTTTCTTAATAATCGTTCCTTCAAATAAATTTAACGACTCTCTAATTAATATATTATCTTCCGGGACCTCATTACTTCTTTTTTTTACATTATCTTTTTCTTCTCCTGCTCTTTCTCCTCGTTCATTTCCCTCTTCATTCCTTGTTCTTGCGGCTTTTTTCTTATTTTCTTGTTCAGCCTCTAAAAAAGAATCCTCTTTGCCATTGTCGTTAATAATACATTCTATAGTTAAAAGCCTGCCGGTCTCTTCTTTGATTAAATCTTGCAATAAAATCTTGTTATTTTTCTTTTCTAAACTCTCTTTGTGAAAGGTATATTTCTTATTAAATCCGATTATCAATTTATCATTTTCTATAGTAACCAAATTGTTAGCTATAATAAAAGAATAGACAGCCATTTTAGTTTTTTTTATCTTATTTAAAATTGTAGTCCAGGCCCGGTTAAAATCTAAATCAACAGATACTTCTTTGGTCTGAATAGAGGAATCTTCTTTAGTTTTAACCTTATCCTGGATCTTCTTCTTTGGTGGCATTTCCTCTCTTGTTACTGCATTTTTCTTGCTCGATTCTGATACACCTTTCTTTGCAGAGAAGTCTAACAAATATTTATCTTTTTCTTCTTTAACCTCTTTTAAAGAATAATTCTCACCTGCAGTAAATTTTATAACCAACATCTCCAGTAAAATCCAGGGATGGCGGGTATACCTCATCTTTCTTTCTGCTTCGGCCAGATAATTAACAATATTAAATAATTTTTCCAATTTAATCATTTTAGATTGTTTTAACAAACTTTCCCTATTTTCAGTAAATATACCCTTAAGATTCAGTATTTCTTTTTGGCAAACTTTGGCTAAAGATAAATTATGAACATATTCCATTAAATTTTTTATAAATTGGGAAGCATCTTCTCCTAAATCAGATGTCCGGTTAATTATCTCTATCCCTTTAAGCGTGTCATTTTTTATTATTGCCCCTAAAAACTCAAAAAAAACTTCTTCCTCAATTATTCCTAAAACCTCTCTAACGCTTTGAGAAGTTATATCTTTGCCACAATAAGCAATTATTTGATCTAAAGCACTTTCAGCATCACGCATAGAACCCGTCGAACTTCGGGCTATTATGTCTAAACTTTTATCATCTATATTCAATTTTTCATCTTTAACAATCATCTTTAATTTAGCCACAATGTCCGCTAAAGATATCCTTCTAAAATTAAACCACTGACATCGGGATAAAATAGTACTGGGAATTTTATGAGGATCGGTAGTGGCAAATATAAAGATTACATGGGGTGGTGGTTCCTCCAAAGTTTTTAACAAAGCATTAAACGCCCCTTGAGATAACATATGTACTTCATCAATAATATATATCTTATATCTTCCCTCAGCAGGTGCAAAGTTAATTTTATTTCTTAACTCTCTAATGCTATCAACTCCATTATTAGAGGCACCGTCTATTTCTATTACATCCATAGAATAGCCATCGGTGATTCTAATACATCTCTCACATTTGTTGCAGGGATGAAGAGTTGGCCCATTTTCGCAGTTTAATGATTTAGCTAAAATACGAGCAGTGGTCGTCTTTCCCACTCCTCTTGGACCAGAAAAGATATAAGCATGGGAAGTTCTGTTTAGAGAAATAGCATTAATTAAAGTTTGAGTAATATGTTTCTGTCCGATTATATCCTCAAAAGTCTGTGGTCTCCATTTACGATAAAGTGATTGATGTTCCATAAAATCTCCCTAATAACCTAATCTGAAGTTAGGCAAAAATTTCCTTAAAATCATAAATTTTTGCTTTATTTCCAACTATAATTTAATGATCGTGCACCTACCTCCGATTCACCTCCCCAAGCGATACTAAGACAGTTTGCTCCAATCAGGTTTACCTGCGGCACCCAAAGAGATTTGCTTACCGCTGCTTCCTTCCAGATCTGACGGAGTTCACAATTCTTTGCCGCACAGGGCCCAATCTTCATCACCACTTATTTTAGCCAGCCTTAAAAAGATAAAACCTCGGGTAGGAATTCAACCCTGCTATAGCGGATTGCAGGTTACAGGGCACCGCTATCTCCCCGTCTAGCACGATCATCTATTTTAATCTTAAAATATTTACTTATGAAAATCATTTTAAAACTGGCGGAGAGGGCGGGATTCGAACCCGCGAGACAGCTTATGGCCGCCCAATCGCTCTCCAGGCGATCCCGTTATGACCACTTCGGTACCTCTCCTTTATTTTTGTCTGCCTAATAGATAATACCCCTTATAGCCATTAGTGTCAAAAATATTTTTCTGCTAAACTTCCTGACTATCCCGCTAAATTTTACCCTAACTTCTATCAATTTAAAAACTATTAATTTTGGCGGAGAGGGCGGGATTCGAACCCGCGAGACAGGGACTACCCGCCTACTCGATTTCGAGTCGAGCGCTTTCAGCCGGGCTCAGCCACCTCTCCTTATTCGTTAGCTGGTTAGTTAGTTGAGGAATTAATACTAAACTACTAAACTAATTAACCAATTAACCAGCTAAACAAGTAACTAACTAACGTTTGAAAATCAACGTCTTTCTTGAAAGAATTTTTGCAAAATTAAGCTACATTCCTTTTTTAATACTCCGCTTACTACTTCCATTTGATGATTAAATCTCTTATCTTGTACGATGTTAATGATACTGCCTGCTGCTCCGGCTTTAGGGTCAGGAGTCCCAAATATTAATCTATTAATTCTAGCCTGAAGCATGGCATAGGCACACATCGGACAAGGTTCTAAAGTAACATATAGGTCAATAACCTCTAAATGCCAGCTTCCTAAGTATTTAGCAGCTTGTTGGATTGCTAATATTTCAGCATGAGCAGTAGGATCCTGTAACTCTTCTTTCTGATTATGAGCCCGGGCTATTATCTTATTTTGATATATAACTACCGCTCCGACCGGTACTTCCTGACGGGAATAAGCGATTTCTGCCTCTTTCAGGGCTTCTTGCATTAAGCTAATATCTTTATCACTATTTTTTGGCATATTTTTAATGAAGACTTTCCGGAAGTATTGATATTGGTGCGCCCGGAGGGACTCGAACCCCCAGTCTACTGATCCGTAGTCAGTTGCTTTATCCAATTGAGCCACGGGCGCCCTATTAAAATAAAAGTTCCCTATTGATTTTATTATAATTTAAATCCTTAGTCAAATAAATTAAAAGAAAGGTCTGTGTCAACCTTTTGGGGGGTAGTTTTCTTTGGTGAAAAAAATTCTTCTGGCTTTGGGCAGACCTACCCCTTATTTTGTTAAGGCTTTTTGTTTTTACAAATAAGCATAATTATCCTTATTTTCTTTAGGTTACAGTAATACATTTTAATCTTCTTTTTTATATTTTCTTTAATTGATTAATAATATCCTACCTCAGATAGTTTTCGCAAAACACCTACCCAGGGTTTACCCTGATC
>DMCY01000108.1 GCA_003451675.1 Candidatus Atribacteria bacterium
TGTCCTGGACAACGCACAAAAAATATTTGACAGCATATAAGTTAATCATTATAATAATAAGTATGAATGTAGGAGGTATGATGATTGTGTCCAGAATTAAATATTCCCCTCTTTACCTGAAAGCAAAGACAGAATTAGTAAAAATGATTAAAAAAGGTGATTTTGAAAATAATAAATTACCTCCGGAAGATAAACTTTCTGAAATGTTAGGAATAAGCCGTTCAACTATCCGAGAAGCCTTGATAACTCTTGATCGAGAAGGAATAATAACAAAAAAGCAAGGAATAGGAAATTTAATTCACAAAAGCACTTTAGAAGTTAAAATGAGAATTGATTTAGTCCAAGATTTTATTAAGTTATTAGAAAATGGCGGTTATAAGGCATCAGTAAAAAGAATTAACTCTGGATGGATAGATAATATATCTCAGTTTGAAATAAAAATTCCGTCCATCAAAGATAAAAAATATTTTTTAAATGAATTTCTCTATTTAGCCAACAACCAACCTGCAATATTGGCTACAAATATTATCCCTGAATCTGCTTTGAATATGCCCCTACAAAATAAAGGAATACCTTTTAATAGTTTTAAAGGATTTTTTAATTTACTAAGTAAGCATACCAATGAAGAACTTTCTCATTCAATTACTAGATTTATTCCAAGTAAAGTTGATATGAAAATAAGTGAAATACTTAAAATCAAAGAAAATGAACCAATAATTAAACGAGAAGAGTTTTATTATGGAATATTTGATAAATTAATTTGCTGTTCCGAAATTACTTTTCATCCCAGTTTAGTAAACCTTACCATTGTTCGTAAATTAGATTAATAGTTATTTGTTTGTTGGGCTTTTTGTCGTTTTTTCTGATAATGATAGTTTGTTTTAAAAGAATAAGCTTAACCACATATCTATTTTTAAATTTCAAAACAATTAATAATAGTTAGGAAGTTACTAATGAATACACAAGTCAAAATAGTAGGTGTAAGCGGAAGTCCACGAAAAGGAGCTACTCAATATTGTGTTCAAGAAGCACTTTTAGCAGCAACTGAAATTTCTGGTATTGGTACCGAGTTTATTGATTTAAGAGGAAAAGAAATTCATCCTTGCATCCACTGTAATCGATGCATTCAAAAACAATTAGATTATTGTCCAGTATTTGCCGACAATATGCGTGATTACTACAATATAATCCTTCATTCAGATGGCCTTATTTTAGGTTCCCCGGTTTACCAAATGAGTCCTACTGCTCAAATACAAGCTTTTATCAATCGTTTACGACCTTTGGGGCATTATATAACTAAAGGTTATTGGGCTACTAAGGTAGGGGGAGCAATTGCAGTGGGAGGAACAAGAAATGGCGGTCAGGAAACTACTCTTGAGTCTTTAAATAATTTCTTTTTTTGCACCGGAATGATTGTAGTTAGTGGAGGTATTTTTGCATACAATGGTGCAGCAGTTTGGTCTAATGACAAAAAAGAACAAGGAGCTAAAGAAGATAATGAAGGCATGGATTCCGTACGGATATTAGGAAGAAGAGTGGCTTTGATTGCTAAAATTCTTAAAGTCGGATTAGCAAGTTTAACAGAACCAATAGAAGGAGCCATTTTGGCTGGTTTTCCCAATCAAAAAGAATTAGACCGTAAGATTGAAAAATTTATTCATCGTTAAATGTATTATTGATAATTATTAAAAAACGAGGTGTATTTATATGACTCATGAAATCATATTAAGCTTAAAAGAAATTACTAAAACTTTCCCCGGAGTAATTGCCAATGATCACATTAATTTAGAAATATTTAAAGGGGAAATTCATAGCTTGCTAGGTGAAAATGGAGCTGGAAAAACTACTTTAATGAACATTTTATATGGGCTCTATAAACCAGATAGTGGGGAAATTATATTTAAAGGAAAAAAGATAAAAATACACTCTCCAAAAGATGCAATAAATTTAGGAATTGGGATGATTCATCAACAATTTATGCTTGTTCCTAGATTTTCAGTTTTTGAAAACATTATTTTGGGGCAAGCTTCCGAAAGGCCCCCTTTATTGGAAGAGAAAAAACTTCATAAAAAAATCATGAAGGTTGCTGAAAAGTTTAATATAAAATTAGACTTGGATACACCTGTGGAAAGTTTAGATGTAGGAAATCAACAAAAAGTAGAAATTCTAAAAACTCTTTACCAGGGGGCGAACCTTCTAATTTTGGATGAACCAACATCAGTACTCACACCACAAGAAGGGCAGAATTTATTTAAAGACTTGCGGGCTTTAAAAAAACAAGGTTGTACCATTATTTTTATTTCTCATAAATTAAAAGAAGTTATGCAAATAAGTGATCGTATCACAGTTTTAAGGGATGGTAAAGTTATTGAGACAAAGAAAAAATTAGAAACGAACCCTCGGGAGCTTTCTAAATTAATGGTGGGAAGAGAAGTTTCTTTTACAATTAAAAAGAAGGATTGCAAACCTGGGAAAGAAGTTTTAGACTTGCAAAATATTTTTTTACAAAACGAAAAGGGATTAAAGGTTTTAAAGAATATTTGTCTAAATATTCGAGCAGGCGAAATATTAGGAATTGCTGGGGTAGATGGAAATGGGCAAAAAGAATTAGCAGATGTAATCTGTGGATTGCAAAAAGTCAATTCAGGTAATGTAAAAATATTAAATAAAGAGGTCACAGGAAGTACTCCCCGACAATTAAACGAACAGGGTTTATCGCATATCCCAGGAGATAGAAAAAAATACGGAATAATTTTAAATTTTACTATAGCTGAAAATATTATCTTAAAAAATTTTTATAAATTTCCGTTTACTCGTAGACTATTTTTAAACAAAGGATATATTAATGACTATTCCCAGAAAATAATTAAAAATTATAATATTAAAACACCATCTCCCCTTCTTCAAACGAAAAAACTATCGGGTGGTAATCAACAAAGAGTTGTATTAGGCAGAGAATTAAGTAATCAACCAAAATTATTGCTTGTAGCACAGCCAACTCAAGGGTTGGATGTAGGGGCTTGTGAGTTTATTTATGATAAACTTTTAGAGGAAAGAGATAAAGGAGTGGCAATTTTATTAGTTTCTACAGATTTAGACGAAGTGATGAATCTTTCTGATCGAGTAGCAATAATATATGAAGGAGAAATTGTGGGAGAAGTGGATCCCAGAAGTACTGACATCGGAGAAATTGGTTTAATGATGGCTGGATCTAAACGTAAGCAAATAAACGCAATAGAAAAAAAAGGGGGTGATAAATAAATACAACTAATAAAAGCATAGATATTGTTTAAAGTTTGTAGAAAACGAAAAGTAAAAAAATGAATTGGGAGGATATATAAAATGAAAGGTAAAAATAAGGTAATTTTAGGAATTTTTATTTTAGTGTTTGTTGCTTTAATGATGGCTAGTACTCTTGCTTTTGCTGAACCTTTAAAGGTTGTTATGATATTCCCTAGCGCAATAACCAGTGAAGGTTGGAACCAAGAAGGATTTTCAGGTTTAATGAAAGCAAAAGATGATTTCGACATAGACGTTAGCTATCAAGAGAGTGTTTCCGAAGGAGAATTATCAGGGGTATTAAGAAGTTGTGTTGCAGAAGGATATGATTTAATTATAGTGCATGAATTAGGTTATACTGATGCAACTATTGAGGTGGCAGAGCAATACCCGGATACAATGTTTGCAATTTCTTATGGTTTTAAGGCATCTGATAATGTGGCTTCAGTAAGCGGGACTAATTGGGAATCAAATTGCTTAGCTGGTGCAGTAGCTGGCTTAATGACTAAAACTAATACTGTAGGTTTAATGATTGCTACCGATAGTCCTATAGCTCACAATTTTATAAATGCTGGTTTTATATATGGAGCCAGATGGATTAATCCAAAAGTTAAAGTTATTACTACTCATGTGGGTAGCTGGGATGATGTAGTAAAAGGACAAGAATTGGTAAGATCAATGATAAAGGGAGGAGCAGATGTTGTTTATTCACAATGTGGAAAAATAAATCAAGCAGCTATACAAGTATGCGAGGATGCGGGTATTTGGGCTATCGGTGCAATAGTAGATATGTGTGATATAGCTCCTCAAACAGTTATTGCTAATGAATTAGCTCCTACAGGAAGCTTAGTTTATGGAGTAATTAAGGATGTAATTGAAGGTAAATTTCATGGCCATCATATAGTAAAAGGAATTAAAGATGGGGCGGAAGACATATCTTTTAATCCTTTATTATTAGACAAAGTACCAGAGA
Organism: Candidatus Atribacteria bacterium; assembly: GCA_003451675.1. The sequence continues at coordinate 4,253 of DMCY01000108.1, forward strand.
ATGGAATAGAGAGAGTGATGGAGCTAAGACAGGAAATTATCGATGGGAAAATTACTATAGAGAAAATTCGAGAGGAACTTACCAAAGAAAATATTAAATTTTAACTAGAATTGTAATAACAGCTAGCGAATAGGGCACAATATGCTGTCCTATTCGCTTTGCATGAAAGGATGGTGAAAATTAATTTTGAGTGATGTTGGTGTTAAACAGAAGAAATATAAAATATTTATCGCAATCATTCCTTTTTTAGCTTTACTTTTAGCTTTATTTTTAGGGGGAATTCTTATTTTATTAGCTGGGATTAATCCATGGAGAGCTTATGCTTACATGCTGCATAGTGTTTTTGGTAATATTCGTCTTTTTAGTGAAACTTTTACCCATTTTGTACCATTAGTATTTTGTGCGTTAAGTTTTGCGATAGCTTTTAAGGGGGGGTTTTTTAATGTTGGTCAAGCAGGCCAGCTTTATTTTGGAGCATTAACAGCAACTTTAGCTGGGATTTATATTCATGGCTTACCAGCTTTTATACATATTCCTTTGGTATTATTAGCTGGATTTGTAGGCGGGGCTTTTTGGTGTTGGATAGCAGGTATTTTAAAAATTAAAAAGGGTGTAAATGAAATACTTAGCACTATTATGCTTAGTTATCTAGCTACTCTTTTAATAGATTTTATGGTTATGTATTTTCTTAAACCGCCCGATTCTTACGTAAGCCAATCTGAAAAAATTGCTAAATCTGCTTATTTTCCACCTTTAATTGCCCATACACAGATAAATTTAGGAGTAATTTTATCCTTATTAACAGTAGTTATTATTTATTATTTTCTTTTCCGTTCTTCTTATGGTTATCAAATAAGGGTAATTGGAGAAAATTCTAATGTAGCTAATTATGCAGGTATTAATATTTTAAAAGGTACGATGACTGTAATTATTATATCTGGAGGGCTTGCCGGTTTAGCCGGAGCAAGTATGCTGATGGGGACACAACATAAATTAATACCAGCTTTTTCTCCTGGTTATGGTTTTGAAGGTCTTGGCGCTTCAGTAATGGCTAGAAATAATCCTTTAGGGATTATTTTAACTGCATTTTTATTTTCACTTATTCGAGTAGGTGCTGGGGCCATGCAGAGGGGGGTTGGTGTACCTTTGCCTTTATCCTGGATTATCGAAGGTATGATAATGATTTTTGTTACTGCAAGCGAATATTTTACTAACAAACTTTCCGCTAATTTAATAGAGGGGAGAGCATAAAATGAAATATACTAATTTGATATCTTGGCTTTCAATGTCTATTAGATTATCTGTTCCGATACTTTATACATCATTAGGAGGCCTTATTTTGTTTAAGACCGGTGTATTTAATATGGGATTAGAAGGAATGATGTTAGCGGGTGCCTTTTTAGGATTTTATGGAGTCCTAATAACTGGTAACCTTTGGATAGGTCTTTTACTTGCGATAATAAGCGGAGCTTTATTAGGTTTGCTACTTGCCTACGTAACTGTATCCTTAGGAGGAAATCAATTAGTAATAGGTTTAGGAATAAATTTTTTTGCTTTAGGTTTGACCGGATTTTTATATCGTATGCTTTGTAAACAAGGGTTACTTAATGAAACAACCAGGACAGCAAATTTTTCATCGATACATATACCATTTTTAACTAAGATGCCAATTTTCGGTGAAATATTCTTTGACCATAATTTTTTAACTTATTTAGCTATTTTATTAGTTATTTTTGTAAATTGGTTTTTTTACAAAACTACTTATGGTTTAAGTCTTCGTTCTGTAGGAGAAAATCCTGAAGCCGCCGATGTTGCCGGAATAAATGTGTATTTAATACGATATACAGCGGCGATTGTCAGTGGAATATTTGCTGCTACTGGCGGAGCATTTTTAACCTTGACTCAGGTTACGCGTTTTACTGAAAATATAACTGATGGGAGAGGATGGATAGCTTTAGCAATAATTATTTTTGGAAAATATAAACCATGGGGAATGCTATGGGCATCATTAGTTTTTGGAGCAGGGTTTGCCTTGGTATTGCAATTACAAGTAATAGGCGTAAAAGTACCTACTCAAATAATGCTAATGTTACCCTATGCTTTAACTATTGCTGCTTTGATTGGAGTAGTTGGGAAGTCAAGAGGGCCAACTGCATTAGGAAAACATTATATAAAAAATTAACAGAGAAATTTATTTTCTAAACATTTATTCTTTATATATAAAAAATTTACTAATTATATAAAAAAGGAATAGCTATGGATATTTTAATTAAAAATATAAGCACTTTAATCCAAGATGCTGATCACATACTTAACAATAAAGACATATTAATTGAAGGTAATAAAATCAAAAAGATTGGTACTATTTTACCAGAAGAGATATCTTCTAATTGCAAGATTATTGAGGCTAAGGGAAAAGTGGTAATGCCTGGATTAATAAATGCACATACTCATTTATATCAATCAATGTTAAGAGGATGCAGAGACGATTTAACCTTAGTCCCCTGGTGTGAGAATGTAACATTTCCTTTTGCAAATATAGTGCACAAAGATTGCTGGGAAAAAGGAGATATAAAAATAGGGTATTATTGGTCAATGTTGAGTTCTATAGAAATGATCCATAATGGGATAACTTGCTGTATCGATATGGATCTTACCTTAGATAGTATTTTTAAGGCTTGGCAGGATATTGGAATGCGAGGAATTGCCGCTATTACAGTAGCAAATCGTTGGATTCCTAAAGAATTTTGTCGTGATGATAAGATAATAAAAGCAGAAATTGAGCAATATATTAAAAAGTGGCACCAAGGATCTGTTAATGGTGGTTTACTTCAAGTTTTTATGGCTCCTTCTACGCTGTTTTGTTCTACTCCTGAATTAATGGAGTGGTTAGTGAAAAAGACCGAAGAATATAATTTAGGTTTTCAGATTCATATTTCTGAAACTAAATGGGAGAACAAACAGGCTTTGGAAGAATTTAAAACTACTCCACTTAAATATATGGAAAGTTTAAATTTATTGAGAAGACCTATTTCTGCTGCTCATTGCATATATTTAACAGAGGAAGAAATTGATATAGCTGCCGAAAGAGGTGTGATACCAGTTTATAATCCTAAGAGTAATATGAAATTGAGTGATGGAGTAGCGCCTATAGCGAAAATGCTAGGAAGAGGGGTTACTGTAGCCTTGGGTACAGATGGTGCAGCCTCTAATGATTTATTAGATATGTTTGAGGAAATGAGAGTTGGAGCATTATTGCAAAAAGTATTTTCTGAAGAACCGGGAGTGATTAATATTTCAGAAATCTTTAAGATGGCTACAGAAAATGGTGCAAAGGCAGCAAGAATAAATGCCGGAACGATCAAAGAAGGAAAATTAGCAGATTTAATCATTCTTAATTTAAATAAAGCTCATTCTGCCCCGGTTAATAATGTAATACAAAATATTGTTTATTGTGCAAAAGGCAGTAATGTTGAAACAACTATAATCAATGGAAAGGTAATTATGGAGAAGGGGAAAATTATTACCGTTGATGAAGAAAGCCTTACTACAGAAGGGATCAAAAGAGGGGAAGGAATTTTAAAGAGGATTAATTTTAATAAAAGTATAAAATCACAAGATTATAAATCAAAATAGGCAAGGAGAGAATATTTATGTTTAGTGTTAATCAAGAAGCTGTAAAAATTGTTAAGGAAAAAATTATCCCTAAAGCAGAAGAATTAGGTGTGAAAATTTTGTATTTAGATAATGGAACTACTGTGATTGATGCGGGCATTAATGAAACAGGGAGTTTAAGTGCAGGTATATTATTTACAGAAGCCACTTTTGGTGGATTAGGTAAGGCACAGTTTGGATATTTTAAAAAAGATGAAATAAATTTGCCATCTATAGATGTATATATTGATAAACCCAGAGAAGGAACTTTATCTTCACAATTTTCTGGTTGGAAACTTCCCAGAAAAAATTTAGTGATAACTCCAATAGGTTCGGGACCTGCGCGAGCTATAGCTAAAAATGATATATTTTCTCAATGTGTAGAGTATCAAGATAATCATCACGAAGTAGTTTTTGGAATGCAAACTACAGTTTTGCCTGATGTGGAATTAACTTCATCAATTGCGAAAGAATGTAAAATATCTCCAGAAAATCTTTATGTTATTGCTGCTACTACGGGTAGTTTAGTAGGAACAATACAAGTCTGTTCTCGAACTGTGGAAGCTTCAATGTGGCGATTATATAAAAAAGGTTTTAATATCTATACCGTTATTTCTGGAATAGGTACTTGTCCTATTCCTCCTCAAACTAAAAATGAATTAGTAGCAATGGATAGAGTGAATACTGCTTTGATTTATGGTGCATCGGTTCATTATATAGTTAATTGGGAAGACGGCAAAATAGAAAAAATTATTAAAGAATTACCTTTTTCTGCATCAAAAAGATTCGGGACTCCTTTTTTGGAAATTTTTGAAGAAGGTGATCGTGATTTTTATAAAGTAGATAAAGATATACATACCATCGCTCACTATACTATAACTAACATAAACTCTAGCCGTACTTTTTCTGCAGGAATAATTCGGGAAGACATGTTGGAAAGTTCATTTTTTTAGAACAAGAAGACAAAATGGAGCATGGCACTATGAAGAGAATAATCGAACATCCAATTTTGGGGAAAGAAGAAAAAAGAGAAGGAATAAAAATTATTGTAAATGGGAAAAGTATGTATGCCCATAAAGGGGAGACTATTGCTGCAGCTTTAATAGCTAATGGCTATAGAGATTTTCGCTACACTCATCGATTTAATCTCCCTCGTGGTTTTTTTTGTGGTATAGGACAATGTACCGATTGTTCTATGATTGTAAACGGAGTGCCAAACATTAGAACTTGCGTTACCAGAGTTGAAGAAGGAATGATAATTGAAACGCAATATGGATATGGAGATAAGGATAAAAAGAATGAGGGAAGTTGAACTCTTAGTGGTAGGTGCAGGTCCGGCTGGTTTAGGGGCGGCTATAGAGGCCAGTCGTTACGGTGTTAAAGTTTTATTGGTAGATGATAAAGATAAACCGGGTGGACAGCTTTTTAAACAGATTCATAAGTTTTTTGGCTCAAAAGAACATTTGGCGGGTACCAGAGGTTTTGATATCGGTTTACGTTTACTTAAGGAGGCAGATTCTCAGGGTGTAGAAATTTCTCTTCAGACAAAAGTTTTGGGAATTATGGAAAAGGACATCATCTCGCTATTAGTTGAAGAAAAAGAAATGAAATTATTAAAGGCTAAAAGGATAGTTTTGGCAACAGGGGGGGTCGAAAAAGCTCTTTCGTTTCCGGGCTGGACCTTGCCGGGGGTTATGAGCGCCGGAGCTGCTCAAACTTTGATTAATATTGAACGAGTTCTCCCCGGAGAAAGAATTCTTATGGTAGGTTCTGGTAACGTTGGTTTAATTATAAGTTATCAATTACTACAAGCCGGAGCAGATGTGGTGGGTATTGTTGAAGCAGGGCCATCCATAACCGGATATTTGGTTCATGCCGGAAAGGTAATGAGGGCAGGGGTTCCTATCTATACCAGTCATACTATTAAAGAGGCAAGAGGAAGAAAAAGTGTAGAAGAGGCAGTAATTATTGCCCTGGATAAAAAATGGAATCCTATAACGGGAACAGAAAAAAAATTACCAGTAGATACAATATGTATTTCGGTAGGATTAAACCCTAATGGGCAATTAGCACGTTTAGCAGGGTGCGAATTTAAGTTTTTTCCGGAGTTAGGCGGTTTTTTACCTTTACACGATGATAATATGGAGTCTACCAAAAGGGGAATTTATATTGCCGGTGATTTATCCGGAATTGAGGAAGCCAATAGCGCGCTTGACGAGGGGCGTCTTGCGGGTATTAGTGTAGCAGCATCCTTAGGATATATAGATAGTAATCGATTTGCAAAGTTAAAAGAAGATTATTGGGATAGACTTAATAAATTAAGAGGAGGACCTTTTGGGTATAAACGTTCTATTGCGAAAAAAAGGATTTTATTATCATTGCAACAAAAAGAAACGAGATATCAAGAAAGAGATTATATAGAATTAGAGGCAAATACTAAATTAAAAAATTATAAAAGTATTCCTTCTTTGAAAGAATTCCAAAAATTCCCAGGTTATCCCTCCTTAAGTAGAATTAAAAAGGGAGCGGTGGCCTGTATTGAATGTATTCAGGAAATACCTTGCGATCCCTGTGTTGCTGCCTGCCCATTTAAAGCAATAAATATAAATCCATATATTACTGATTTACCATATTTAGATGAAAACAAATGCAAAGGCTGCGGAGCATGTATAGCTTCTTGCCCCGGGCAGGCAATTTTTGTGCTTAATTATAATTACTCTTCTAAAAAGGCGACCATCTCTTTCCCTTATGAATATTTACCTTATCCGAAGGTTAGGGGAAAAGCTGTGGGGGTTAACAGAAAAGGAGAACCTGTTGCAGAAGTGGAAATAGTTAAAGTTGATAAAAGGGCTAATTTTGATAAAACTGCAATAGTTACTATAGCTTGTGATAAAAAATATATCCATCAGATTCGCTCTATAGAAAGGATAAAAGACGATGTCAAAAAACACTAAAAAGATTATTTGTAGATGTGAAGAAATTACCGAAGAAGAAATAAGAGAAGCAATTAGAGAAGGATATACAACCATCAAAGCTGTTAAGAGAAGAACCAGGGCAGGGATGGGGCTTTGTCAAGGGAGAACCTGCAGTACATTAATCCGTGATATTATTGCGGAGATGACCGGAGTTAAAAAGGAAGATATTTTACCTGATACAGTTCGCTCCCCTCTATACCCGGTTGAACTTGATGTTTTAGGACAAAAAAAGAAAGATGTTTAATTAACTCATAAAATAATTTTTGTGATTATCTTAATCTATCTACTAATCGCAAAAAATTGACATAGTATGCCAAAAATAAAGACAAGATAATAACATAGACCTAAAAAAATATCATAATAGATATAAGTTTAAAAACAATAGAGAGGAGTAAAAGATGAATCTATCCAAGAGAGTTTTAAAAGAACTTTATTATAATATGGTTTTAATTCGCGATTTTGAAGATATGGTTGATAAGTATGCCAAAAAAGGTTATATCCCTGGTTTTATTCATCTAAGCACCGGCCAGGAAGCTTGCCAAGCTGGAGTAATGCTTACATTAAAAGAGACTGATTATAAATTCCCTGATCATAGAAGTCATGGCGTTTGTCTCTTATCGGGTACTCCCAAAGAGAGAGTGCTGGCAGAGATATTTGCCAAGAAGACTGGAATCTCCGGCGGTAGAGGGGGAAGTATGCACATTTTGGATATCAAATGCCGTAATATGGGTTTTAATGCCATCCAAGGTGCTAATATGGTCACTTGTTTAGGTACAGCTTTTGCTTCTCAATATAATAATACTCAAGATATAACTGCTGTATTTTGCGGTGATGGTACTATAGGTCGGGGTGAAGTCCATGAAGGTATGAATATAGCTGCTAAATGGAAACTCCCAATCATTTATGTTCTGGTAAATAACGAGTACGCTATATCTACCCGTGTGGAGAGTGTCCACTCTTATCCTAAAAATTTGTCTGACAGAGCATGGGGATACTGTATTCCAAATGAAGTAATTGACGGAAATGATGTAATCGCAGTCTATGAAGCTTCCTCTAAGGCGGTTAAAAGGGCACGGGCTGGAGAAGGTCCTACTGTTTTAGAACTGCTAACCTATCGTTGGCAGGGGATGTTCTCAGGAGATCCAGCGGCTTATCGTCCTAAAGATGAAGTAAAGATCTGGAAGGAACGCTGCCCCATTAAACGCTTAAGAGAAAAAATGATTTCCGATAAGATTTTTAGTGCAGAAGAAGTAGATGAGTTAAATAAGCAAAGCTTAGAAGAAATTGAAGGTATGCTTAAATATGCCATGGAAAGTCCGGAACCCGAGCCCAAAGATGCTTTAAAATATATTTATGCAGGGAGAGAGGTAGAAGGAAGATGAGAAAATTATCTTTTGGTAAAGCTATTAATGAAGCCTTAGACCAGGAAATGGGAAGAGATGATAAGATATTTGTAATTGGAGAAGATGTAGCGCAGATGGGGGGAGATTTTGGAATTACTCAAGGATTGTGGAAAAAATACGGGGAGAAAAGAGTAAAAAATACTCCTTTATCAGAAGCAGCTATCTTGGGTATTGCTAATGGTGCGGCTATGGCTGGACTTCGACCGGTTGCTGAGATTATGTTTGCCGATTTTATCACTGAATGTTATGACCAATTAGTAAACAATTCAGCAAAGGTTCATTTTATGTTTAACGGAACGGTAACCTGTCCTTTGGTAGTTAGAACTGTCAATGGAGCAGGATTTCATGCCGCTTATCATCACTCTCAAACACCCGAAGCCTGGTTCTTAAATATTCCCGGACTTTATATGGTTGCTCCTTCTACTCCTTATGAGGCTAAAGGTCTTCTAATAGCTTCCATTCGCAATGATAATCCGGTTATTTTTTTGGAGCATAAATTGCTTTACGATGTGGAAGGAGAAGTGCCCGAAGAATCTTATACTATTGAAATAGGTAAAGGCATAGTTAAAAAAGAAGGAAAAGATGCCACCCTAATTACTTCTCAAAGGATGGTGTACTTTGCCTTAGAAGCTGCTGAAGAGCTATCCAAAGAAGGTATTCAGGCAGAAGTTATCGACCTAAGGACCCTACTTCCCTTTGATAAAGATACCATATTTAACTCAGTAGCTAAAACCGGGAGAGTAATCTTATTAAACGAAGCTCCTAAAACTGGTAATTATGTTACTGAAATTTCCCAGACAATAAATGAAGAGATGTTTGAATTTTTAAAAGCTCCTATTAAGAGAATTACAGGATTAGATACGCCCACTGCTTTTGCTCCAAACTTAGAAAATTGTTATTTGCCAGACAAGAAGGATATTATTGAAGGAGTTAAAGAGATTATAGAATATTAGCTTATAATTTAAAATCACTTCGGAGGAAAGATAGGCATATGAAAAATAAAAAATCATACGAAGTAACAATTATCGGAGGCGGGGTATGCGGTTGTGCTATTGCCTATCATTTGGCTAAAGAAGGAGTTAGGGTAGCTCTTGTAGAGAAAGGGGATATCTGTTCTGCAGCTTCAGGAGCAAATTTAGGATTTTCTGTATTATCCTATCGTCAAAATCCAATAACTTTAAAGATGGCTCAAGACCAATTATCAATACTAAGGAAATTATCTCAGGAATTAGAAATTGATATTGAGTATGCAGAGACCGGCGGATTAATTCCTATTACCAGCCAAGAAGAACTACAAGTACTTAGTTCCTTAGTTGACAGATGTCACGAGTGGGGATTTAAGGAAATAGAAATTGTTAATCCTCAGCGCGCAAACCAACAGGAGCCGGCTCTCGACCAGAAAAAAATAATAGCGGCAGTTTATTGTCCATCAGAAGGAATATTAAATCCTTTTAATTTAACTATAGGGTTTGCTAATGCTGCTAAAAGAAATGGAGCTGATATATATACAAATTCTTCAGTTATTGGATTTGAAATTGCTAATAAAAGAATAAAAGAGATAATACTCCCTACGGAAAAAATAAAGACAAATTTGGTTATTAGTGCAGCAGGAGCACAGACAAGGGAATTAATTAATAAAGTAGAAATTGACCTACCAATTTATTATGAACGAGGAGAGGCAATGGTCAGCAGTCCGGTTTCTCGAATCATTAAAGGCGCAGTAACAGATGGTAGGCTATTTACTGAATATTCTTTTATCAGTAATATGAAAGTAGGTGCATGCTTAGCTCAGTCTGCTTCCGGGGGAGTTATCTTAGCTCAATCTACCACAGAGGGGGAGGATTATAATGCTCAAAATAGTCCTTTTGGATTGAGTCTGGTAGCCAGAAGAGTTTTATCTTTTTTTCCAACTTTAAAAAATTTAAATATAATTAGAATGTGGTCAGGATTAGTTTCTTATAGTGAGGATAAGCAACCTGTTTTTGGTTTTTTAGATAATCCTAAAAATATGTTTGTAGTAACTGGATTTCATAGTGCAATAGGTATTGCTTCAGCTATTGGTAATATGGTGAAGGAGGTCTATTTTCGAGGTGTTTCTTCCTATGATGTTTCTGTTTATTCACCTTTAAGATTTACCAAAAAAATAAACAGATTGTAAATTGATTACTATTTTTTGTTGTAATGGAAGGAGAAGAACTAAATGCTTAGTGTAAATGAAGAAGCTATGAAGATAGTAAAGAAAATTATAGAAGATAAAGAAGCTTTTAATATAGGGGTTTCATCACTTAAAAATGGTTCAACAGTTATTGATATGGGGATAAACTATCCTGGTGGTTGGAAAGCAGCTCAGTATTTAACTGAAATAACTATGGGTGGATTAGGATTGCTAAATTATGGTATTTATCGGTTAGGAGAATTAGAGTTGCCTCAGGTAAATATTTATGCAGATAAACCAGTTATTGCTTGCTTGAGTTGTCAGCTTTCTGGCTGGGCACTTCCTGAATTTAAGAATGATGCGGGAATAGTCCCTTTAATTTCTGGACCGGTTAGAGCCATTGCGAAGGAAGATAAATTTGCTAAACCATTTTTTTATCAGGATAAAAGTGAAAAAGTGGTAGTGGTTCTCCAAGATAAAGTATTACCTGGCGAGGAACTCACTGCTTATATTGCTAAAAAGTGCAAAGTTGAACCAAAAGGCGTTTTTATTTTAGTAGCTCCTACGGGAAGTTTAGTCGGTCTGATTAATGTTATTGCACGAACTTTAGAAACTTCATTATGGCGTTTACATGAATTAGGTTTTGATGTAAATAATATAATTTCGGCTTGGGGGAGAGCCCCTCTCCCGCCTATTTCTAAAGACGAATATACCGCGATGATAAGAGCGAACACCTATATTTATTATGGAGGTACTGCCGGTTTTGTAGTAGATTGCAAAGATGAAGATATTGAAAGCATTATAGAGGATATTACTTTATCACCAAAAACTACAAAGCAATACGGTATTCCTTTCAGTAAATTATTAGAAGAAGCTGGAGGAAATATTTTTAATATGACCGAGTTTTGTCATAATGTTACTAAAGTAAATTTCTATAATAGTTTTACGGGAAATACTTTTGTGTACGGAAAAAATGACCAGAGAATGCTTTTAGAATGTTTGTAAATATTAATGTAACGCTAAAAAACTCAATATTGATATTTACGGATGTAAAAAAATATATTATATACCAGCTTGCATGGTATATTTATTAACTATTCCTCAGGTTAAAAGTTAAAGTTACGATCATTTATAGAAATTACTTAATATATGATCAGATATTAATTAAAAAACATGTATTAAAATTAAAATTTAAAGAAATAAGGAAGAAAAAACAATGAAATTATTAAGAATTAATTTAAATAATAAAGATACTAATTATCAAAAAATCTCTGAAAAATTTTTAACTATCGGAGGACGAGGATTAATAGCTATTTTAATGAATGAAGAGGTTAGAGCACAATGTTATCCTTTAGGACCTGAAAATAAATTAATTATTAGTAATGGACCTCTTGCCGGTCTTGGAATATCTAGTGCCGGTCGTATTTCAATAGGTGCAAAAAGCCCTTTAACTGGAGGAATTAAAGAAAGCAATAGTGGGGGGACATTTGCTGATTCAATGGCAAAAATGGGGTTAAGGGCCATAATTTTAGAAGGAATGGTTAAGGAGGATAAATGGTATTTTTTAAAGATAGATGAGGAAAAGGTAGAATTTATTTCAGCTGATGATTATATTGGATTAGGTAATTATGCTACTGCAAAAAAACTTTTTAAAAGGTTTGGGAATAAATATAGTCTGATAACTATTGGACAAGCTGGTGAGCAGAAATTAATTAATTCTGGGTTAGCTCTAACTGATTTACATAATCGTCCTGGCCGAATGGCTGCTCGGGGCGGACTTGGCGCAGTAATGGGCTCTAAAAAGATTAAAGGGATTTTGCTTAACAAAAAAGGAACATATAAAAATTATAAAACTGATAGCGAAAAATTTGAAGCTGTTCGCAAAGCATACCATAAAATTATTAATGAATGTGAACGAATTAAAGTTTTGGCTGAGTATGGAACTGCATCAACAGTTATGGATGCTCAAAGAGTAGGTGCCTTACCAACTTTTAACTTTAGCAGGGGACAATTTGATGGAGCAGAAAATCTTTCCGGGGAAAATATTTATAATTTAATTAAAGAACGCGGTGGAGAAGGGAAAAATACAGAAGCTTGTATGTCCGGCTGTTTAATTAGATGTTCTAATGTTTTTCCAGATAAAAAAGGAAAAGAAATTGTTGCACCATTAGAATATGAGACATTAGGTTTAATTGGTTCTAATTTAGGTATTTCAGACCCAGATGAAGTAGCTAAAATTAATTATATTTGTAATGATTATGGGCTTGATACTATTGAAACCGGGGGAGCGCTAGGTGTAATGGCTGAGGCAGGGTTAGTAAAGTTTGGTGATGCCAAAGAATTTATTAATATATTAAAAGAAGTGCCTAAAAATAAATGGAGGGGCCGAATGGTAGGAATGGGAACAGGAATTACGGCAAAATTTTTAAATGTAAGACGTTCTCCGGTAGTGAAAAATCAATGTATGTCAGCCTATGATCCTCGTGCTGTAAAGGGCACAGGGGTTACTTATGCCACGTCACCTATGGGGGCTGACCATACTGCTGGATTAACTATTTTTATGCCTATAGATCATCATAATAAAAAAGATCAGGTTAAAATTTCACGGTTAATGCAAATTAGCCGAGCTGCATACGATTCTTTGGGTTTGTGTGTTTTTTTGATGGCAGCAACAGCATCTCATCCGGATATAATTGTAGCATTATTAAATAGTCTATACGGATTAGAATTGAAACCAGAATATATCAATGAGTTAGGAAAATTAACTATCTCATTAGAAAAGAAATATAATAAAGATGCAAGAATGGGAAAGAATGATGATCGTATCCCTGAATTCTTTAAAGAAGAAACACTGCCTCCTTTTGATTTAACTTGGGATATAGAAGATAAAGAATTAGATGAGATTTTTTTAGATTTATAAATATTTTATAAGAGGAGATTATTTCAATGGGAGAAATTAATGATTTACGTAGCTTTTTAAAAGTATTAAAAGAGAACAACCAGCTAATGACTATTGATAAGCAAGTAAATTTGAAGTGGGAATTAGGTAGTATTTTAGCAACCTTGGAAAGAATGGAAGGCAAGGCAGCTTATTTTTCTAAAATTAAAGGATATTCAATACCAGTAATAGGAGGGCTTTTAGCAAGTCATAAAAGAATTGCTCTTGCCTTAGGATGCAAAGTAGATGAAATATCTGAGAAATTAGAATGTGCATTAGATAATCCTATAAAGCCATTAGTAGTAGATGATGCTCCCTTTATGGAAAATGTTATTATTGGTGATCGTGTTGATTTGGGAAAAATACCAATTCCTATTCATGCCCCTAAAGACGGTGGTTCCTTTATTACTGCTGGAGTAACAGTTTCCAAAGGTCTTAATAATAATCGTCAAAATTTATCTTTTCAGCGTTTACATATTAAAGATAAAAATAAAACAGGGATTATGATAAATGAATGGAGACATTTAAAAGAATTTTTAGATAGTGCTGAAGCTGTAGGTAAGCCACTTCCAATAGCAATAGCTGTAGGAGTAGATCCGGTAATAATGATAGCTGCTGGAGTCAGATACAAGGGAGATGAAATAGAAATAGCCGGAGGTTTAAGAGGAAGAGCGATTGAAGTTGCAAAGTGCCATACTTGCAACATTTATGTTCCAGCAAATACTGAATTTGTAATTGAAGGAGAAATAATTCCTAAAGTGCATGAAGAGGAAGGCCCGTTAGCTGAATTTACTGGGCATTATGGAAATATATCTAAAAGTCCAATATTTAAGGTAAAAGCTATATGTTATCGTAATAATCCTATTTGGCAAACTCTAAATGGTGGATCTTTTGAACATATTAATTTAGGTAATGTATTGCCTCGTGAGCCTCTTTTAAAAAAATTTACTACTTACGTTTCTAAAAATGTAAAAAATGTACACATTCCCCCTTATGGTTCTGGATTTTTAGCTGTCATTTCCTTGGAAAAGAAAAATCCGGGAGAAGCAAAAAATGTTGCTCTGGCAGCGATGACCAGTCATATAAATATAAAAAATGTCATTGTAGTAGATCCGGATGTTGATATATATAGTCCTGCTGAAATAATGTGGGCTCTTTCTACTCGGGTTGACCCTAAAAAAGATATTTTTTATATACCATATTCGCAAGGTCATGAATTAGATCCTGCGAGTGATGAGCGAGGAGTTCAAACTAAAATGGGAATAGATGCTACCCTTTGGGGAAAAAAGAAAAATTTAAAAAAGGTTATATATAAGAAAATCGATTTAAACAATTATATCTCAAAATGATATATTTTGCTTTAATAATGTTTTATAAAAAAAGGAGAAAAAAATGATAGAAACAATGTTTAATTTACCCACTAAAATTGTGGCTAAACCAGGAATTTATCTTCAATTACCAAAATTTCTAAATTCTGATGTTAATACTTTAATCATTACAGATAAAGGTTTAGTTAAAACAGGAATAGTTGATAAAGTAAAAAATGTTTTAATAGAGAAAAAAATTAATGTTGAAATATATTCGGATGTAAAACCAAATCCAAACGAAGAAGTAGTAAATAAAATAACTACTTTTATTAAAAAAAATAGTTTCAAACAAGTAATAGCTTTAGGAGGAGGAAGCACGATTGATGCGGCTAAGGCAGCCTGTTGTTTGTCTACCAATGAAGGTCTATTAGAGGATTACCAATGGAATAATCGCTCTTTTGAAAATTTACCTTTACCCTTGATCGCAATCCCTACTACAGCTGGAACAGGTAGTGAAGTAACCGGAGTTGCGGTAATTACGAGTAGAAATATTAAAAAAGGAATAAATGCAAAAGAAATATTTCCTAAGATAGCTCTTGTAGATGCACAATTAATGACTTCTTTGCCCCCATATCTAACTGCTATTACCGGGATGGACGCACTTTCCCATGCTATAGAGTCTTATTTAGGGCTAAATGCTAATCCTTTTACTGATGGTTTGGCAATCGAATCTATAAAATCAATAAGTAAATTTTTGCTTCGTGCATATGCTAATGGTAATGATTTAGAGGCAAGACATAATATGGCAGTTGCAAGCACTATGGCTGGTTTATCTATGGATCAAGCAGGTTTAGGTATAGTTCATTCTCTCGCAAGTCCGGTTTGTGCATATCTTCATTGGTCGCATGGCTTAGCTTGTTCAATTCTTTTGCCTTATGGTATGAAATATAATTTAATAGCTCGTCGGTCTAAAATGGCTTACATTGCTGAGTTAATGGGAGCGAATGTATTTGGTTTACCAGAAAGAGAAATGGCGCAAATGGCCGTCGAAAGTGTTTTGGCCTTAGAAGAAGATTTAAATTTAGATAAAATTATTGAGGAAAAGATAAAAGTTAAACCAGATTTAGATGAGTTTGGCAAAAATGCAGCAAGTATGTTTTTAATAAAAAATAATCCACGTCAAGCCTCACCACAAGATTGTAGCGAAATATTTGCTGAAATTTTTAGGTAGGCAGTAAATTAATTTATTATTAAGCCGCATACAACTCCAGACTCCTGCCTGGAAATGTAGTGGTTCCCCGAAGGGCTTAAGCTCGTTTTTGCTTGTAACCAAAAGATACCTTCAGCTCCTGCTGAGTGACTTTTACTAATAAAAAATATTTGACATCGGTGTACTATTAATTTAAAATTAGATCAATAATATGTCTGCTTGTATGATGTATTATTTATAAAAAAAATTTAAATATAATCTAAACCGAATAACTTAATTAAAAATTAAATATTATGTAAAAAATATAAAAAGGTGCAAAGTCATGAAACGATTTATTGTTGGAATTACCGGAGCTAGTGGTTCTATTTTTGGAATTAGATTGGTAGAAGAACTTTTAAAAAAGGATTATAAGGTATATATAATAATTACTAAAATGGGAAGATTAATAATAGAAAGAGAATTAAATATAAATATATATACATGTATAAAAAATAAAAAGGAAATTGAAGATAATTTACTTAAATATTTAATAGAAAAAACAAAAATTGTAAAAGATATTTTAAAAGAAAAAATAGAATATCTTCCTATCGAACAAATAGATAGTCCTGTAAGTAGTGGATCATTTTTAACCGAAGGGATGGCTATAGTACCTTGTTCTATGTCAACTTTATCAGGAATATCTCAAGCGAGATCGCTTAATCTTTTAGAAAGAGCGGCAGATGTAAATTTAAAAGAAGGACGTCCTTTACTTTTAGCACCAAGAGAGATGCCTTTGAATGCTCTTCATCTAGAAAATATGTTAAGGTTAAGTAAATTAGGAGTAATAATTGCTCCACCAATACCCGGATTTTATAATGATCCTAAGAACTTAGATGATTTAGTAGATTTTGTGGTTGGAAAAATTATGGATTGTTTAAAAATCCCAAATAATTTATTTAAAAGGTGGAGTGAGTTAAATTAGAAGTAAAAAATATTAAGCGTTATTATAAAAAAATTTATTTAAATATAATATAAATCGAATAGCTTAGTTAAAATTAAATATTGTGTAAAAAATATAAAAATGCAAAAAAGTAAAATTATTATGGAGGATAAAGCAATCCCAATGTATAAAAAATTATTTATTCCCGGTCCTACTCATGTTACTGAAGATGTCCTGCAAAAGATGGCTACTCCCATGATTGGTCACCGAACTAAAGAGGCTTCCAATCTGCAGAGAAACATCAGTGAGAAACTAAGAAAACTGATGTATACCCAAAATGAGATTTTGCTATCCACTTCTTCCGGTAGCGGCCTTATGGAAGGAGCTGTTCGTTCCTGTACCCAAAAAAGAGCCGCAGTATTTTCTTGTGGTAATTTTGGTAATCGCTGGTTTAAGATGGCCGAGGACAATAATGTACCCGCCGATAAGTTTGAAGTAGAGTGGGGATTGCCTAACACTGCGGAATCAGTAGACCAGGTTTTAGCTACCGGTAAATATGACCTTATCACTGTAACCCATAATGAGACTTCCACCGGGATAATGAATCCCGTAGGCCAGATTGCCCCGATAGTGAAAAAATATCCTGAAGTAATATTCTGCGTAGATGCGGTAAGCTCATTAGGCGGGGCTAAGATAGAAGTAGATAAGGGGGGAATCGATATCTGTATAACCTCCAGCCAGAAGTGTTTGGGTTTACCTCCCGGACTATCCCTCTGTTCTATATCGGAAAAAGCCTTAGAGGCCGCCAGAAAAGTTAAATTCAGAGGGACTTACTTTGATCTTTTGCAGATCTATAATTGTATTCAAAAGAAAGATTATCAATATCCTTCTACCC
>DMCY01000013.1 GCA_003451675.1 Candidatus Atribacteria bacterium
TGGCTGTCCTACCGTGACAACTAATATTAACTTTAATCTATACTGCATTTATGCTTTCATCGTAAAAAAATTTGACATTCTAATTTGACATAGTATAATGTAAATAGCATACAATATTTTAGTAAGTATTAAAAGATTTTTATAAATATTTAAATTATAGAAATAAGAAGGAACCTTGATATATGACTGAAAGTAGAAAAAAGCATCCGATACTAGAAAACCTCATTCCCATTGTAAAAACAATAGCGGCAACATTTGGTAAAAATTGCGAAGTCGTTTTGCATGATTTCAGTGGACCACAGCACTCAATTATTTTAATAGAAAACGGTCATGTTACCGGAAGGAAAATTGGTGACCCTATAACAGACTTTGCGTTAGCTTCCTGGAGAGAAGGCAGTTTTGGTGATGGCAGTCAAGATAAATTACTTAATTATAAAACAAAAACAAAAGATGGAAGGATACTTAAATCCTCCAGTGTCTTTATTAAAGATGGCAAAGACAAGATAGTGGGATGTTTATGTATTAACTATGATATGACTGGGCATTTGATGTTCGAAAATGTGATAAAAGAATTCTGCAATATAAATGAATTAAATGAAGAAAAAGAAGAAACTTTTGTTCATGATGTTGACGAAATCCTTGATAGTATTATTGGTAAAGCCATCGAAGAAGTAAATAAACCTATATCTCTCATGCAGAAAGATGATAATTTAAGAGTAGTGAAAATTGTTGATAAAAAAGGTGGTTTTATGATTAAGGGATCTATCGACCAATTGGCTCATAGGTTAAATGTATCCCGATACACCATCTATAACTACCTTGATGAATTAAAGATGAAAAAGAGAGAAAAAAATAATATGGAAATATAAACGAATTATTATAATATTTACTATTAGAAAAGAAACAAAAGAAGAAAGGAGTACTCATTAAGTGGAAAAAGAAGTCAAAATTAACCATGAAGCACCTGCGGCTATTGGTCCATATTCTCCAGCACTCAAAATTGGCAATATCATTTTTGCATCAGGGCAAATACCTATTGATCCACAAACAGGAGAAATAGTTGAAGGAGATATCGAAACACAGACCAAACAATCGTTGCAAAATCTCAAGGCAGTTTTAGAACCTTATTCGATTGATTTTAGTAACATTGTTAAAGTAACTATTTTCTTAAAAGACATGAATAATTTTCCCAGGGTTAATGAAATATATAGTCAATACTTTGATAGTCAATTCCCTGCCCGAAGCTGCATAGAAGTGGCACGCTTACCTAAAGATGCTCAAATTGAAATTGAAGCAATTGCTTATTGTGATGAACAGTAATGAGAAAGTATCTATAAATTTAAGCTGGAGAAAACAATGGGAAAAAGTCAAGAAGATTTGCTTAATTTGTTAAAAAAGGCATTAAATCTTATACCGGGACCTTGTCGGCAATGTGCGGTTGTGGAGTGGCAGCTGGCATAGGGGCAAGTGCCGGGGTAGTCTATCTATTAGGCGGCAACCAGGATAAAATCATGGGTGCACTATATAATATGGTCGGTTCTATCTCTGGAGTCATCTGTGATGGAGCCAAAGAAGGCTGCTCTTATAAACTGGCTTTGGCATCCGGATGGGCTGTCCAATCAACATTACTGGCTTTGCATGGTTCAATTATTCACAATACTGATGGTATTGTTCATCCTGATTTCAGACAACTGTTTAAAAACTTGGGTCATCTGTGTGATCCAGGTATGATTGCTACAGATCAGGCAATATTGGATGTGATGATAGAAAAAACAACGCCCTAAGTTTCTCCTTGACAACCATGTTATACTTAAATGTATTCTGCTTTTAATTGTGCACTAATTTACAAACACAAGAATGAATGCCCATTTTGAGCTTCGTGATACCCAGATTGTTTTCCATTGGTCCGATAACTTAGGATATCTTCGAAACGTCAAGCGAATAATTCGATTCTTTTCATCAAAAAGCAAGCATATACAGAAAATTTTTATTATTTATTAAATTTAGGAGAAAAAATGACAGATATTGAAAGATTCAAACAGCTTGGCCTTTCTGAAGAGGTTATTGAAGCTATTTCTAAAAAAGGCTTTGAAGAGCCAACACCTATTCAGACTTTAACAATTCCGGTAATGTTACGTGATGAAACCAATATAATTGTGCAAGCCCAGACAGGCACCGGTAAAACAGCAGCATTCGGCTTACCTTTAATTGAAATGATAGAACCCAAACAAAGAAGTGTACAGGCTATGATTGTAACGCCTACCAGGGAACTTGCCATACAGGTTTCCGAGGAAATTAATTCCTTAAAGGGAAACACAGGTATACAGGTTATTCCTGTTTATGGCGGACAATCGATTGACCAGCAATTAAGGCGTCTAAAAAAGGGAGTTCATATTGTAGTGGGAACTCCCGGAAGAGTTATTGATCATCTCAACAGGAAGACCCTTAATCTCAGGGATATAGAATATCTTATACTTGATGAGGCCGACGAAATGCTGAATATGGGATTTATTGAAGATGTGGAAGAAATAATGAAACACACCAATCCCGGGAAGAGGACACTTCTCTTCTCGGCTACCATACCTGCAAGAATTAAGACATTAGCTGGGAAATATATGGGTGGTTATAAATTTATTACCGTTGAAAAACAACAGCCTACCGTAAGTCTTACCGAGCAGATATACTATGAGGTACAGTCTTCTGATAAATTTGAAGCACTATGCAGGATTATTGATATTGAAGAAGATTTTTATGGACTGGTTTTTTGCAGGACCAAAAATGATGTTGATGAAGTCACAAGCCATCTTACAGAGAGAGGTTATGATGCAGATTTTATCCATGGTGATATATCACAAAGCCAGAGAGAAAAGACTCTCGGCAGATTCAAGAAGAAGAAGATTAATATCCTGGTAGCAACAGACGTTGCTGCGCGCGGCTTAGATGTTAATAATATGACCCATGTTATTAACTATTCGCTACCTCATGACCCTGAATCCTATGTACATAGGATTGGAAGAACCGGAAGAGCAGGTAAAGAAGGTACAGCAATTACCTTTATTACACCCAGCGAATACCATAAGCTGATGTTCATTCAACGCAAAGCAAAAACCGATATTAAAAAATTAAAAGTACCCAACGTTAAAGATATCATCAGGGCAAAGACCAGGAAAATTAATGAAGATATTGCAGCCATGAACAGTGAAGAAATAGATGCCAACTACTATAATTGGGCAAAAAGGCTTCTTGAAAATAGTAATACTACTGAAGTTCTTGCCAAAATACTGAACTACAGTTTTGATGATAAGCTTAATCCAGGTTTATATAGCGAGATAAAAGAATTATCCGGTAGAAACAGAAAAATAGAACTGGAAGGCAAAACCAGGCTTTTTGTAGCAATGGGGAAGAAAGACAAGATTACTCCTGCCAAATTGGTAAAATATGTTTTTGAAAATACCGGAGTAAATAAATCTGATATTGATCAGGTAGAAGTGTATAATGAATTTTCCTTTATAACTGTCCCTTTTAAAGAAGCAAAGACAATCTTAGGTATCTTTAAAAAGAAATCAGGCAAGGGAAGGTCATTAGTTGTAAAAGCCAAGGCTAAGCAGAAGAAAAAACCTGTCTTTTCAAAATGAAAATTGATTGAATGATTAGATTAAGGAAAGTTTCTAGTTACCGGTTTTCAGTTTTCAGTTAAATCGATTTAACCAACACATAGGTAACACTTTTGATACAGGACATAGGTAACACTATACAATTACTTATATACTTGCTGGCTAAATACCAAATACCAGTAATTATAAATTCTTGCTTTAAGCTGATTACTATATTGCTTATTTTTGAGCGAACCAGGGGACAGTCCATTGAGACATAGTAATAGATACAGAAACCACAGCAGTATTATCTCCACTATTAATTGAAAATCTGCTATTTGCAAAAAAAGTAAAAATATTTAAAATTTTCAAACAATTCCTGACATACAGTAGTCAAGAATAAATGTTATAATAAATAGATAAAAATAACTGCCACTTTCAATTTGTATCCTGCAAGAAAAACAAAAGGAGCATTTAGAAATGGCTTCTAATAGAGAAAGAAAATATTTTCTAATTTGCTTCACCCTGTTGTGTCTCTCAATATTATTATCTTATTTTCCGGCCATGGCAAAAAACCAGGTCTATTTTTCCCTGTATGATGACCCGGAAGCAGTTATCATCGAACACCTGTCAAAAGCAGAAGAATCAATCCATATTGCCATGTATCATTTCACCGACAGTCAGCTTGCCCGGGAAGTTGTTAAGGCCAAAAACAGAGGAGTAGAGATAAAAATTTACCTGGACAGCTCTCAGGTTGATGCCCAATACAGCAAAGCCCGCTTCTTTATCAAGGAAGGGATAGAAAATATCAGGATAAGCTCAAACAGTAATCTCATGCACAATAAATTTGCCATTATTGACAATACTATTGTCCTCACCGGCTCTTATAACTGGACAGCCTCAGCCAGTGAAAGAAATGATGAGAATTTATTGGTCATTGATGATGAAGAAATCGTAGCCAGGTATCAGGATTATTTTAATACCCTCTGGGAAGAAAAACACAGTCCGGAAAAATATCAGGAGTTACTAAATCACCCCGGAGTTCATTTAAAGCCAAGTTTAACAGATAATAACAAGAATCAAAAAATGAGTGAAACTTGTGAAGATAAATGAAGCTATCTAATCTGTTTGTAAAAAACTATTATTTTTTAGAAAATTAAAAAATCTGGTTATAAAAAAAGAAATTGTTATTCATTTTTGGTAAAATGGTATAAAGTTTGTTTTAATAACAAAGGAGAATAATGGCTAAAGCAACCATAAAGGATTACATTATTAAATTCTCAAAAGAAAAACCTTATTTTCATATAGATGAATTAGAAAAATATTTAAAAAAAAATGAGGTAAAATTTACTCATAAAACTTTAAAGCAAAATATTTATTTACTCAAGAAGGGGAAACTATTACATTCAGCAGGCAGAGGATGGTACTCGACTATTGAAAAAGAATTCAAATTAGACAAAAAACCGATTAAGGATATTGTGAAACTAATTCATTCAAAATTCCCACTTTTAAATTTTTCTTGTTGGAGTACTGAACAGATAAAAGGGTATTTTCAGCATTTACCCAGTCAGTTTATAACTTTTATCTATTCTGATAAGGAGTATCTAACCACAATCAAAGACTTTTTAATTGAAAAAGATTATACTGTATACCTTAACCCACATAAACAAGATATAGAAAAGTTTGTTGAACTAAAATCTAAGAATATAATTATTTTAAGACCATCAATAATGGTTTGTTCTTTAAAAGACAATATTTATGCGAGAGTTGAAAAAATACTTGTTGATTTGCTTTTTGAAATGAAAAAAATAAACTTCATGGATAAAGAAGAATATATAAAAATATTTTCCAACATCATTACAAATTACCGTATTAATTTAGCCAAATCTCTTGTTTATGCTTATAGTAGGAAAAAAGATGATGAAATAAAAGAAATAATAAATGAAATTATATAAATTGACTAATACGCCATAATAACAAAATGTCGCATTAGTCAATATATACAAATTATGTAATGTATATGATTAAAAAGAAATGCTTTGAAAAAAATTGGATAATACAAAAACATAAAGAATTAAAAGCGGACCCTATATTAGTAGAGAAAGCTATTTATGCTTTTGAATTACTGGGAAGCCTGCTCATCAATGGAGTAGAGCTTATTTTTAAGGGCGGAACCGGATTAATTTTGCTTTTACCGGAAATAAAAAGATTATCTATAGATATTGACATAGTTAGCAAAGCAAAACAAAATGACCTAATTAAATCAATAGAAAAAACAACTACAGCAGGTGTCTTTAAACGGTGGGAAGAAGATAGCCGAATCCTTAATCATAAGATAGATAAAAAACATTATAAATTTTATTATGATTCTATATTAGAAAACCGAGAATCGTACATACTTCTAGATATTGTTTTTTCAGATTATTCATTTGTGGATACTACAGAGAAATTAGTTAAGGTGCCATTATTTAAAATTGAAAAAGAAGTCAAAGTCAGTATTCCTACAGTAAATTCCTATATTGCTGATAAATTAACTGCTTTTGCCCCCAGAACTATTGGTATTCCATTTAGA
The DNA here is from genome assembly GCA_003451675.1 of Candidatus Atribacteria bacterium. The sequence continues at coordinate 6,166 of DMCY01000013.1, forward strand.
AAGAATAAATCCATGGAAATCATTAAACAACTATTTGACTTGAATAATTTGTTTAATGAAATTGACAATCTATTAGAAATAGATAGGGTATATAGAACTATTGCACAATCTGAAGCCTCTTATCGTAATTTAGACAATTCTATAGATAGTTTTTTAAAAGATTCTATTTATACTTCATTTTTAATAAGCCAATTAGATTTTCGGAAATGCATAGAAAATGATTATACAAAAGAATTAAGGGACGGGATTAAACAAATTAAAAGTCATATAATTGGAGGAAAATATTCTTTGCTTAATGCAAAGGAAAATGCTTCAAAAATTGCTTGTTTGGCAACCTTAATACTAAATAAACAAACAAATTTTGATATAAAAGAATTGGAATTTAAAGAGAAAGATTTAGCAAAAATAAGAGAAATTGAACTGAAAAACGAATATGCGATTTTAAACAAACTAAAACCAATTTCTCCAGAAAGTTTCTATTTATGGTGCATAGCTACAGGATTAATTTGACAAGTAAACTTATAGTCCACAAAGTTTATTCAACAGTATTTTATAACTGAATAACTGAAGATAGGAAAGAATTTATTACAGGAACTAAAAGAGAAAACTATCAACTAAAATATTTATTTCATTATTGGCAGACTGGTCGACTTTTTTTTGCATTTGAACGCAATATGAAATACTCACAACCCAATACGATTTCAAATTAGTAAATCGGTTAATTAGTAAATTATTATAAATGTAAAACAGGCTGACCGGGCATAATAACTCGACCAGCAAATGTATTTAACCTCGATACTATATACTATCTTACTTATTTGTTGCAATTTAGGTTTTTAATTTGTTACAATAATAAAAGTTGCGAACAACATATAATTATATATAAAAAATACACAGTAAACATCGATGTATTTTTTGCTCACTGTTTTTAACCAAAGAACACTAATTAGTTAGTCTATCAATAATATTATAGTAACACTTAGCCATTATCATAATTACACAATAATAAGATTTATATAAGTAACTTTTGATTTGCCATTTTTATATTTTAACAAATTGCCAAAGAGGAATATCAATATGAACTATGTTCAACACAATATGATTGTTAATTTTATTTGGAGAATAGCAGATGATGTTTTACGGGACATTTATGTACGGGGCAAATATCGTGATGTTATTCTGCCAATGACCGTTATCCGGCGATTAGATGCTCTGCTGGAACCTACCAAAAAAGAAGTGCTTGCAATGAAACAGCGTTTAGATGAATCAAATGTTATCACCCAGGATGCTGCTTTATGTGATTCTTCAAAGCAAGCTTTCTATAATGCTTCACCCTTTACTCTTCGCGATTTAAAAGCAAGGGCAAGACAACAGCAGCTGAGAAGTGATTTTGAGGCATATCTGGATGGTTTTTCTCCTAATGTTCAGGAAATATTAAATAAATTTAAATTTCGCAATCAAATCCCTACTTTGGTTGAGTCAGATATTCTTGGTTCTTTGATTGAAAAATTTCTTGATCCATCTATTAATCTGAGCCCGAATCAGGTAATGGATTCACAGGAAAATATTATTTATCCGGGCTTGGACAATCATGCTATGGGAACAATATTTGAAGAACTTATAAGGCGATTTAATGAAGAGAATAATGAAGAAGCGGGAGAACATTTTACTCCCCGTGATGTCGTTAGATTAATGGCTGATTTAATATTTTTACCTATTGCTGATCAAATAGAATCTGGAACATACCTGGTCTATGATGGTGCCTGCGGAACTGGCGGCATGTTAACAGTAGCCGAAGAACGGCTTAAGGAGCTTTCCGAGCAATCAGGCAAACAGGTTTCCATACATCTTTATGGACAGGAATCTCAACCGGAAACCTATGCCATTTGTAAAGCAGATTTATTGTTAAAAGGGGAAGGTGAGGAAGCAAATAATATTAAGTTTGGCTCCACTCTTTCCTCAGACGGATTTTCTTCTCTGAAATTTGATTTTATGCTTTCTAATCCGCCTTATGGTAAAAGCTGGAAGACAGATCTGGAACGAATGGGTGGAAAGAGTGATATAAAAGATTCGCGTTTTGTTATCCAACATCAGGATGACCCGGAATACAAGATGATTACCCGTTCCAGTGATGGTCAGCTTATGTTTCTGGTCAATAAATTATCCAAGATGAAACACCAGTCAAACCTCGGAAGCCGTATTGCAGAAGTTCATAATGGTTCATCCCTTTTTACCGGAGATGCCGGTAGCGGTGAGACAAATATAAGAAGGTGGATTATTGAAAATGATTGGCTGGAGGCTATTATCGCTTTACCAGAGAGCATATTCTACAATACCGGGATTGCCACTTATATATGGCTGTTAACAAACAATAAGCCATCTTATAAAAAAGGGAAGGTTCAGCTAATTGATGCGACTAAATGGTATAAACCCTTACGGAAAAATTTGGGCAAGAAAAATTGTCAGTTATCCAAACAGCAAATCCAGGATATTTGTAAACTAATTATAGACTTTAAGGAAACAGAGCAATCAAAGATATTCCCCAAAGAAGCCTTTGGCTATCAAAAAATTACAGTTGAACGCCCTTTACGGCTCAGGGTTGAACTTAATCCCGATGCGATTGCAAAGTTCAAATATATATGTCAACAAAAAAAAGAAAAGGAGCTGGGAGATTTTATCTCGAACTTGGCTGAACGGATAGGCAAAGAAATTTTTATGGATTACAATGAATTCTTGATTAAAGTAAAAGAATATGCAGATGAAAAAAGTTTAAAATTGAATTCTAAAAGACAAAAGTTGATTCAACAGGAGCTTGCAGTGGTAGATGAAAATTCAGCACCAGTAATCAAGAAAATTCATTCAAAAAGCAATATTAAACAAAACCCTTTGTATGGCTTATTTGAAGTTGAGCTAGACAGTAAAAAACAATTAATAGAATATGAACCGGATATTAATTTACGAGATACAGAACAGGTGCCTTTAATGGAGGAAAACGGGATAGAGGGATTTTTCAAAAGAGAAGTTCTTTCCTATGTTCCCGATGCATGGATTGATATATCCAAAACCCAATTAGGGTATGAAATTTCTTTTACCCGTTATTTTTATAAGCCGGTGCAGTTACGACCATTGGAAGAGATACAAAAAGATATCTTGGCTTTACAACAAGAAACTGATGATATACTGGAAGATATTGTGGAGGATTTGGAATAGTGAAATTGAAACCATATCCTGAGTATAAAAACACAAATTTACCTTGGATAGATAATCTGCCAAGAAATTGGAAATTAACAAGAGCAAAAAACCTTTTTAAACAAATAGATATTAGGTCGGATACTGGAGAAGAAGAATTATTAAGTGTATCTGAAAAACACGGAGTTACACCTAGAAATAATGTTAATGTTACTATGTTTAAAGCAGAATCTTATAAAGGTTATAAATTATGCTGGCCAAGGGATTTAGTTATTAATAGCCTGTGGGCTTGGATGCAAGGATTAGGTTTTTCAAAATATTTCGGGATAGTTAGCACTGCTTATGGAGTTTATAGAATTAAAGATAAATACATAGTTAGTGATAAATATTTAAATTACTTATTTAGGGCTGAAGCTTATCGCTGGGAGTTAAGGGTAAGATCTAAAGGGATTTGGCGATCACGCTATCAGCTTACCGATGATTCTTTTTTAACAATGCCAGTTATTATTCCACCAAAAGAAGAACAAGAACAAATTGTGAAGTTCTTAAATTATAAAAATGAGCAAATAGCCAAGTTTATTCGCGATAAGAAAAGAATGATTCAATTATTAAAAGAACAAAAACAAGCCATTATCAATCAAGCTGTAACTAAAGGTATAAATCCTATTGTCAAAATGAAACCAAGTGGAATTGAGTGGATTGGTGATATTCCTGAACATTGGGAAACAAGGAGACTTCGTACTATTGCTACTGTTAAACTTAGTGGTGTTGATAAGCATATAAAAGAAGAAGAAATACCAGTAAAACTATGTAATTATGTTGATGTGTATAATAATGATCAAATTGTTAGTTCAATAGAATTTATGAAAGCTACCGCTACAGTAAGTGAGATAGATAATTATAAAATCAAAGAAGGCGATGTCCTTATTACAAAAGATTCAGAAATGTGGGAAGATATTGCAGTTCCATCATTTGTTCCAAGAGAATTGCCAGGAATTATTTGTGGATACCATTTAGCTATTGTACGTCCATTAAATATTTATGGAGAGTTTCTGTTTTATACCTTTTGTTCAAATTCTATTTCAAATCAGTTTAAAATTTCAGCTAATGGAGTTACGAGATATGGATTATCACAAGGCGCTATAAAGAATGCATGGTTTCCGCTCCCGCCCATACTAGAACAAAGAAAAATAGTAATTTATATAAGACAGAATATTTCTAAAATCGATTTTGTCATAAGAAAAACCCAAAAAGAAATAAAAATTATCCAGGAATACCGAACACGTTTAATTTCTGATGTTGTGACCGGCAAGATAGATGTGAGGGGAATAGAGGTTGAGGATATACCTGGGGAAGAATTAACAGAAGAATTAGAAACAACAGAAGAGTCAGAAGTTCCTGAAGAAAATTCACAGGAGGTTTCTAATGCCAGTTGATACCAGTGAAAAAGGATTGGAAACCATCATTGTCAATTCCTTGATAAAAGTTTCGGGGTATATCAAAGGAAATAGTGAAGACTTTGATAGGGAACATTCTATTGACTGGAATAAATTTTGTTCTTTTCTTTTTAGCACTCAGAAAAAAGTCTTTAATGATTTACAATTAAATACAGAAGGAATTCATAAAACCAAATTTCTTCATCGCCTCCAGGGAGAGATTGCCAAAAGAGGCATTATAGATGTTCTCCGAAATGGTATTCATTATAATCAATACAGTATTGATATGTTTTATAGTATTCCTTCAGAAGAAAATATCAGAGCAAGGGAATTATTTAATAAAAATATTTTTAGTGTAACCAGGCAGCTTCATTATAGCAAAAACGAAACACAATTATCTTTAGATATTGTGATTTTTATTAATGGATTACCGGTTATAACTTTTGAGCTTAAAAATAATCTTACCAAACAAACCTATTCAGATGCCATCGAGCAATACAAGAAAGGCCGTGACCCTAAAGAATTACTTTTTCAATTTGGTAGATGTATAGTCCATTTTGCACTAGATGACCATCAGGTTTGGATGTGTACCCATTTGAAGGAAAAACATTCCTGGTTTCTACCATTTAACAAGGGATTTAAGGATGGTGCCGGCAATCCTCCTAATCCCAATGGTATTGCTACAGATTATCTTTGGAAAGAAGTCTTACAAAAAGAAAGCCTAAGCGATATTATTGAAAATTACACCCAGGTTGTTGAGGAAAAGGATAAAAGGGGATATAAATTGCAAAAACAGATTTTCCCCAGATACCATCAGTTGGATGTAGTTAGAAAATTACTGTTAAATATTTTATCTTCTAAAATCGGTAAACGTTACCTGATTCAGCACTCAACTGGCAGCGGCAAGAGTAATTCAATTGCCTGGTTAGCTCATCAGTTAGTTGAAATACAAAAGAATGGCAAAAATCTATTTGACTCAATTATTGTTGTTACTGACCGAAGAGTTCTAGATAAACAGATTAAAAACACTATCAGGCAATTTGCCCAGGTTTCTGCTATTGTAGGTCATGCCGAAAGGTCAGGAGATTTACGAAAATTTCTAAAATCAGGGAAAAAGATTATTATTACTACTGTTCAGAAATTTCCTTTTGTACTGCAAGAGATTGGAGATGAACACCGTTCCAATAAATTTGCCATAATTATTGATGAGGCACATTCCAGTCAGGGCGGGAGAGTATCTGCCCAGATGAATATAGCTTTGTCTGATAAGATTAAAGAATTTGGAGAAGACGAGGATATCACTGTAGAGGACCAGATTAACATACTAATGGAAGCCAAAAAAATGATTTCCAATGCAAATTATTTTGCTTTTACCGCTACACCTAAAAATAAAACCCTGGAAATATTTGGAGAACCATTTAACGAAGGTGATAAAATCAAGTATAGGCCTTTTCACTCATATACGATGAAACAGGCAATTCAAGAAGGCTTTATACTGGATGTATTAAAAAACTACACCACAGTTGACAGTTATTATCGTCTGGCTAAGACTGTAGAGGGTGATCCTATGTATGATACCAAGAAAGCTCAAAAAAAGTTGCGAAGATATGTAGAGTCACATGAGCATGCTATTAAAGAAAAATCAGAAATTATGATTGATCATTTTCATGAACAGGTTGCCGGATTATACAAGATTGGTGGCAAGGCAAGGGCTATGGTGGTAACAAGCGGAATTGAAAGAGCAATACAATATTATTATGCATTTAAAAAATATCTCAAAGAGATAAACAGTCCTTACCATGCCCTGGTGGCTTTCTCTGGCGAACATGAATTTGGAGGAGTTAGAGTAACAGAAATGAAGCTTAATGGTTTTCCAAGCAATCTTATTTCAGAGAGATTCAGAGAAGAACCATATCGCTTTTTAATTGTTGCTGAAAAATTTCAAACCGGCTATGATGAACCCTTACTTCACACCATGTACGTGGATAAGATGCTTAGTGATATTAAGGCTGTTCAGACTCTATCTCGGTTAAATCGTGCACATCCACAAAAACATGATACATTTATACTGGATTTTTATAATGATATAGGAATCATAAAAGCAGCTTTTGAAAATTACTACCGAACAACGATTTTAAGTGAAGAAACAGATCCGAATAAACTACACGATTTAAAAAGAGTATTAGATGAATACCAAGTATATGCGTGGAGTCAAGTAGAAGAACTGGTTATCAAATATTTGAATGGTTCAGATAGGTCTGAGCTTGATCCTATATTGGACAGATGCGTTGCAAATTATAAGAATAATCTGAATGAAGATGGCCAGGTAGATTTTAAAGGAAAGGCAAAAGCTTTTATAAGAACCTATGGATTTTTATCTTCTATATTGCCATTTAGCAATACCGAGTGGGAAAAATTATCAATATTTTTAAATTTTCTCACTCCAAAATTGCCTGCCCCTATTGAAGAGGATTTATCCCGAGGAATACTTGAAACAATTGATATGGATAGTTATCGGGCTGAGGTTAAGTCAACAACTGATATTGGATTAAAAGATGAAGATGGTGAAGTAGGACCTGTTCCTACAATGGGAGGAGGCAGGAAACCTGAACCAGAACTGGATCACTTGAGCAATATTATCAAGATATTTAATGATCAATTTGGCAATATTGATTGGAAGGATGAAGATAAAATAAGACAAGTTATTGCTGTAGAGATCCCAGCTAAGGTAGCAGAGAATAAGGCATACAAAAACGCAATTAAAAATTCAGACAAACAGAATGCACGAATTGAACATGATAAGGCGTTACACAAAGTTATTACTGATTTATTAAATGACCACACAGAATTATTTAAACAATTTATGGACAACCCGAGTTTTAAAAAATGGCTAAGTGACACCATATTTAATGAAACTTATATTGTTGAGAAGTAATATGATTTATGAGCGAATTAAAAGAGCCGAGTTATATCGGACATAGAAAAAGGCTCAAACAGAAGTATGAGCAAAATGGAATTAACGGCTGGCTTGATTATGAAATATTAGAATTCATTCTTTTTTATGCTATTCCAAGAAAAGATACTAAGCTTATAGCAAAAAGATTGTTATCTAAATTTAAAACAATAAGAGGGATATTGGATGCGGATAGAAAAGAGATTGAATCTGTTAAAGGTATTTCAAAAAATTCTGCTTTATTTATCAAGCTGCTAAGGGATATCACTATTCATTATATGGAACAGAATATCCATGAGAGAGATTTGCTCTCATCTCCAAAGCTTGTGTATGATTACCTGAAGTCGGAACTTAAAGGATTAGCGGATGAAGAATTCAAAATGATGTTTTTAGATAGTCGCAATCAATTGATTTCCATGGAGTCACTTAAAAATGGAACAGTGAATCGAGTGATTGTTTTTCCTCGGAAAATAGTAGAGCGTGCCCTTTATAACCATGCAGTAGGAGTAATTATTGCACACAATCACCCCTCAGGAAGCATCGAACCTTCTGCTGAAGATCAAAGTATAACCGAAACCATCAAAGAAGCACTAAATACAGTAGATATTAAATTACTCGATCATATTATTATTGGAGGAAATGGTTATTTCAGCTTTAGAGAAAACCGAATTGTGATTGAGAAAATTTGATATTGCATCACATATTTTTAGTAATTTTAAAATAATTACTAAAATTTAAAAAGAATTTTTTATTAATAAATTTAAATAAGGAGCGACATAGTATGCAAATATCAGAGATAACTATTCATAATTTTCGGTCTATTGAATATTCAAAAATTAGTTTAGGTGACTATTCTTTGATGGTGGGAGCTAATAATTCCCGACTTCCGCACTTAAATCGCTGTAAACCGCCTAAACATTGGATTTTTGATTTTTTTTAGGCACTACATTTTCAATTTTTCTATAATATAGGGAGTCATCGATCTTTTAATATTAAAAACCTTATATATTTTTTTGGCATCCTTAGACATCCGGGAGGGTAGTCCATAGCGTATTCTCTTCTCTTTATCAAATAATATGGAGGTCTGTACTCTTATTAGGGTCTGTCTTATCTTTTCTATGCTCAGATTTTTGTATTGTAATTTCACCCGGTACTGCATTTGTTTTACCAGAGCATAAGCGGTAAAACAGATAGTCATATGGGCATTGATCCGGCGGGGCTTCCAGTGAAATATCGGCCTTGCCGAAAGGTCGTGTTTGGTTACCCTGAAAGCAGCTTCTACATTCCACAGGTCATTATACTTTTCCAATACATATTTACTTTTTAGTTTGCTATTGGTTATAACTCCATGCAGGCCATCCCATCTGCTATCTTTATCGATCTCTTCTTCGTTTAGAGAAATATCACCCTTTACCTTAAGGTATTTCCGGTATCCGGAGTTTGAGAGGTAGTTTTTGGGATTACTACTTTTTAGTAATTTCTTCTTCAACTTTTCTATCCTTTTTTCTCTATCTGATTTATCTTTTAAGGCACGTTTAGCACTATAGCTTACTATTAGTCTTTTATTATTATAATTGAATTCAGCTATCGGAGTTTTTTGATTCAAGATCTCATCTTTTAGTTTGTTATTTAAATTTTTTAATCTTGCTCCTACTATATATTCAAAATTATCTGCTTCTAATTCGCGGATATTAATAGCAGATAACATCCCGCTATCAGCTACCAGTACTACTGTCCTTATATTGTATTTTGTTCTAATCTCTTTTAAAGCCGGGATCAGGGTATGTCCTTCATAAGTATCCCCGGGGAATACCTGATAATCTATGGGGAGACCATCGGTGGTTACCAGAAGGGTAAGTAGTATCTGGGGTTGATTTTGTTTGCCGTCTTTACTGAAACCGTTTCTTTTAAGTTCATCGGGGGTAAATGATTCAAAGTAGAGGGTGGTGGCATCATAGAAGATGACATCTATTACACCCCCAAATAGATCCAAGGTATTCTGATAGGTTATCTTCTTTAATCTATCTATGGCTTTATCATCTAATTTATCCATCATCCGGTATACTTTATCTAAATCGATGGTTATCCCGAAATCTTCTTCCAATCTGTCTACTGAGGCACGTTTGCTTTCCGGGTTGGCAATTCGGGAGAGTACCATATCTTTAAATATACGGACTGCCATCTTATGTTTGGCGGGATCTTTGATTACTCTTTCATACCCTGATTCAGAAAATAGTTTACCATAGACCTGGTGTATCCCTGAGATTAGCCTTTGCTCTTCTACTAGATTCTTTAGATTAACCTGGTAATCGGAATCAGCATATGTTTTCGTGTTGGTTAGTTGTACTATTTCTTCCGGTTTGAAGAGAAATTGCTGGTTACCTGCCTCCAGTTTTATTCTAACAGATTCAGCCAGTAGTTTGAGTTTTTCAAGTTCTTCATCATCATAGGCCATTCCCACATGGCGAACTATCTTCTGGGATACCCGTTCCCCCTTTCTTATTGATTGGACTATCTGAACAGATTTTCCTCTGCTGTTTGGTGAAGTTTTTACTCTTATAAACATAATAAAAGTATAACATAATAATGTGAAAAAGTAAAGCTTTAATATTATATAAGGCACTACATTGGCCTTTTAAATTGAAACCCTTTATTCTATTGGAATTTTGTCTTTGAGGAGGGAAAAAGTGCGGAAGTCGGGA
>DMCY01000002.1 GCA_003451675.1 Candidatus Atribacteria bacterium
TGGGTACTTTTTGGGTAGTAACCACATTAATTTAATTGTATAGGAATTTCCTTTTTCCGTAATCCCTGTTTTAGTAGATACTCGCTTAGCAAGGCAAACAAAAGGCAGTAAAACAGAGGGGGCACAATTCATTATGCCCCTACAAAAGAAAAGTAAAGGTACGACGGCGTGCCGAGTCTTCTTGTACTAATGACTATTCACTAACGACTAATTTAAAGTAATGGAGGTTGTATGGGATGCAAAAAAGAAATATTAAAGATTTAAATGAAAATCAATTAGTAGACAAAAGAGTATTGGTCAGAGTAGATTTTAATGTCCCTATAAACGAAGAGTTAGAGATTACTGATGATACAAGAATAAAGGCAGCTCTTCCCACTATTAAATATTTAACTTCTCATCAAGCTAAAGTAATTTTGATGAGTCATTTAGGTCGTCCAAAAGGGGAAGTAGTAGAGAAGTTAAGACTTAATAATATTGCCCATAGATTAGGTGAATTATTAGGACATAAAGTTAAAAAGCTTGATAATTGTATAGGTAAAGAAGTAGAAAAAGAAATTATGAAATTACAACCGGGTGAAATAGCACTGTTAGAAAATTTAAGATTTCATACTGAAGAAGAAAAAAACAATCCAGAATTTACCAAAGCATTGGCTAAATTGGCTGATATTTTTGTGAATGATGCCTTTGGCACAGCTCATCGAGCTCATGCTTCTACTGTTGGTGTGGCCAGGATATTGCCATCTTATGCCGGATTTTTGATGGCCAGAGAGATAGAGGTGTTAAGTAATTTATTGGAGAATCCCGAGAGACCTTTTGTAGTCATATTAGGGGGAGCAAAGATATCCGGGAAAATAGATGTTGTCCAGAATTTATTAGATATCGCAGATCGAATATTGATTGCCGGTGGAATGAGTTATACCTGTTTAGCAGCCAAAGGATATGAGGTTGGCAATTTATTATTAGAAAAATATGACTTAGATGTAGTTAGAAAAATGTTAAAAAGGGCTGAAGAACAGGGAAATAAAATAATTCTACCGGTTGATTTAGTAATAACTAAAGAGGTATCAGAAAAAGCCGAAAGTAAGCTGTTTGAAATAGATAATATCCCTAAAGATGGTATCGGGGTGGATTTAGGTGAAAGGTCTTTACTTAAATTTGAGAAGGAAATTAAAAAGGCAAAGACTGTATTCTGGAATGGACCAGTGGGGGTATTTGAGATAGAAAAATATGCCAAAGGAACCAATAGAATAGCAAAAATATTGGCAGATATGCAGGGGAAGGCTGTAACGATAATTGGTGGTGGAGATTCTATTGCCGCAATCGAAAATGCAGGGTTAGCAGAGAAGATGACTCATATCTCTACTGGAGGCGGAGCTTCTTTAGAATTTTTAGGAGGGAAAAAACTTTCTGGTATAGCGGTTTTGCCAGAAAAATAAAAATACACAAAATGATACAGGGGACGGTTCTCTGTTCCACTGATACACTTAATTAACGAATGAAAAAGAAATCACTGGAACAGAGAACCGTCAGACTGTGTGAAAAGTAAACTTTAACTTACATATAACCACATAATATGGTATAATATAACCATAGAATACGATAAATAAGAAAGGTGAAATTATGGGATATATTAAAGGTGAAGATAGAAATCAGACTATACTCTTTCCTGAAAGTATAGATGAATATGTAAGTGACAATAATTCCATTCGGATAATCGATGAATACATCAACCAGCTCAACCTGGAGAGCCTACAATTTAATAGGGCAGTTACCCCCTCACTGGGAAGACCACCCTATCACCCCAAAGATATGCTAAAACTCTACCTCTACGGTTACTTAAACCGCATCCGCTCCTCCCGAAGACTGGAACAGGAGGCCATCAGAAATTTAGAGGTCATCTGGCTACTCAGGAAACTAAAACCTGACTTCAAGACCATAGCAGATTTCCGGAAAGATAACAAAAGAGCACTGAAGAAGGTCTTCCGGGATTTCACCAGGTTATGTGATGAATGGGAATTGTTTGGCAAGGAACTCGTCGCTATAGATGGCTCAAAGTTTCGGGCCTGTAATTCCAAAAAAAACAACTATAACAGCAAAAAATTAGAAAGGCATCTTAAATACCTTGATGAGAAGATCGAAAAATATATACAAGAACTAGACCAGGGCGATAGGGCTGAAGCCTCTTTAAAAAAACCTGATGCTCATACCATAAAAGAGAGGATACAACAACTCAAGAACCGCAGAGAAAAATATACCCAATATCAGAGTAAACTAAAACAAAGCGGTGAAAATGAGATCTCAACCACTGATCCCAACTCCCGACTGATGGCTAACCACAACAATGTTGAGGTAAGTTACAATGTTCAAACCACTGTAGATGCCAAACACAAATTAATTGCCGATTTTAAGGTTACCTAAAAACCGAATGACTTAGGTGAACTTGACAATATGGCCCTAAGGGCCAAAAAGCTCTTTGGAGACAAAGCATTAGCAGACAAAGGTTACTACAAAGCTAAAGACTTAAAAAAATGTGCAGAAAACGGGATCACTGTTTACATCACCAAGCAAGTATACTCTAATGGCACTAAAGACAAAGCATTTTATACCGATCAATTTAAGTATGACCAAGAAAGAAGAGTGTATATCTGCCCAGGGGGGAAAGAGCTTTATTATGCCAGAGACCGAAAAAAAGAAGGGAAAATAATTGGCTATGAATACCGGAATTATGCTGCCTGCAAAAAATGTGAATTCAAAGATAGGTGCACTAAAGCTAAAAAGGGTAGAACGATCTGCCGGCATGCTGATCAGGACTTCCTTGACCGGATTGATTTACAAACCAAAAGGAATATGGAAAAATATAAGCTCCGGCAAATGATTGTGGAGCACCCCTTTGGTACCATAAAGCGAGGCTGGGGAGCCTATTTCTTCCTAACCAAAAGAAAGGTTTCGGTTAGTGCTGAGATTTCCCTATCCTTTCTGGCCTATAACCTCAAACGGGCCATCAACATCCTGGGAACAGAAGAGATATTAAGAAGATTAAGGCAAAGAAGGAAAGTGGTACTGGCATAAGTATTACTTTTACCTTTAAGCCTATTTTATTATACAATAAGTCTCATTTTTTCGGTAAATATGTCCGGTGATAGGGGTCACTCTAATAAAGGGTAGATGGTTTGTGCTTTTATGAAAAATATTATTATTAATTTTCACACAGTCTGCCGTCCCCTGTATCATTTTGATTCATTAAGAGACAATTTTTTAATTTTTTCCGCCATTCTTTGCCAGTGAGTCCCTTTCCAGTAATATTTTTTACAAGAAGGGCAATAAACAAATTTGTCTTGAGTTAAAGATACATAAGGAGGCACATGTGTTTTAACTTCTTTTTTATCGACGTCTTTAGTGGGGGTGTTGCACAAAGAACAACGAGAAAATATTTTTGAATCAAAATCAATTTTTAGTTTTATTCCCTTTGTTACTTCTAATAATTGTTCTTCCCACTGATCACTTTTTATAAATAAAAAATCACAGATATTCCGTCTTTTAATTAGGTTGGTGTCTTTGGTTAGTAATATTCTATTCTCTTGCCGGGCAATTAGGATGAGAGATAAATCATCATCGAAGGAAGGGTAAGCGGTATCGTAGCCTAAAATACGCAGCCATTTAACTAATTTACCCAACATTCTGTCTGCTAAAAATTTTATTTCTTCTTCTTCTTCTTCTTCTTCTTCTTCTTCTTCTTCTTCTTCTATAAAATTATTTTCCATAATTTTTCTATATTAAAATTAAATTTGTTTTTAGAATATTCACATTTTCTTTTTTTAGTTTGCTTGTCATACAATTGTTAATTAAAAAATTATTTCTAAATTATTATATCACATTACTATTCACTATTCACTATAATTGACAATTATTTATATTATGAATTATAATCTAAGTGGAACTTAAGTAAGCGGGAAAGAATAAGAAATGTTGGAGGAAAACTAAATATAAATGTTATGTCAAATATGCAAGAAAAAAGAAGCTACTATAACTTTTACTAAAATTGTGGGAGGGCGAAAAACAGAGATTCATCTATGTAAAGATTGTGCCGCTGTCTTTAGTGATAAATTTTCTATATTTCCCCTTCCCCAATTTGGCATCAATGATCTATTGGCTGGCTTATTAAATGCTATAGACATTTACCACAAAGAAGAAGGAGTTATTCCGGCTAAAGAGATAGAGTGCAGTAATTGCCATTTAACCTATGATGAGTTTAAACAATCTGGAAAATTGGGTTGTAGTGTATGTTATCACGATTTCAGAGAACAACTAACTCCTCTTTTAAGAAGGCTGCACGGTAATAGTGAACATGGGGGGAAAATGCCAAGACAATCCAAAGGCAAATTGAATAAAATTAGGAAAATCAAACAACTTAAAAAGAAATTACAGGAATTGGTGTTAAAAGAAGAGTACGAGAAGGCAGCAAAGGCAAGAGATGAGATATTGAAGCTTGAAGGAGTATTAAAGAAAAAAAATGCAAAATAAAAGTATAATATTACAAAATTTAAAAGAATCTTCAGCTGAGTGGATTAGCGGGCAAGGTCCTTTATCTGATATAGTAATAAGTTCGAGAATAAGATTGGCTCGAAATGTAGAAAGTATTCCTTTCCCACCGCGAGCTGAGCAAGCTGAACTAAAGAATATATTTGAGCTTAGCCGACAGGTTATTGAAGAAGATTCTCTTTTTGAGGATTCCAATTTACTTTTATTAGATGAGTTGACTCCCCTGGAAAGTCAATTTTTAGTGGAGAAACATCTAATTAGTATTTATCATGCTCGAGAGAAACGCCTTTATAGAGGTTGTGTTTTTAATCAGAAAGAGACAATGAGTATAATGATTAATGAAGAAGATCATTTTCGAATTCAATATTTACTCCCAGGGTTACAATTAAATAATATTTGGAAACTTATTAATAAGATTGATGACGAAATTGAAAAAAAGGTAACTTATGCTTTTAGCGAAAAAGAGGGATATTTAGCTTCCTGTCCCACTAATGTAGGAACTGGGATGAGGGCTTCGGTAATGCTACATTTACCGGCGTTAGTAATGATAAACGGTATAAATGATATATTAAAAGCCATATCTAAAATAGGTTATGTAGTGAGAGGATTTTATGGAGAGGGAACCGAAGTAATGGGAAATTTATTTCAGGTTTCCAACCAAATTACTTTAGGTCTTTCTGAAGAGGAAATTATTGATAACCTGGAAAAGGTTAATCAACAGATAATAAGTAAGGAACAGAAAGTAAGAAGAGATCTATTATCTAATTCTAAAAATCAGTTGGAAGATCAAGTCTGGAGAGCTTATGGTATCTTGAGTAGTGCGCGTATTATATCTTCGGCGGAAGCAATGGAGCTTTTATCTAAATTAAGGTTTGGAGTAGAGTTAGGGATAATTCCTCATCTTAATTTAGGGACTCTAAACAAATTAATGTTATTGATTCAGCCCGCGTATTTGCAAATGTTAGCTGGTAAAGATTTAGACACTTATAACCGGGATTTGCAAAGAGCGGTATTGATTAGAAATAAATTAGTCGTTAGTAAATAGTAAAGAGGAAGATGGTGGAGCGGGTAACTATAGCGAAAAACGCAAAGCGTAAAACCAAAACTTAAAATTCAAAATTAAAGACAAAATCGACTTGGAGACTAGAAAAATAAACAGATGATAAGTAATGTGTAATAAGCGATAAGGAGAGAGTTAGATAATTAGTTGGTTGGGAAGTCAGAAACAGAAGAAAGAATGAAAAAACAGAAAACTTAATACACCAATGATTATAAAAACTGATAACCAATAGTTAAAAACTTGTATTTAAAACTAATGATTAATATATCTTGTATCTGTATTCTTAACCAAGTAACCAGCTAACCCAAGTAAATTGGAGAATTGGTTAATTGGCTAACTGGTCAATTGTTATTATCTAGCTAACCAAATAAAATAAAATTATTTACTAAAATGGAAGGATGTGTATTAAGAATGTTTAAAAGATATACCGAAAAAGCAAAGAAGGCTATAATGATAGCTCAAGAAGAAGCGATAAACCTAAATCATGATTACATAGGAACTGAACATATTCTTATTGGTTTATTAAAAGAAGAAGAAGGAGTTGCCTCTCAGGTTTTAAAACAATTAGGGGTGCATGTAGATAAAATAGTAGAAGAGGTAGAGCGATTGGTAGGGAAAGGCGAGTATCAACAAGTAGGTGAGGTAGCGTTTACTCCTCGAGCTAAAAAAGTCTTAGAATTAGCCTCTCAAGAGGCAAGTCAATTAAAAAATAACTATATTGGCACTGAACATATATTATTAGGGCTAATAAAAGAAGGTAGTGGAGTAGCAGTTAGAATTTTAATAGATTTAGGTATTAATCTGGATAATATTTATTCAGAGATTATGAAAGTTCTAATGGATAGCGGAGCACAAGGTTTTCCATCTGCCCCAGGAAAAAGAACAACGAAGACTCCTGCTTTAGATGAATTTGGAAGAGATTTAATTAAATTAGCTCAAGAAGATAAATTAGACCCGGTTATTGGCAGGGGCATGGAAATTCAAAGAGTGATACAAATTTTAAGTAGAAGAAAGAAAAACAATCCCTGTATAATAGGAGAGGCCGGGGTAGGAAAGACGGCTATTGTAGAGGGTTTGGCTCAAAAGATAACTAATAATGATGTTCCGGAGATATTAAAAGAAAAAAGAATTATCTGCCTTGATTTAGCTTTAATTGTTGCTGGTACTAAATACCGAGGTGAATTTGAAAAGAGATTAAAGAAGATTGTCAAAGAGGTTCAGGAATCAAATGATGTCATATTATTTATTGATGAAATTCATACCCTGGTAGGTGCAGGAGCCGCTGAGGGCGCAATAGACGCTTCTAATATATTAAAACCAGCCTTAGCAAGAGGAGAGCTTCAAGTTATTGGGGCAACTACTGCTGAAGAATACCGAAAGTATATAGAAAAAGATGCAGCTTTAGAGCGCAGGTTCCAACCAATTTATATTTCCGAACCTTCAATAGAGGAGACTGTTAAAATATTGCAAGGACTTAGAGACAAGTATGAAGCCCATCATAAGATAAAAATTACTGACCAAGCCTTAGAGGCAGCAGCTCATTTATCAGCTCGCTACGTTTCAGGTAGATTTTTGCCAGATAAGGCCATTGATTTGATAGATGAAGCTGCTTCTCGGGTTAAATTACAAAATACTATTTCTCCACCCGATATGAAAGAAGTAGAAATTAAATTAAGCAAATTAAGGAAGGAAAAGGAATCAGCAGTAAAATTGCAGGAATTTGAAAAAGCAGCTCAATTGAGAGATAAAGAAAAGAAGTTAGAAATTGAACTCCAGGAAATGAAAGAAAGATGGGAGACCGGGAGAAGAGTCAATAAAGTGGGAGTTACAGAAGAAGATATTGCAGAAATTGTTTCCAGCTGGACCGGGATTCCAATTTTTTCTCTCAAAGAGGAAGAGGCGAAAAAATTGCTCCGTATGGAGGAGGAATTACATAAAAGAATAGTTGGGCAGGATGAAGCTATAATATCTATTTCTAAAGCCATAAGAAGGGCTCGAGCTGGGATGAAAAGCCCCAAACGTCCCATCGGTTCTTTTATATTTTTGGGACCTACCGGGGTAGGCAAAACAGAATTAGCCCGTACTTTAGCAGAATTTCTTTTTGGTGATGAAAATGCATTGATTAGTTTAGATATGTCAGAATATATGGAAAAATTTGCTGTTTCCCGATTAGTTGGCGCCCCTCCCGGTTATGTGGGGTATGAAGAGGGAGGTCAGTTAACTGAAAAAGTTAGAAGAAAGCCTTATTCGGTAATTCTGTTAGACGAGATAGAAAAAGCACACCCCGATGTCTTTAATATTTTATTGCAGATTTTTGAAGATGGTAGATTGACTGATTCCCAGGGAAGAGTAGTAGATTTTAAAAATACAGTTATTATTATGACTTCCAATGTTGGGGCTACCCTGATTAAAAAAGGAGCCACCTTAGGATTTCGGGGGACCAATGAACCTGAAGAGATTTCCTATAAAGATATAAAAAATAGAGTAATGGGAGAGTTAAATAAGACCTTCCGACCGGAATTTTTAAATCGAATTGATGAGGTAATAGTCTTTAAATCCCTTACTAAGGAGGAAATTAAAAAAATAGCCAGTCTAATAATAAACAATGAAGTAAAAAAATTACTAGAGGAGCAAAAGATTGACATGGAAACAACAGAAGAAGTTAAAGAATTATTGACTAAAGAGGGTTATGATTCTAATTTTGGAGCTCGTCCTTTAAGGCGGACCATTGAAAGGTTGATAGAAAATCCTATTTCTGAAAAGTTATTGGCTGGTGAGTTTAAAGAAGGGGATTGTATATTAATTAAGACAAAGGGCGGGAAAATAATATTTTCTAAAAAGAAAAAATAACCGGATTAAGATAGAGGGGTTAAAATGGGTAAAGAAGGAAAGGCTATTTTTCGGTGCCAGCAATGTGGCTATGAATCTTCCCGATGGTTAGGGCGTTGCCCCGATTGTGGTGGATGGAATACTTTAATCGAGGAAGTATTTAAAGAAGAGAAAAAATATTCTCTTCATCCTGAAGGACATTCTATCCCCTTACCCATTAGCAAAATAGAGATAGAGGAAAGTAAAGCGAGATATAAAACAGAAATTTTGGAGTTTGATAGAGTATTGGGTGGGGGAATTGTTCCTGGTTCCCTGATTTTGGTTGGGGGAGAACCGGGCATTGGAAAATCTACCCTTCTTTTGCAAATAGCCAATTCTTTAAGTAGCAACTATGGGATAATATTATATATTTCTGCAGAAGAATCGCTTTATCAGATTAAATTAAGAGCCAGCCGATTAGGTGTTTTTGCAGAAAAGCTTTTTTTAGTTTCTGAAACCGATATAGAAGTTATAAAGAAACATATCACTGAAATTAAACCAAAAGTGGTTATTGTAGATTCCATTCAAACTATTAATGATTACGAGATTAGTTCCTCACCGGGAAGTATTAGTCAGGTAAGAGAATGCACTGCCCAATTAATGCGTTTAGCTAAGAGTAAAGAAATTTCTATCTTTATTATCGGACATGTAACTAAAGGAGGGATACTAGCAGGGCCTAAAGTTCTTGAACATATTGTAGACACTGTTCTCTATCTGGAGGGTGAACAATATAATATTTACCGGATACTTCGCTCTACAAAGAATAGATTTGGTTCTACTAATGAATTGGGAATATTTAAAATGGGAGAAAAAGGCTTAGTAGAGGTATTAAACCCTTCTGAATTACTTCTTTCGGAAAAACCTTCTCATGTTTCTGGTTCAGTGGTGGCAGCTACCTTTGAAGGCAGTAGGCCATTATTAGTAGAGATGCAAGCCCTGGTGAGTTATAGCAACCTGGGTATACCTCGAAGAATGACTACTGGTGTAGACTATAATCGGGTTTTACTTATCCTGGCGGTTCTCGAAAAAAGAGTGGGATATTCCTTACACTCTCAAGATGTTCATGTAAATATTGCTGGTGGGATAAAGGTATTAGAACCTGCCTTAGATTTAGCTATTATTATGGCCATAGCTTCAAGCTTTAAGGATGTGCCAATTGATCCTGCTACAGTTATATTTGGAGAAGTAGGGCTGGCTGGAGAAGTTAGGATGGTAAATCAAGTAGAAAAACGGATACAGGAAGTACTTAAAATGGGCTTTAAAAGATGTATTATTCCGAAAAGCAATTTAAAGAGTTTAAGCAATTTTTCATTAAAAAAAGGTTTAGAGATTATAGGAGTAAAGACTGTTCAAGAAGCTATAAATCTTACTCTTAGTTAGCTGGTTAGCTAGTTACCTGGTTAAGAAAATAGAATAAGGAAATTAAAAGATAAGATAGTATTGAGTATCGAGCATATAGTATATAGTGAAGAAGGAAAGAGATAGAATTCAGCAGTCAAAATTCAGAGTAAAAAGGGTAGGCTCTGCAAAAGCAGAAAGCCGGAATCTATTAGAAATAAAATGTCATTGCGAGGAGTGTAACGACGAAGCAATCTCAACTAACAACTTGCTTAACCGATAGACAAAGTGATTGGTAGGCCAGCAGATTAATAAACCAGCTAACTAGCTAACCAAGTAACTATCTAACCAAATTATGCAAGATTATAAATACCTAAAGTAGAGATTCTTTCTTCTTCCTTTTTAATTATTTCATTAAAATCTAAATTTAATATGTTACATATTGCAGTGGCGTAAAAAAGACTGGAACCTAATTCTGTTTCGATAATTTCTTTACAACTATCACATAATGAGCCTTCTATATGGGTATCCATAAATTTATAGATTTCCGTTAATTTTGTATTAGAAGGAATGGTTTGTTTCTTTGCTTTAATTTTTATACAACCGCATTGCGTAACCGCTTTAGCAATTGCTCGGTTTACTCGGGCATTAGATTCTTGATATTTAGTCATAAGGTCAAGGATACTTCGATGTTGGATTAAAAATTGGTCAACACTTTTTTGAAAAGTAACATTTCCGTTTTCTTTATTCATAATTAGTACCCCCGTGAAAGCATTTTGCCATTTAGAGAAATACCGAGATAGTTTTAATGAAATTACTAAAGTTTTCAATTTTAACTTTATTTAATTATACTTACAGGTTAAGCTCTTTGTCAAGGAATATTTATTTAGTCGTTAAGTTGTTAGTTTTAAATACAGGTTTTCAGTTTTTAGTTAATAGTTGCAAGATGCAAGGTGTAAGATTATTTAATTCACCGATTCACCGATTCACCAATTGACCGATTAGGATTAGTTGGCCAGTTAATTTAGTTACCCGGTTTACCAGTTGACCATTTAATTCTAAACGTTGATTTCGAATATAGGTTATCAGTTACAAGATAAAAGTTATTTGATACGGTTAACCATCCTGGCTTTAATTCTTCAACCGGGTAACTGGTAAACTATCTAACCGGGTAACCATCCTCACGAAATACGATTCACGAAATACGAGATACGGATATAGTTTTGCGTTTTTCGTTTTATTACAAATACTATTCGATATTCGCTATATACATAAATATATATAATAGCCAGAAAATAAAAAATTAAATTTAAAGGGTTCTTTATTTTGACAGAAATAAAGGAGCATGCTATAATTTATTTGCTTTTTAGAGAATCAGAGGAATAACTTAAGAGTTTGAAGATTTAGTATTTGGGTAAATAAGTTTATTAGAGTTATAAACATCGAATTAAAAAAATTAAAGATATTAAAAGATATTACATGTAAAATACAATTTGTGAAATATAGAAAAGGGGAGGTGATAGTTCTATACTTTTTATAAAAAAAAAGCGCATAGAAGGAGGAAATAACTATGCCAGCAAAGAAAGTTTTAAGAACCATTTTTATTGTTGCTGGTGCTGGGATAGGCTACGAGGTATATAATAAATACTATTTTAATCCTGACTTATATATTTATTATAATATTTTATATAATATTTTAGCTACAACTGGAGGAGGAATGTTTGGTTTCTTACTTTCCCTTCTGTTTAATAGCAAAATCCAGTGTTTGTTTTCAGATATCGTTTGCCGTTTACAAAAAATACCTACTAAAAAATTTGCTACCGCCCTTATTGGATTAATTATTGGTCTTATAATTGCAAATTTATTAGCCTATTCACTCTCATTCATTCCCATAATTGGTTACTATCTTCCCATTATATTAAGTGTTATATTGGGTATTTTAGGAATAAACATGGGAATTAATAAAAATGATGAGATAATTAATTTTTTTGGAAATATTAGAAAATTTAATAGAGTAAGAAAAAAAGAAAATGATCGATATTATGTCCATCCCAAAATTTTAGACACGAGTGTAATTATTGATGGTCGTATTTTAGACATTTGCCAAACAGAATTTTTAGAGGGTGAGCTTATAATTCCTCGTTTTGTTTTGTCTGAGCTCCAACATATTGCCGACTCTTCAGATTCTTTAAAAAGGAACCGGGGACGCCGAGGCTTAGATATACTTAATAAAATAACTAAAATCAGAAAGAATAAAGTAAAAATTGTTGGCAAAGACTACAATGAACCCAAAGAGGTTGATGCCAAGATAATTAGACTTGCCAAAGAGATTAAAGCCAAGGTAATAACCAACGATTATAATTTGAATAAAGTTGCTCAGCTTGAGGGCATTCCTGTTTTAAACATCAATGATTTATCTAATGCTCTAAAGGCGGTTATCTTACCTGGCGAGGAAATGAATACCCAAATAATAAAGGAAGGCAAAGAACCAGAGCAGGGGATTGCTTATCTTGATGACGGTACCATGATAGTAGTGGAAGATGGACACAAATATATTGGAAAAAAAGTGAATATTTTAGTTACCAGTATTTTGCAAACTCCCGCCGGTAGGATGATCTTTGGTAGGGTAAAAAGTGTAATGGATAGAAAATCTAATGAATTTAAAAATGTAGTTAAATTGTCTTCGAGAAAATGAAGGATAGCGTATAGAATTAGTTAGCTAGTTAGCTAGTTACTTGGTTAGTTAGTTAAGGAAGCAAAATCAAAACATACAACTAGTTAACTAAATTGACTGGAAAATCGGGTAATTGGCTAACCAAATTAACTTGCATCTTGCATATTGCGACTTTTGCAATCTAAAAACGAAAAATAAAAAGCGAATAGCGAAAAACCGGTTTTTAATCTTTTTCTTAATACTAACGACTTGTACGATAAGAATAACTGAATTAATCGGCAAATCGGTTACCTGGTTACTTAGTTGATAAATTAGTATTAAACTAATTAACCAATTAACTAGCTAACCAACTAACCAGAATAATTATGAGTTGAAAGGGAACAAAAGAAATGTCTTTAAAGATATACAATACCTTAACTCGAAAAAAAGAGGAGTTTGTTCCTCTTAAAAAAGGCGAAGTTGGCATGTATGTTTGTGGACCTACAGTTTACAATTACATTCATATAGGGAATGCTCGACCTTTTATAATCTTTGAAGTAGTTAGAAGGTTTTTAAAATTTAAGGGTTATAGGGTAAAATACATACAAAATTTAACTGATATAGATGATAAAATGATAAATAAAGCAAAAGAATTAAAGATTACAGTATCCGAATTAGCAGAAAAATTTATTCGAGAGTATTTTATTGATGCTGATTCACTTAATATAGAAAGAGCAGATATTCATCCTCGAGCAACAGAACATATCAAGGAGATAATAGAGCTGGTAAAAGGGTTGGAAGAAAAAGGATATGCTTACGAAATAGAAGGATTAGAAGAAAACGGTGATGTGTTTTTCGATGTATCTAAATTTAAAGGGTATGGAAAACTTTCTGGTCAAAATATCGAAGAATTAAAAGCGGGAGCACGAGTAGAAGTAGATGAAAGAAAAAAGGAATCTATAGATTTTGCCTTATGGAAAGGGGCGAAGGAAGGAGAACCCTCCTGGGAGAGCCCCTGGGGGAAGGGGAGACCCGGATGGCATATTGAATGTTCAGCTATGTCGATGAAATATTTAGGAAAAACTTTTGATATACATGCTGGAGGGTCAGACCTGGTTTTTCCTCATCATGAAAATGAAATTGCCCAAAGCGAAGCTTATACTAATCAACAATTTGTAAGGTACTGGATGCATAATGGTTACCTTTGTTTAAATAATCAGAAAATGTCTAAATCTTTAGGAAATATAATGAAAGTAAGAGATATTAGCCAGAAATACAAAGGAGAAATAATTCGGTATTTCATTCTTTCGGCTCATTATAGGAGCCCCCTTAATTTTAGCGAAGAGCAGCTTCAGCAAGCAGAGAGCAGTTTGCAGAGATTAAATAATACAATTTTTAATGTAAAACATTTATTAAAACAGGGTAAATTTAGAAAATCAAAAGATAAAGATGATGAGCTGATCTTAGAAAAAAGAAGAGAAAATAAACAAAAATTTATAGAAGCTATGGATGATGATTTTAATACTCCTGTTGCTTTAAGCCGGTTATTTGGTTTTGCCAGAGAGGTAAATATTTACCTGAACTCTCCGGGTACAAAAAATAAAGAAGTGTTAGAAAAAATTCTTAAATATTATCAGGAATTAGCCGGTGAAATATTGGGGATTTTGAAAGATTTTGGTCAAGAAGAAAGTTTCGAGCAAGAAATCAAGAAGTTAATTAAAGAGAGAGAAGAGGCGAGAAAAAAGAGGAATTGGGTTGAATCGGATCAAATTAGAGATGAATTAAAGGCAAAAGGAGTAATCTTAGAAGATACACCTGAGGGAGTAAGGTGGAAGAGGGTGAAATAGCATAGTATAGAGTACATAGTATATAGTAAAGAAATATGAAACCAAAAGACAGAAAAAGACAGAATAAGAATATGATGATACAGTAAAGAGGAATAGCGAATTTAATTAGTCACATAACTGCTAGCTGGTTAAGAAATTAAAAGTGAGACGCGTGTCTTACTAATAACTGTTCGCTAACGACTAATTTAACTAACCAACTAACTAATTCTATACGAAATACGATATACGATATACGAATTTCCAAGGAGGATTAATTAATGAGGCCAAAAGAAAGGGAAAAAGGTTTTATTAATTGCCGGAATTGTGATGATGAAGAGCTTATTTACTTAGCTTGCCAAGGAAATTTGTTAGCAGAAGAATGTTTAATTAATAGATATAAAAAATTAGTAAAAATAAAGGCCCGCTCGTATTTCTTGATCGGTGCTGATACGGAAGATATCATTCAGGAAGGAATGATTGGACTTTATAAAGCAGTAAGAAATTATCAATTTAAAAAACTTTCCTCTTTTAAAGCATTCGCCGAATTATGTATTACTCGGCAGATTATTACAGCTATAAAAAGTGCTACTCGACAAAAACATATACCTTTAAATTCATACATATCTCTTAATAGACCAATTTATAATGAGGATTCTGACAGAACCTTATTGGATATCGTAGATAATATGAGCATTAATGATCCCCAGGACTTATTTTTAAACGGTGAGAAATTAAATAATCTTAAAGTGAGAATCAAAAGAATACTATCAGACTTAGAAAGAGATGTTTTGGAATCTTATTTAGATGCTAAATCCTATCAAGAAATTGCAGCTGATTTAGGAAGGCATGTAAAGTCTATAGATAATGCTCTACAAAGGATAAAAAGGAAGTTAGAATTAATTACGAAATAATTTTTAAAAGGATTGACTTAATTATAAAAAAAAATTATAATGTGTAAAATTGCCGATGTAGCTCAGTTGGCAGAGCAGCTGATTTGTAATCAGCAGGTCATCCGTTCGAACCGGATCATCGGCTCCAAGATAAAGGATAATAAAATCGTATCTAGTGAATCGTGAATCGTATCTCGCTAAGAATTAGTTAGTTGGTTATTTAGTTACCTGGTTAGATAGTTAAGAAAATATAAGGAAGAAACCAGAAACCAAAGTAAATTTGCATCTTGTGAGTAAAAAAAGAATCGGAAGAAAAAGTATTAAATAGCATATATTACATAAAATTAGTATTAAACCAGCTAACCAGCTAACTAACTAACCGATAATGTAAACGAGATACGAACGACGAGATACGAAAATAATGGGGAGGTACCAAAGTGGTTAAATGGAGCGGACTGTAGATCCGCTGGCTGAACGCCTTCGAAGGTTCGAATCCTTCCCTCCCCACCACTTTAGGCATTATGCCCGCGTAGCTCAGTCGGAAGAGCGCATCCTTGGTAAGGATGAGGTCACCAGTTCAATTCTGGTCGTGGGCTCCAGTTAAATCAAATAAACAGAGAAATATTATTTTTTTTATATTTAAGGAGGAAAAATCAAATGGCAAAAGAAAAATTTGTAAGAACTAAACC
>DMCY01000092.1 GCA_003451675.1 Candidatus Atribacteria bacterium
TAGCTTATAGGTACCTTTTTCTACCACAGATTTTACCTCCTTCTCTTAAAATTTATAATATTTTATAGGAAAGATGATATGCATGACTAATTTTATTTTAAGCCAAATGTAAATAATACTAAAAATTAGCACATCTTAGAAATAATTTTATCTTTATTATTTCCCAAAAATTAATTGAGGTAGCCATACTGATAATTGAGGAATAAAAGTAACCATAAGAAGTACTGGAATATTTCCAAATATTAAATAGGGTATAGTATATCTTAAAAATTCCGGAACCGGTATCTTACCTACTCTAGAAGCTATAAACAAATTAGTCGCTACCGGTGGAGTTAACATTCCTGTACCTTGATTTACTGCTAAAATGGCAGCCATTTGAAGAGGACTTACTCCCAATTTAATAAAAAGAGGATAAAGTAACGGAGCACAAATTAGCATAGAACTAATATCGTCCATAAGCATTCCAATAATAAGCAACATTGTATTTATTAGCAATAAAATAACTATTCGATTAGAAGATACTTTCATCATACTATCTGCTAAAATCATTGGCAATTGCTCTAAAGTAAAAATTCTACTTAATATAAGAATAAACATTATAATAAAATATATAGAACCCAGCATGCTGACACTTTCTTTGGTAACTGATAAAAAATCCTTTATAGATAAATTTCTATAGATAATAAAACCGACCAATAAAGCATAAATTATCCCTACAGCAGCTCCCTCAGTAGGAGTAAATAATCCACCATAAATACCTCCTAAAACTATCACTGGCATCAAAAGTGAAAAAAATCCACTACGTGCAGAATCTATAATATTATTAAAAGATATTTTTCTAATTTCTTTTATATTAGTATTTTCCCTGCAAAAGAAATAATTAATAATCCCATAAATAATTATAAGTAGCAATCCGGGAATAACCGTGCTTAACCAACATGCAGCTACTGAGGTACCAGTTATCATTCCAAAAAGAATTAGAGGTATACTAGGAGGTATTAATTGTCCAAGTAATCCGGAACAAGCAAGTAGAGCAGTAGAATATTTTCTATCATATCCATATCTATCCAATTCAGGTAATATAGCTGCTCCAATAGCAGTTATAGCTGCTCCAGATGAACCAGTAATTGCCCCATAAAATCCGCAAGAAACAATTACCACAAAACCTAAACCACCCTTAATTTGCCCTACAATACTATTCATAAAATCTACAATTTTACTTGACATTTTACTTTTTGCCATTAAACCACCTGAAAAGACAAAAAACGGTATTGCCATTAAAGTAAATGAATTTAAATTTGTAAAAACAGCTGGAATCGCAAAATTAGTGCCAAGTTTAAATACCTTCATCATTCCAAGACATACAATAGCAAAACAAGCAAAAAGCGGCAACCCACTTACGATTAAAATGATAAGCAAAATAATAAAAAGAAAAATTATTAGTAAACTACTCATTTACATTAACCCCCTTTAGATTCTTAAATTTATTTATAGTATTTATTAAATGAGTTAAATTGTGGATTGCCGCTAAAATACTACCCAACACAAAAGAAAGATATACTGTCCACATATCTATCCTTGAAACTAATGAAATTTGTTTGGTGCTGATAACCCATCTAAATTGAATAATCGACCAATAGGCAAATATTGCAATACAAATTAAACCGATTAACTTAAACAATATTTCTAAGATTATTTTTATTTTAGATGATTTTATTAAATTGTCTATGAAGCCAGCACGAAGATGGGAATCTTCTTTCGCAGCTATTGCTATAGCCAGCATATACAGCCAAATAGAACTGAAT
This sequence comes from Candidatus Atribacteria bacterium, assembly GCA_003451675.1. Next base: position 1,806 of record DMCY01000092.1, read on the forward strand.
CTAGCTATTTCTTCCCATGAAGAACTCTCAAAATTTATAGTTATTCGTAATAATATTGCCAAATTTACTAATCCAATCATAATAATAAACGAAATAATTGATCCCCAATCTTCAATAACATCTATCAACTTCCAGAATATTCTATATAGACTAGAAAAAGTATTATTTTTTTTCATGTATCTTTCCCCTGATGGATTTTAATTTATTCATTGGTCTATAAATTTTCTAATAAAAAATCTATAAACTCAGTACCAAATGATTCTCTTGAACTATCCCATAAGCCTCCAGGTTTTTTTGCCAAATTTATCCAGGCTTCTCTCTGTCCAGGTGTAAGCCTGGTTACCACAACTCCTTCTTCTTCAAATTTTTTATAATATTCTTCTTCATTTGCCTGAGATCTATTATTTACTTTCATAGCTACCTCATCAGCAGTTTCTTGAATAATTTTCTGAAATTCAGAGGGAAGGCTATCAAATAATTTTTTATTAATAAAGATACAACAAAAAGCGGGCATCGAATTTATATCAGTAAAATATTTGGTTACATCCCGAAACTGAGTATACACTGTTTCTACTGATTGGTTAGCCTGGCAATCGACAGTACCGAGTTGAAGAGCAGTAAATACTTCATTCATATCTATAGAAACTACAGGGCCTAATTCTTCGTAATAAATTTTACTAGTAGGATAACCAACCCTGGTTTTTATCTTTAATTTTGTTATATCTTCTGGGTAAACGACTGGACCTTTCGTACCTGAATAACCCTCAAAGCCAATATTCATAAAACTTAAAAGCTTAACTCCTAGTTGATCGCAGCCTTTTTCTATATACTTGTATAAAAAACCATCCTTACCAAAGAATTTATAAAAATGATCCCAATCAGTAACAATAAAATCCAGGTAAATTCCTGAGAGTTGAGAGTAACGAGGACTAGGTGGGAGAAAACCCATTTCTTGAGAACCTCTACTTATATTGTCAAACTCATCCATCCAGTTGCCTAATTGTTGGACAGGAAAACAATCCATTTTAATTTGTCCATTAGTTCTTTCTTCTACTAATTGAGCAAATTCATACATTCCTGCACCAAGAGGTACAATTTTTGGTACCAAAGTACCAATCCTCCACTGGTAAGTCTTGTTTGCTGCATTGCCTTGCAAAGTTAAAGCAAATACGATTACAATTATCAATAATATAATATAACTTAAACTTTTAACCCTTATCCTTTTCATTTTACAATTACCTCCTTTTAATAAACGTAGTTTTTATTTTTAATTACTAATACTTATTTTTAAATATTCATCAACTAACTCACCTCACATCAAAAATATTTTTACTTTCTCCGCAATTTCTGTAGTAATATTGTTTATAATATTTAACCGTAATTATTAGCTAAGTTTCTCTAAACGATATTGAAAAATTCTTAGGAATTCATTCTTAGGAACCCATTTAATTCTAAAACCTTTCAATTTTTTTCCTAAATCCATTGCAGTTTTAATCCCCTCAGCAGCATATTCAATTTGACTATCAGTATAGACCCTACGAGGAATCGCATATCGTACTAACTCAAAAGGAGGAGACATAAGTTTTCCAGTTTCAGGATCTGTTCTACTCCATCCTAAACTTGACGGACTTTCAATGCCCATAACACCAGATTCAATATAGGTTTGCACTGCTAAAACTTGCGCAACAAATTCTTCTTTTGGTATATGAGGATAAGTTTTTCTGGCATCTACATATATTGCATGTCCTCCTGATGGTTCATAAATTGGAACTCCTTTTTTACGCAATAGGTCACCTAAAAGCTTTACTTGTCCTATTCTTGATGCTAAATAATCATATTCCAAACCTTCATTTAACCCTATAGCTAAAGCTTCCAAATCTCTACCTGAAAGACCTCCATATGTTATATACCCTTCAAATTGAATCAACATAGCAGACATCTTTTCATAAAAGTCTTTATCGTTAGTGGCAATAAGACCACCCATATTAACCAAAGCACCTTTCTTTGAACTCATATGCATAATATCAGCATATGAGTATATCTCACGACATATTTCTCGTATCGATTTATTCTTATAACCAGGCTCTCTTTCTTTAATAAAAAAGGCATTTTCCGCAATACGAGCAGAATCAATTATCACCTTTATCCCATTTTTATGAGCAATTTTGCTAGCCTCTTTAACGTTAGCCATAGAGACTGGTTGCCCAGCAGTAAAGTTGTTAGTAAGCACGATGTTGAGAAATGGTATATTTTTAGCCCCCTTCTTTTTAATAAGGTCTTCAAATTTATTCAGATCTATATTTCCTTTAAAATCCCCGAGGGCTTGAGTATCCAATGCTTCCTCAGGATATAGATTAATGGGATTTAATCCTAAGCGTCTTGTATGTACTTCAGTAGTACCATAATGAGCATTTGCAGGGACAATTCCTCCAGGCTTTTCGAAAAGACAAGTACAAATGATATTTTCGGCAGCTCTCCCCTGATGAGTTGCTAATACATATTTAAAACCTGTAAATTTTTTAACTGCTTCTTCTAGGTGATACCAATTCTTACAACAAAAATACGATTCATCTCCTTTCATCATTCCGGCCCATTGATCCTGACTCATAGCCGAGGTTCCACTATCTGTTTCAAAATTAATAGGAATATCTTCAGCTTTTAAAAATCCAGTACAATAATCTGCTTCTTTGATAATCCTTTCTCTTTCTTCTTTAGTATTCCATTTTATCGGCTCAACAACTTTGATTCTATAAGGTGTCATTATTCTTCTCATTTCATACTCCTCTCAAAAAATAATATGTTTATTAAATTTATCAAGTAAGTATCAAAAATGATACTTACGACCTTCAAATGACAAAACTCTTAAATTACAATTGTTTTCATTTATATTTATATAAGTTTGAAACGAGAAAGAAAATGCCTTAAAACAGGTGGTTCATAAGTAAGTTTAAGGCCTTTTATTTTATCTCGCTTTTTAGTAAGTTGTCTAAATCCCTCTGCTACTACATCCATGTGACGATCCGTATAGACCCTTCTGGGAACTGCTAAACGGAATAACTCCATTTTAGGGTAAATAACCTCTCCTGGTTTTTTGCCTGCCTTGGCAAAGGCAAGTGTGCCCAAACCTATCCCTCTAACTCCTGCTTCTACATAAATAGCAACTCCTAAAGCATCTGCTGGAAATTGACTTAAAGGTAAATGAGGTAAAAATGCGTGAGCATCCACATAAACTCCACTACCTCCTACAGGTTTTACAACATCTACCCCTATATCATCTAATTGTTTTCCTAAGTATTGCACTTGTCTTACTCGGTAAGCCATATAATCATCATCAACCATTTCATATAAACCTTGTGCTAAAGCTTCTAAATCTCTACCAGCTAGACCACCATAAGTAACAAATCCCTCATTTAAGACTATATGTGGTAATATTTTTCTATATAGCTCTTCATCATTCAAGCCAATAAATCCACCTATATTCACAAGGGGATCTTTTTTAGCGCTCATTGTACAACCATCAGCATAAGTAAATTGCTCTTTTACAATCTCAGCAATAGTCTTATTTTGATAACCTTCTTCGTGTTGTTGAATAAAGTATGCATTCTCAGCGCAACGCGCCGCATCAATAAAAACAGGGATATGATTTTTATCAGCTAATTTTTTTACTGCCTTTAAATTAGCCATAGAAACTGGCTGTCCTCCACCAGTATTATTGGTAATAGTTATCATAATAAAAGGTATTTTTTCCCGTCCTTCTTTATCTATTACAGATTTTAATTTATTCAAGTCAATATTACCTTTAAAGGGTACAACCGCTTTTGAATCATAAGCAATATCAGCCACACATTCGATTGCAGTTCCCCCTTTATCTTTTACCTGAGCACCGGTGGAATCAAAAGGCATGTTAAATGGTACAATATCCCCTTTCTTGATTAGAACTTTAAAAAGAAAACTCTCTGCTGGTCTTCCCTGATGAGTAGGGATAACATACTTAAAGCCTAGGATTTTCTGAACAGCTTCTTTAAAGCGAAAGAAACTTCTAGCGCCAGCATATGATTCATCTCCCATCATCATTACACTCCACTGTTTATTACTCATTGCTGAAGTTCCACTATCGGTTAAAAGATCAATATAGATATTTTCTGCTCTAAGATTGAAAACATTATAATAAGCCTCTTTAATCTTTTTTTCTCTCTCCTCCCGGCTAATTAATTTAATAGGTTCAATAACTTTAATTCTAAAGGGTTCTGCCAAAACCCTTTCTTTTTCTATCATTTTTTAACCTCCTACTTTTTATTCAATTCTATTTTATCAAAACCCAGCCCTTACAGACGTGGTGCGTATCTATACAGACTATCGTGTGTCCCGGCTTGCCGGAAAATTGCTTTCATCCCCACCCTTACAGCCGGGGAGTTCCACTATATTAAAGTTTATTTTCTATTTCTCTTTTTTATTTTAGTCAGGGAAATATGCTATTGCTTCAATCTCCACAGCTGCATCCTTTGGTAGACAAGCTACTTCTATACAACTTCTTGCCGGAAATTCTTCCTTAAAATATTCCGCATAAATCTGATTAAACTTAGAAAAATCATTCATGTCTTTTAAAAATACCGTTGTTTTTACTATATTTTTTAAAGTAACGGAGTACATATCTAAAAGTGCAATTAAATTTTCTAATACTTGTTTAGTTTGTTCTTGTATACCTCCCCTTACTATGTCCCCTTTTTCGGGATCTATAGGAAGTTGCCCAGATATAAACAGCATTTTCCCTACTTTTACTGCTGGAGAATAAGGGCCGATTGCAGGGGGAATTTTTTTACTATTAATAATAATTTTCTTTTCCATAAGTCTTTCCTTCCTTTCTTTTTATACCAATAGATTCCTTAATCTAAAGATCTGAATAAATACAAAAATACAAATACTGCTTAAATTTTTTCTCTCTTCTTTTTAGATTTTAATTCCTCCATATAATTATAGATAGTATAACGGGAGACATTAATTTCAGCAGCAAGTTGATTAATTGCTCCTTTAATTAAAAAACCTCCCTTCTCATCAACTATCTTTGCTACCATTAATTTATCGCCTTTTTGCATCATAGATACTGGCTTACCTACTTTTTCAATAGCTTCTTCAATAATATTTTCCAGAACTTCATCTACATCACCAGTAAAAGTTTCTGTTTCTTCTTTTGATTTTCCCTTATCTAAATCAATAGTAGTACAAAGTTCTTCCACAATTTTATTAAACATTAAATGCTCAGTAAGATCATAATTAATACACAAACAACCAATAATCTTTTTTTGATCATCTCTAATAAAGACACTGGAAGACCTTAATATTTTTCCATCCTTGGTTTTAGTTTTATAATTTACTATTTTGTCTTCCTTTCTTTTTCCATAACCACCTTTGCGCCAAACTGATAAAGCAAAATCAGTAATGGGATCGCCAATTTTTCTTCCCGTAACATGTCCATTTTGTATATCTACGATAGAATGTTGAGGCCTGTTAAAATCATGTAATACTACTTCACAATTTTTACCAAACATTTGAGCTATAGTTTTTGCAACCGGAATAAATTTTTTCAAATCAGGGTGGATTTTCTTACTTGATGAGTCCATTATAAACCTCTTTTAATTATTTTATTAAAATATTTTAGTAATTATTAATATTTTTGTATAATAATATAATATATTTTTTAAAAAATCAAGCTTTTTTGAAAAATATTTTAAAAATTTTCTTTTTAACATAAAACAATCTAATTATTATTTTTTTTAATAGAAATGAAAAAAATTAAAATAGATAAGTAAAATAGAAAATATAATTTTAATTAAGAAATCCTAATAATGCAGTGATTTTGAGGAAGACAGATTACGAAATAACGCTTATATGAGCAAATTTTTAATTGAGCTATACTTTATCTCTCAAAAATTGCCCTTTTGAACTGATTTTTTCACACCTTTAAGTTCTGAAATTGTCTATTTTCTTCCATTAAGCCCTGCATCTGCCTGGGGGCCGCCTTCCACAAACCTTCCGGTGGTATTGATAAAATATTTGGTATCATCATCAAGATATTTATCAGGTATCACATAGTTAATTACTTTCTCTCTGATATCTTTTTGTAAAGTATTATTAAGAACATCCGGGCTGTGCTGGGCGGCGATTATTACTGCAGTAACTTTTTTAGGAATTCCGTTTTCGTATTCAACTGTAACCTGAGATTTTCCATCAGGCCGAAGGTAGGGAAGTATCTTTTCTTTCTTAACCGGGTCAGCCGATAAGCTAATTTATGAGCCAGCATTATCGGGAGGGGCATCAGCTCTGGTGTCTCATTGCAAGCATAGCCGAACATCATCCCCTGGTCGCCTGCCCCGGTAAGAGAAACATCTTCTTCTCCTGCTCTCGCCTCTAAAGATTTATCCACTCCCATTGATATGTCTTTGGCCTGTCCGTTAATAAAGACCGAAATTGTGCAGTTGGGATTAAGGCCGTAACAGCTTTCGGTATATCCTATATCTTTAATGGTCTGGCGCACTATTTTGGGGATATCGGGATAATAGGATGATTTTATCTGCCCGGCAACAGTGATATTTTCAGCACTCACCAGGGCTTCTATTCCTACTCTTCCGCTTGGGTCTTTCTCTAAAACTGAATCTAAAATTGCGTCGGTTATCTGATCGGCAATCTTATCCGGATGTCCCTCGGTAACTGATTCTGAAGTGAATAAGTATTTGTTATTCATATTAAATTCCTCCTTTATTTTTTTGTTTTTTAATCCAAAAATAAAAAAACCTCTTCAAAACCGAAGAGGTAATTTTCATATCTTATCTCTCGGAAATGAATTCTCATTCCGCGGAAATTGGCACCAACGTAATGTCTTTGGTTATGACATTACAGGTTGCCGGGCTTCACAGGGTCCGTCCCTCCACCAACTCTTGATAAGAGTTCAATATTTATTTTTTTCAAAATACCATAATTAAGGCAAATTGTCAAAAAATTGATTATATAGTCTACACCTTTTTATTTCTCTTTGGCAATCTTTCCTCTATTGCTCATAGTATTCATCAAGAAAGAAAGTTACTATTATGACTATTCTTTTTTTCTCTAATCTTCCTCTAACTACCCCACTAAAGTTTACACTAACAACAAATGCCATCCAATAAGACACGTGTGGCGATACAGTCATCTTCATTGTACTTGAGAATCCTTGTTTTTATGTTTACATCACCGGTTTCTACCCATCGATGATACCATTCAATAGATTCAGCGCCAGACGGACTTTCATCACGCCAGCGAAATCCCAGATAGGAAGCTAAGGTTTTTATTGAGTAATCATTGGTCGGCCATTCTGTCTTTTTCTTAACTACATCATGGTAGAGATCTACTGCATACTCGGGATTAAACATTTTTACTATATCGTCTTCGGACATTACATCCGGATATTTTCCTTGTAATTTTTTCCATTGTGTTTTTTCATAAGACGAATAATAGTAAATTACACAGGGCATTGATTTTTGAATAAATTCCCAAGCTTGGCGAAAGGCAAGTTTTTCTTCCTGCTCATTTGGTTGGTCGGAGAAGAAAGCAACATATCGCTCGGTGTTAGTGTCTCGATTGCGGCGTTCTAAGAATCCATGCAGATAACAGATATCTCTCATCGGGTCTGTTTCAATATCGAAAAATAATTCAGTGGGGGCTTCTGGCAAAGTGATTTGATCTTTCAAATAGGGTTTAGAACCTCTTTTTGATAAAAGTATTGCTCTTTCTTGAAATTTTTGCAGGGTATCTCTACCCACTCTTGGGAAAATAGTCCTTTTCCCTTTTTGAAATTGGTTCAGATTAGCTTGAGCTAATTCAGCAACTGAACCTAAATAGCTACTCATAACATCTCTTGTTCTCCTCCCCAATTCCGGTATCAAGGTTAAATCATTAGCTTTTCTTAAACATTTGAGACAATAGGTTCTCCAGTGGCATAATTTGCAGTTCCCTGAATAAGCAGGCAATGTTTTTAGATCATGATTGGCTATTTTACTAACTGCTTCCAGGCAGTTTGTATATTTAGTCCACCAAGATTCTGGTTTTCGTGTGTTTTGGGGTGAATTTAAATCATACTCAATTTCCCGTCCATGAATATCCCAAATAAAGGGGTTTCTACCTGCCGATACATCGAGCCTTTCCAGGATGTCGGTATAGAGAGCAAGCTGGACTGCATAGTGGGGTTTTGGCTTACCTTCGGATAAATCACTTTCTCCCTCTAAACCAGATCCGCTTTTTATATCACCGCTGATGTATCCATTACCATCTCTTCTTAAAAGATCGGGTTCGCCTATTAGGTTTCCTGCACCTATCCGACCACTATATATTAATTCTACGCCATTATAGATAGCTTCTTTGGTTCGTTTTTCTTTTTCAATTTTTGAGTAGGAGTGTAAATCTAAGAATGGTATCTGTAGGTTTTCTATTACTTGTTTTTCAAAATCAGTACCTTTTTCCCATAATAATTTTACAAATACGCTGATGGGATCCCGTTTGGAATAATCTCCAAAAAGATCCAGGGTTAAACGGTGAGGACATTTGACATAATTATATAGCATATTTGCGGAGAGTTTATCTGGCATGGTATTTCTCCTAAAAATTAGGAAATAATATAAAATCGTTTAATCTATTTAATTAATCTAATATTAAAAATTAACTTATAATAGTAATTTATTAAAAAATAATAATCTTCAAATTGTTTTCCATCATGAAAGTATAAAAATTTCAAGGATATATTCCTATTTTCTGAAAGACATGAAATTTCTTATCAAAAAATCATATAAATTAGATTAATTGTGTTTGAATATATATTTTCCTTCTAACCAATTAAAAATATTCGGAAGCTCGTCCCAAAATTGCTCAAAGGGTGGCAATGCTTGCAGTTGATAGCCGAGCATGTTTTCCCATTCACTTATAAGTTCGCCTTTTGTTGACGCATTACGAATAGACTCTAATGTCGGCATAGAAACTCCTTTAAGTTCACATTTCTTTTCCAGTACGGATTTTATTAATTTTGGTTCGTCTTGAATATCTCGATGCCTAAACAGAAGTACGATATCATATAAATCGCGAGGACGACCACGTTCTCCCATAGCGCGTAATTTTTCGGCAAAAATCTCTTCAAAAGCATAACATCTTGCCTGAGCCGGGGTAGGCAAAGAATCGCTATATGGATGGGATATATCTCGTATTATCGTTGGACGGGCCATTTTCTCCGCACCACTAATATCTAACTTAATTCTAGCCGGAGTTCTAGCATTACGAGGACCTCGATAATAAATACTTCCTTCGGTGTAAAGATATTTATCTGCATGTTTAAATATAGGAGGTTTAATAGAAAAATCAATACCAGACTCATCGTAAACGCGCTCAAGAACATGCTTGATAAGAGGTTCTATATCTTCGGGCTTATAGAGTCCACCTGGCATAACTGTAAAATCTAAATCCTCTGAAAAACGCCATGTTTCAATGTAGCATTTTTTTAATGAGGTACCGCCTTTAAAAGCCCAGTGAGCACTCAATTCGGGGTCTGATCCAATACCCCACAAGACCCAGCCAATAACGTAATCTTTTTCAATTATGTCTTCCCGTAAGCCCCAATCCGTAACAAGATTTTTTATTTCTTGGTGTATAATCATTTTTCCACCTTAGCGTTTACTCGTAAATTCCATCTTCGGTTAAAAGAACCTTTGGTCTTTATTGCTGGGTCAAGAACTGAATAGCCGGAGCTAATATTTTTATGGCATTCTTTTATAATTTCTGGCGCTTCAATGTTTGAAATTTCAAGAATATAACCGAGACGTTTATATACTGTGCGGTTCTTATTTTCTTTTATATAGTTTAACAACTCTATATCGTTACGATATTCAGAACCAAAATAATTCCTCACAATATCAGATACATGACGAATGCCACCACCAACAGCAGGATCGTTCAAAACATCAACTATCGTCTTAGAAGGATCAGAAACCTGCACTTTTACATTTTCAATCCATATACTTTTGGTATGATCAATTTTCTTTGTGCGAACTAATTTTAAAATGAATTCTGTCCCCTGAATAGTTATATTCTTTTTTCTGAACATGCGAGCTGTAAAAACAAATATGCTATTAAAAATCTGATCTGTAAATTCCCAATGTTCAGCTGCGCTCCAACCACCAACATAACAAGGAGCAAAGATTCTATTGGCTACAATCCAAGGATTCTCCCTATATTTCTGAGGACTTACTGTCCCCAGCGGTACTGAAATATACAACCCCCGCTTTACTCTGGCAAGCCATCCTCGACGGGCAAAGTATCCCAAATATAAACGTGTATCCTTAACGGATAATCCCATAATCTTTGAGGCATCTTTAATCGAAAATAGATTCTTCCCGAAGCGATTAAGTAAATCTAATAATCTTCGGTTTTTTTCATTAATACCCAATTTCTTTTCCATTAGTATATCCTACATGCTTTATTATAAACCTTATTTACAATACAACATATACAATATACCATAAAGCTTATTTTGTCAAGACTTTTTTGAATTTTTTTGGATTTTGATATATTATATATGCTGAATAGTTAATTTGATGAATAATTCGGTATATATAATATATCCTAAATATAGAGTGCAGTTTTACAAATAAGCAGATACACATGGGCAAGCCCGTGGGTATTTATTAAAACATAATAATTTCTCTAATTACTTTTATCATGAAAGCCTAAAAATTCAGGATGTGCTACTGTTTCCTAAAAGATAGTAGCTTTATTAAAAAGCTTTTACTTGACAAGTATTTAACAAAATACTCATTGCTCTTTTCTCTTTATCCGCTATTTCTACTAATATTTCAGAAGCCCTATTGATATATTGAATGTCTTTCTCGTCCCCTGCTTTTATAAACAATTTTGAAACTGCTCTCCACAGCCGGGCAATATCGACGAACATCTCATAGGATCCCTTTATCTCTTTTACTTTTAATATCTGATAACTTTCTTTTAAGAAATCTCTATAAAGATTTCTAAACAGTGCACCACCTGTACCGGCTTTTTCCATTAACATTGCAGTTGTTTTAAAATCACCTTCAACATCTTTACTTCGCTTAAACCATTTTATTATTTCTTTGCTGGTCTTTAAGATGCCCTTATAGCTAATATTTTGTATGGGAGGATTCAAATAATTTTTAGACTTTAAAGAGGTAGATAAAAAAATAGAAAGCCATTACTACAGACAAAGATAGTTTGATAAAGACTGCTGTAATGCTTCCGATAAAAGTGACAATGCCAGCTTTCAGGGCCATTGAATTTTCTTTGCCGGCAATAAGCTCTCCTACAATTGCACCAATAAATATACCTAAAATCATTCCGAAAGGAGGGAAGAAGATGATGCCGGCTATCATCCCTATTATTGCTCCCCAGATTCCGTATTTAGTAGTGCCGTATAATTTTGCTCCCAGTAGAGGGAGAAAATAATCTATCAGGGAGACTATAATGGTAAAGACAGCAAACCTGACTAAAAAACTTTTGCTAAAAACAGGTTCCTCTTTAGCAAATTGAAGCAATATAAGGGCAGCATAACTAAGAGGAGGCCCGGGAATTGCGGGAAAAATACAACCAATTACCCCTATAATAGTACAGATTACACCTAATAGAATTAAAATATATTCCATAACGTTTGGCAGTCTCCTTCTTTTTTTTCTTTTCCCATTAGTTTATCATATTTTTTACCTAAGTAGCTATCTTAACGATTCGCCTATTTCTTAACCCACCTTTTTAAGCTTATACCTACACCTACAAAGATATGTTGGTAGACTTTTTAGCAACAATCATTATTTCTATCTCATCAAGATTAATTTTTTGTCGATTCCAACTACCTGCAGTTCCTCCCCAAATATTTACTACTTCGAACCCTGCCTGGCGAAAAAGCATAACCAGTTCTGTTGGCACATATCCACGCTCTTTTGTCCGAACACTTTTTTTACCTTCAGGGGTATCCCAGTCCATCAGACAAGTTTCAGTCATTGTAAGCGGGTCAAAAATATCTTTTTCCACATCCTTTTGAGTGAACTGTCTAATCTTGGCAAATCCATTGAGTGCAGTTAAAATAAAGTAAGCACCAAGCTTAAGAGCAGCATGGACATTTCGAAGAATGTTCAGGTCGTGCTCAATAGCGTCATCATCCTTACACAATAAACTGAATGCACCTTCACATAGACAGAGGGTCGCATCAAACAATTTATCTGAAATAAATTGGGTTGCATCAGAATGTATCCAGTCTATCTTAACCTTTGCTTCTTGGGCTGTCTTCTTTGCTTCAGCCAGCATTCCCGAAGATATATCTACACCTGTAACTTGATACCCACGTCTGGCCAATTCAACAGCATGACGTCCAGTCCCGCAGCCCATATCTAAGATACTGCAACCTGGTGGAAGGTTTAGTTCATCAAGAATAAAATTAACTTCTTTCACAGTATTTTTTGTAAAGCAGTTTTCCATATATATAGGAGCATGGCCATCAAAGAACTTCTCCCATTCATTTCTTCTTGTCATTAATCTTTGCCTCCCTTTAAAAATCAAAAATTGTACGGTTCTATTTTTTAAAATTAATAATTCCTTTTCCAAATTTTAGGATTTATTTTTTGTCAAATATGTAGAATTGATCCTCACTACTTGCTCATTACGACGCCATAATCATAATTGCTTCACGCCAGGCAGCTAAAAAGATAATTGCTACTCCAAATCCTAACCCAATCCATTGTTCCAATATATGACAGGGTCAGTTGTCCTATGATAATGGCATTTCTTCCTATATCACTTACTTTTATTAATTATTCTCACCCGAAATTACAAACTCTTGCAATAAATATTGCAGCCTCGTTCTGATGGAAAATAACTTCTACTTTTGAAAAACCTCCCTCTAACAATAACTAACTTTGTGTTTTAATTGAGAAAGGAATATTTAGATGAAAAATATTTCTTTCAGATGCCTTTATATTTTTTATTTTATGGTTATATTCTAATAAAAATTGTTGTTCTTTCTTTAGTGAAACAACATAATCCCCTTCTATATACTTACCTTCATTTTTCATTGATTTTCTTATCTTTTTATAGAGTTTACATTTCGTATCATAAATACTCTTAAGGGGTCTATAATTAAAAAAACATTTTCTAATGTGGCTTAAAGGGGCTGTCAAAAGACAATGTCTTTGTGACTCGACCTGAACTGCCGGATGTTCCTCTGCCTCTTTCCTTAGTCTAATTCAGAAGATGCCTATAAAAAGTGGCTATTATAGACCGGATATCGGATAGGGGCAAGGTCATAAACCCATAAGGAGGGAAGAAAGATGAAAAGACTATCCGGAGGAATCGATGTAGGAAGTGAATCTCACCACATAATAATCTTAGATGAGGAAGATAATTTTCTTTACAACCAGAAGGTAACTCATAAACTTAATGAATTTACCGAAAACATAAAACTATTTAGAAAGATAGAGAAAAAAGAAGGAGGAAAGATATCCTTCGCCTTGGAGGGGAAGAACGGCTATAGTAACCCACTTGATAAGATACTGCTTGACCAAGGATTCACCCTCTACAATGTAGATAATTTAAAATTAAAAAGATTTAGAGAGGCCTTTGCCGGTGAATGGAGAGATGACGAAAGAGATTCTCTGATGCTCTCCAAGATGTTGAAATTAAAAGACTACATAAATAGTGAAAAGGAAAAGGTGTTTGTTAAGATAGAAAAACCTTCTCTTGTAACCGAAAGCCTCAAACTCCTCTCCCGCCACCAGCAGACTCTGATTAATGAGAAGGTAAGGCTTACTAATAGATTAAGAAAGAAATTACTGGAAGTATGTCCCCAAATATTAGAATTGGGTAAAGTAAAGAATAAAAAGATCATAGCTATTTTAGTCAAATATCCTGATTTTTCTAAATACAAAAGGATTACCCTTAAATCTTTATTAAAGATAAAGGGAATAGGAAAAATAGGAGCTCCTTTTCTACTTAAAAGGTTAAATAATATAGAGTATATGCCTGGTCTAACCGATATATACAAAACGATCATCTTGTCTTATGCTAAACGTATCTTGGAACTACAAAAAGAGATTAAGGATATAGATAAAAAATTAGATGGGACAGGAGAAAAGAGTAAAGAGGTTAACCATTTAAAGACTATTCCCGGAGTTGCTACCAAGCTGGCCAGCAGGTTAATCGGAGAGATCGGAGATATTAATCGCTTCCCTTCTGAAAAACAGTTAGCTATCTACTGTGGAATAGCCTGCCTAGATAATAATTCAGGCAAGGTAACTAAAGCCAAAGCGGTGTATAAGGCCAATAAAATATGTAAACAAACTTTAATTACTATGGCCGGAGGTAGTATCCGTCTTAGTTTTCAATGCAGGGCTTACTATCTAAAAAACGGGAGGAAGGGAAAAGCCATAATCATGCCCTTCGCTGCCTGGCCCGGCAAATGATTAAAGTAATCCATAAAATGTTAACTGAAGATAGAGACTATATTATCAGGAAAGAGTTAAGGAAGGTTGCATAGAAAAGTTTAAAATTATCTTGATTTTTCAGATGGGAAGTTCAGGTCTTGAAATATCACTTTTATATCTTCCCCCAGTTTTTTTAATATCAAGAAAGATTATTTTTATAGTATTTCTTCTGGAGATAATGTAATAAATTACTCCTGAAAATTGTATCCTTAATGGCCTGGCCATGCTGCAAAGATAATATAGCTTTTGTTATATTTCAAGACCTGACCCCGTTATACACTTCTACCGTCTTCATTATATGAAGTAATTTCATTTACCACTTTTTAATATGATTCTCTGTAATAATCTGCAGATTTAATAGATTTTGTTATATTGCAAGATCTGACCCCTTTGGTTTTCTTATTTCAGTAAAGGATATGGCGGGTCAACTATAGGTTTTCTCCAATCAACATCAGTTAAAGCACTTACTAATATTGATGCTCTTGTTGCTGCAGGTGAAAGGAGCTTTAAATATTGATTTTTAAGGTCTTCTTCGATAATCTTCTCCCTTTCACTACTCTTAGAAGACTTTAATTTATAACCAACGATTATAACAATCTCTATTTTAAATAATCCAGCCGGCTCAAAATATTTTTCCCTTGTAAATTCGATATCTACTTTATTACTTGTTATTTTTAAAATTTTATAATTATCTTTCGTTCTTAACTTAAATTCAACACCATCCGGCAAATCTTCTGGAATGCCTAAACGATCAAATCTTACTTTTCCTAAAGAAATATTAAAATTAGAATCATCAATTAATTTAAGTTTGTAAGCCTCACTCATATTAAAACCTCCTATTCCCTTGAGAAAAGTTATTCAATAATTCTACAGAAGACTCTTCCGATAAATACTCCCAATTTTTGATGAATTTATCCTGGGATGGAAAACTGGTTTCAATTTTGAATTCGCATCTCGTTTTAACCTCTTCTTTATTTAGCCCTTTGGTTATTAAATATAATATATATTGGTTAAGACTTACTCCTTCATCCTCAGCTTGTATAGTTAATTCTCTATGCAGAGTTTTAGGTAATCGAAGTGTAAACTTTCCACTATAATCAGATGTATAAAGATTTGTAGGCTCAGGAACATTCTCCCCGTCTTTTAAAGCAATTTCAATCCATGCTTTTTTAGCATCTATAGCCATTGCAACTGCTTCTTCAGCAGTGTCACCTGCTCCAATACATCCAGGTAAATCGGGATACTCAGCAACCCATTCAACTGTATTAGCATCAGTCTCTATAGGATAAACCCGCATTCTATATAATTTTTTCATATCTTCACTTAATTTCTTTTTCATTCTTATCACCTCCATATAACTCTCTCACTTTTTCTATCGCATTAACTGTCTCCCTCACATAACCAGCTTTAACTTTATTCCCATGTTTTGCTATAGACAACCTATAATTTGATAATTTTGGGTGTGTGTAGATGTAATGGCTACTTCCCCCTGAAGGTTGTCTTTGAATAAAATCATATGCCTTAAGAAGCCTATCAATCTTATCAAATAAAATATCTGAAGGAGTTGGTTTCCTTTTTAATTTTTCAAATAGCTTACCTATTTGGCTCAATTATAATAGGCTCCTTTCTTTCACATGTAATGATACCATATACGATACCAAATAACAATCTTTTTTTAAATTTTTTTTCATTTATTTATTACTAAAGTTTATCACCTTTTAAAATCCCGCTGTCTAATTAAAGTAATTTATTATGAAAATTAAGGTATTTCCTTGTGCCCTTTAGTAAAAATTCTTTTCGTTTTTACATCACTATAATCTTAAGGGGCCAGGTCTTGAAATATCACTTTTATATCTTCCCCTAGTTTTTTTAATATCAAGAAAGATTATTTTTATAGTATTTCTTCTGGAGATAATGTAATAAATTGCTCCTGAAAATTGTATCCTTAATGGCCTGGCCATACTGCAAAGATAATATAGCTTTTGTTATATTTCAAGACCTGACCCCGTTATAACCGTTATAAAGCGAACATGGTTTAACATGTCCCCTTAGGATATTATTTCTCTTCAATTTTTTCTATGCTCTAATTTCCTCTAAAGCCTCAACCATCCGGTTAAGAAACTCCTCAGACCCTATAGGTTGTCCGCCAAAAGATACCGGGTTTTGGGCACACATCTTCTCGATTTATTCATACCTATTTACGTAATGCACCAAAGAACCTTCCCTGTTCATTCCATTCTATTTCTGCCAACAGCCTGCTATAGCATTCCAAATTTTATTCTCTTCGTTTTTATCCTTAATTGAATCCACTATCGGTTTCAAGAAGGAAGTTATTCTCTCCATTATTTCACTAAATCCCTGATTTACATTGAAGCAGCTTTATTTTTAATTTCTCTTTCCATGTTTACTCCTCTATCGACTCCTAAATTATAGCATTAAGCCAGGTTTGCAGTAGTGGCTTGATTCGGCAAATCTCAGCATATTCAAGCAGTTTTTCCAGATTACGATCCTTGCGTTTGAGATATTCAGAAAGTCCTTCCTTGGCTATATCAAGACCCAGCTTGTTTCTATATCGAAAACAATCACATATAGTTTTTTCCGGATTATAGATACGGATTTCATGACCTTTAATCTTTATCTTGTTAACACCTGCTTCAAATTGTTTCTTTGAAAAATGATAAAATTCAACAGGTGGGTACTCAATTTTCGGTCTCCTTGATCCCCGACAGATAGCCATTGATATAACTGAAGGGTTAAAAGTAGTGAGTTCATAATAAGATAGGGCCGAAAGAAGACATATCACTCCACCCGGAACAGCACGAGCAAGATCAATAAAACCTTGATTGGAAATTAGAGGAATCTCTGTCAGTCGATAGAGACCCCTTTTCACCTGTATTACCTGCCCCTTTTCCCTTGCTCTTTTTATATTACGAGTATGTATTCCTGCTGCCAGAATATCTTTTGTTCTGGCAAAACTGTTATGTGTTTTAAAAACTTTATAGATTCTTTCATCTTTCTTTTTCATGGAAACCCCTCTGGACGTAACTGTATACATATTATAATAAATGTAAACACTTTTGTCCAGTTTTTATTTTTTATCACTCTCCCGAACTTTTTAATTCTTTCTCCTATCCACAGCCAATCGGAATTTCCATAATTAAAAAAAGATTTGAAATTGTCTTTCAGCCAATCATAATAATCATCTTCAACATACTTACAAAATGCTTCTACAAGTGCTTCTTCAGAAATATCTTCAGGCATTTCTATTTCCTTAAGTTCTTCATCTAAGAATTCTCTTGCACCACAAAAACCTCTCCATCTGAAACCTGCACTATCTTCCGGTTAAACAAACTACTATATTTATCAGGATGGAAAGTATGAATGGGAATTATCTTCCCTGGCTTTAATTTTTTTACCACCTTTTTTAAAGTATCAATCTCGGCATGCCCGCTGGTATGAACCTGGTTAAAATAAAAATAGCTGTCCCTATTATTCCCTAATAAGATAAATATTCTTGAGCCAATGGTATAGCTCTATTTATTTATTCTTTTGGATAAAACGGTGCATTTTTCGCTTGAAATTTACATGCGAAAGATGTATACTCATTGTAGAAACATTTTATATTTCGTTTTTGAAAGGAAAAGATAACATGCAAACCAAGATTAAAAAATGGGGAAACAGTCTAGCATTACGGATCCCTAAATTATTTGCAATTAATGCAAATTTAAAAATAAATAAAACGGTTGATATATCTATCGATAAAGGCAGCATTATTATTACACCAATTAATGAAGAAGAATATTCCCTCGAAAAACTTTTAAAAGGGGTCAACAAAAGTAATCTTCACGGAGAAATTGACACCGGGGCTCCTGTTGGAAAAGAGATCTGGTGATGGTAGATAATTTTATTCCACATAGAGGTGATGTGGTTTGGATAGACATGCAGCCTCAAGCCGGCCATGAACAATCCGGAAGACGTCCCGCAATAGTTCTTTCGCCAAAAGCTTATAATAGTAAAGTTGGGCTGGCTTTATTGTGCCCGATAACCAATCAGGTGAAAGGGTACCCTTTTGAAGTTATGATCCCCTCCGGGTTGAAGGTAACAGGGGTTGTTTTATCAGACCAGGTAAAAAGCCTTGATTGGAAAATAAGAAATGCCGAATTCTGTGATAAATTACCTGAGGCGGTGGTCTTGGAAATATTGAAAAAACTTGAGACGCTACTAAATTATGATGGATAAGGCAAAAAAGAGCAGGGGAGAAAATGCAGAGCTGAATTACTTTATAATATTAAAATCCTTTAATTTTTTTACCTTTGGGTACAAAATCAATTTTTAAAACTGCCCCGCAGGCTTCAGTCTTAAGGTGTCAGGTCTTGAAATATCACTTTTCTATCTTCCCCCAGTTTTTTTAATATCAAGAAAGTCATTTTTATAATATTTCTTCTGGAGATAATGTAATAAATTGCTCCTGAAAATTGTATCCTTAATGGCCTGGCCATGCAAAGATAATATAGCTTTTGTTATATTTCAAGACCTGACCCCGTTATATAACTGGTCCCTATCCGCTTCATGGTATTGGAAAGGGCTTCTTTCCCTTCTTTGATGAGCAGATGAACATGATTGCCCATCAGACAATAGGCATATATTTCATATTCCATCTTTTTGCGGTAAGCAGCGAGAATAGCCATGAATTTTTCATAGTCTTCATCATCTGCGAAGATGTTCTGCTGGTTAATTCCTCTTATCATGAGGTGATATATTTTACTACTGCTTTTCGCTCTAGCGGTTCGTGGCATCAGTAAATCCTCCATTAATAGCTTATATTATCAGTGGGGTGATGTCAAACAAAGAACCGTCCCCTGTTCTATTTGTGTTTTTTTCATTTATTCTTTCGTATTTACCAGCGGTTGTAAACTTTTTCGGCAAATCCCAATAAATTCCGGACTCTAATCTCCTGCCCATTATCCAGGATTGCCTTTCCGGAAAAATGACCAAATACCTGATGTTGATTTGATTGGAGGATTAACAGATTGGTATTGGAGTGGCGGTCAATTATAGGTTGAAAGGTCATTTCAAAACGGGAATCACTACTGATAAAATTCCAGGGCTTTAAATAACTATCTGAAGGGATATGAAATTTTACCTCTTCCAGTTTGTGAGCTTTACCCTTATAAAAAAGCATGTTTTCAGTTGCCCGGGAAGTATCTCCAAAACCATAACCGATATTGAATCCGAACGATTCGTTCTCTGCTATTCCCGAGGCAGACCCCCAGTACCAGGTATTAGTATAGGTCCATACCCCTCTCCCCCAATCGAGTACTCCAAAACTATCCTCCGGTTGAAACAAAAATTTCTGCTCACCCAATGAGAGTTCTCCCTCAGCCGGCAGGCAGTTAATTTTCTGGTTGTAATAGAAGGCATGTTTGGATTCCGGGAAAGGGGTGGCAATGACCATAGATTCTAAAGAAGAGGGCTGATGTAAAATGATACTGCCACTTAAAGAATCTTTCCTGGTAAAAGAAGGTATATCAATAGAGATGATTCTCTGTTCTTTGCGCCTTAAGAATTTTAGGGAAATAGCTTTGTTCTGAAAAACAACATCTCCTTCTTTGGAGGTGGGAGGCATATTAAAGGCCCCCAAAGGAAATAAGGTCATAGTAGTTTTAGTTATTTCTTTAGGCTCTTTAAAATCAAATAGGGTTACTGATACAAAACCTAAATATCCGTTGTCGGCAATGGTAAAAGCTGCTCCATAGGATTCGCGTAAAATACAGTAGTAGTCCCATTCTTTTATCCTGAACCTGGACGCTTTAATCTTTCGGCGATCATATCTTAGTAACAAATCTTTAGCCCAGCCCGCTTGCTTAAGCCTTCCCTCTTCATTTAATAAATCCGCAGATTCGGTAATCTGATATTGCTCCATGGGTAAACACCTCTTTCATTTTAAAATTAATGATTACTATCAGAGAAGTAATCTCTACTCTAAATATTTCCCAGTTTCAATTTATTTAGGACCTTATTTTTCGGAACTCCATTCCTATCCCATCCTCTAATATTATAATAATCCTTCTTCATTTCTTGTAGGAGCACCTTAGAACCTGGATTATCCGGATTTTGGAGTTCATCTGTAAGTCTTTTTGGTAACGAATCATCTTTTGAAGTAACACCCCGTCTTATATTAAACATTCTCTCGAGGTTATATCCTCTCTCGCCTATATTTTTAAATATTCCAAAATTCATTTTCATTCCAGTAACATTCTCTATTGCTTTAATATGTGGAATCACCGGTAGGCTTAAAGGAAAAGTTCCTTCCCCTGATTTATTTATAAAGTTTATAATCCCTGCTGAATTTTTAAGAATATTATTCACAAAACGAGTTATTAAACTATTTGGCTCTCTAATTAGTTTTTCGGGTACTATTGCATAAAGTGTAAATAAGCAACTGCCTGCTGCTGAAGTTGCCTCCATAAGGTTCTGGCATAATATAGTTAAAGCTGCCTTTGATTTAACAGTATAAGGATCTATACTTAAGACCAATCCTTCAAATAGTACTAAATAACCAGCATTTAAATGGCAACCGCCCCGGTTGGAAACAGCATACCCAAGCCCCTGACCTACTGCAGACCTTGGTTCATAAACCGGAAGCTCCATGCCTTTTGAGTTAATTGCAAACTCCTTACCACCAAACTTTTCTGATAATACTTTTGTACCCTCAGCTAGTAAATTTCCTATTCCTCTTCTATAGGCTATATCTTTAAATATATCTGACAAATTGTCAGTCTTTCCAAATTCAAGACCATTGTCCCATAACCCTTTTTCGTTAAGTTCCATCGCAAATGCTATAGTACTTCCCGTACTAATAGTATCCATTCCAAGTTCATCTAATAAATAATTCCATTCAAGAATTAGCTCAAGATTGTTATTTTCAATATTTGGACCTAAAAGTCCTAAGGTTTCAAGCTCTGGCCCTTTTACTACTTTACCGTTTACCTCAACCATTCTTCCACATTTAATTGGACATGAAATACATCCTTTATTTTTTACCAGGAATTTTTCTTTGAGATATTCACCCGAAACCATTTTAAAATCATCATACTGACCATATTTGAAGTTTCTGGTTGCAAGTATTTTTTTAGCATTCATCCTACTTAGTAATCCTGCTGTCCCAAGCTTTGGTAATTGTTCTCCGGTAAGAGGGTGCTTTCTTAGAGAGGCTATCCAATCCTTATAGATTGCTTTTGTTTTATCTTTATTATGTATTTTTACTCTTTTTGTCCCTTTAACTACTACTGCTTTTAGATTCTTAAATCCCATTACTGCCCCTAATCCTGCCCTACCTGCAGTCCGCTCACCGCTGAATATTCCTGCATATTTAACCAAATTCTCTCCTGCTGGTCCTATTACAATTTTACCTGATTTCCCTCCTAAGATTTCTTGTGTTTCACCGGTAGTTTTACCCCATAAATCACTAGCGTCATGAAATTTAATCTTATCATCTACAATCTCTATCCAAATTTTATTTTTCGACTTACCAGTAATGATTAATGCATCATAACCGGCTTTTTTTAGAAAAGTACCAAATTCCCCACCACAATTTGATGAGGCAATAAGACCAGTAAGTGGGGATAAAGTAGAGATATTGAACCTACTTGAAGAAGGAGCGCCACTGCCGGTAAGTGGCCCAGTCGAAACTATTATGTAATTTTCGGGTGATAGTGGCTTGATTTCAGCTGTTACATTATCAAATAATATTTTAGCAGCCATAATTTTCCCGCCTAAATATAACTCTCTCTCTTTATCAGTCCAGGGATATTCACTTATTTTTTCAGTGGTAAGGTCAATTTTTAAAACTTTCCCCACATACCCGCCAAATTTTATATCCAGGTTTATCATCCTCCTCCAGTTTTAATTTAATAGACACATCTTCTATAAAAACTCCTTAGATCCTAAGGGCAAAACAGGGGACGGCAGACTGTGTGAAAATTAATAATAATATTTTTCATAAAACGCAAACCATCCACCCTTTATTAGAATGATCTCTATCACCGGACATATTTACCGGAAAAATGAGACTTCTTCTAAAATAAAATAGGCTTAAAGGCAAAAGTAATACTTATGCCAATACTACTTTCCTTCTCTGTCTTAATCT
>DMCY01000061.1 GCA_003451675.1 Candidatus Atribacteria bacterium
TCTGAAGTAAGATTCTGGCATAGAGATGAGTTTTTAGGTATACAAAAAGTTAAAAATTCTGACCTTAATTTAATGCAGTTTTAACTTTTAACTAATAAAATTATTTACATCCAAATAATTGTAAAAAATAGTAAATTTTTAGTCTTTCAAAAGTGCACTTTTGAAATGTAACTAACATTTTATTTAAAAATTCTTGACTTATATTTGAAAACAAGATATTATTAAAACATAATAATATAAAACTTAAAATAAGTATTATAAAAAGTATTCTCCATAAATTTATTGAATTATAATACCAAAATTACCTGCAAGTCACTATCAAACAACGAAAGGAGGGATGTGCCTTTCTAAAAAATATAAGCTTTACTAACATGATTATTGCAATGTAGAAAGTTTAGTTTTTGCTTTGGGAATAAGTATTTCAAATTACAATTTTAAAGGAGATTTTTATTATGAAGAAATTTAGTATCATTTTAATGACGATTGTATTGTTTGTTGTATTAGGCCTTGCGGTTTTTGCTGCAGATACCCCTATAAAGATTGGTGTATCATTTTCTGAATTCGATATTGAAAGATGGCCAAGGGAAGCAGCTCTTATGACAGATTTAGGGAATAAAGTTGGTGCTCAAGTTGTCGTTCAAGTAGCTAATCATGATGTGAAGTTGCAGAATGATCAGATTGAGAATATGGTTCTTCAAGGAGTGGATGTTATTATTATTCTTGCAGAAGATGGGGCAGCTGCAGCAACAGCGGTAGATCAAGCTGCAGAAGCAGGGGTTCCATGTATAGCATATGATAGATTAATTAAATCGCCTAATCTGGCATGTTATATTTCGTTTGACAATGTTGAGGTAGGCAGAACTCAAGCAAGAGGCATATTAAAAGTAAAAGATAGCGGAAGATTTGTGCTTCTTGGTGGAAGCCCAACAGATAATAATGCTACACTCTTCAGGCAAGGACAGATGGAAATTCTTCAGCCTTTAATTGATAGTGGTCAGATTGAGATAGTTGCTGATCAGTGGGTACCTAATTGGAGTAATGCAGAAGCACTCAAGATTATGGAGAACATCCTTACTGCCATAAATAACCAAGTTGATGCGGTGGTAGCTTCAAATGATGGAACGGCACTTGGCGCAATCCAAGCTATGAAAGCTCAAGGTCTTACTGGGAAGGTCCCAATTTCCGGGCAAGATGCCACATTAGCTGGTTGTAAATCTATAGTTGAGGGAGAGCAAACTATGAGCGTATTCAAAGATATAAGACTTCTCACTCCAATGGCAATAGATATGGCTGTAAAATTCGCTAAAGGTGAAACTCCGGAAGGACTAAAAGACTTTACTCTTGCCGAACTTACTTTAGATGATAAATTAAAAGGAACTGTTCCTTGCAAGTTTCTAAAAGTTGTAGGGGTAGATAAGGAAAGTATGTACGATGTAGTTATTAAGAGTGGTTTCCAGGAATACGATGAAGTGTATAAAGATGTACCTGAAAAAGATAGACCACCAAAAATCTAATTACTAAAAGAGTGTACCGTAGATTGTTATTAATGTCTACGGTACACTCGCTGTTTATAATTAAAAACTACTAAAAGTAAATCTTTATGGGAGTAATAATATTTTGAAAGATGAATATATTTTAAGAATAGAAAATGTAACAAAAGACTTTCCAGGCATTAGAGCACTGTCAAATGTTTCCTTTAAAATAAAAAAGGGAGACATTCATGGTTTGTGCGGGGAAAATGGTGCTGGGAAATCTACTTTAGTAAAGATTCTTGCAGGAGTTTATCCTCTCAATACTTACGAAGGGAAAATTTACTTTAATGATGAAGAGCTAAAATTTACCCATTTTTCTATTCATCAGGCAATCGAAAAAGGAATTGCTATTGTTTATCAGGAACTTGCTCTTGTTTCCCAAATGACAGTAGGAGAAAATATTTTTCTTGGAAGAGAACCAGAAGATAAAGGCATTATTAATTGGAATGAACTTTATTTAGATACTAAAAAAATTCTCAAAAAATACAAATTAAATATCCCATTTTTTGCTAAGTTATCCACGCTAAGTGTTGGTCAACAACAGATGGTTGAAATTGCTAAAGCCCTCTCACAGAAGGTTAAAGTTTTAATATTAGATGAGCCAACATCTGCCCTTACTGAGACTGAGATTAATTCTCTAATGGAAATCCTCAAGTACTTAAAACATAATGGAGTGACTTGCATATACATTTCCCATAAGCTGGAGGAGTTTTTTAGAATTACAGATAATATTACTGTTCTTAGAGATGGTCTGGTAGTTGATACAGTAAGGACAGCGGATACCACCGAAGAGAAGGTCATTGCTATGATGGTGGGACGAGAAATGAAAGAGAGGTTCCCTGTTAGAAATCGTAAGATTGGAGAAAAGATTTTGGAAGTTAAGAACTTATCAGCAGACAATCTTTTAGCTCATGGTAAAATGGCAATTAAGAACATTTCATTTGATTTAAGAAAAGGTGAAGTACTGGGAATAGCCGGTCTTATGGGTTCCGGAAGAAGCGAGCTTGTTACCACTATATTTGGAGAGTACGGAAAACATGTTACCGGAGAAATATTTTTAGAAGGGAGACCAATAAAAATTAGTTCAGCAAGGGAGGCTGTAAATTACGGAATAGGCTTTGTACCGGAAGATAGAAAAAAGATGGGGCTTGTGTTAATGCAGGCAATCTATAAAAATATCTCATTACCTAATATCAGAAAATTTTCTAATGCATTGAGTATTGATAAGTACGAAGAATTAAACGAATGTAGGAAATATGCTGACAGTCTTAATATAAAAACACCATCTCTTTTTGTAATTACAGAATCTTTAAGTGGAGGTAACCAACAGAAGGTAGTAATAGCAAAGTGGTTAATGTCAACCCCAAAGATTCTCATTCTCGATGATCCAACCAGGGGGATTGATGTAGGAACTAAATATGAGATATACAAGCTTATAAATAAACTTGCAGAAAATGGTATAGCCATCATTATGATTTCTTCTGAATTAGAGGAAGTGCTTGGAATGAGTGACCGAATTATGGTTATGCACGAAGGAAAGTGTACAGGGATTTTAGAACGAAAAAAGGCAACGCAAGAGAAGGTAATGGCCTTAGCTACAGGTACTAAAAATTGTAACGGGGTATAGTTAATGAAAACATTAAATTTTAATCGTAAAATAAAAATTGATATTAGAACTTATACACTAATAATTGCTCTTATTATTATCTGGTTACTTTTTGGTTATTTAACTGGGGGGATATTCTTTTCCTCAAGAAATCTTTCGAATCTTTTAAGGCAAATGACTATCATTTCTTTTCTTAGTATAGGGATGACTCTGGTAATTATTACTGGTAATATTGATCTTTCCGTAGGATCGCTGACTGGTTTTATAAGTATAATAGCTGCCTATCTTCAGGCGGTTATGCTCCCTGAAATTCTCCAGGGATTTTTCCCAAGCCTGTCTACCGGGGGATTAGGCATATTGAGTACAATTGTAACTATCATTATCTGTCTGTTAGTAGCCTTATTAGCTGGTATCTGTCAAGGTTATATTATTGCTTATTTGAAGGTGCCGGCCTTTATTGCGACTCTGGGAGGAATGCTTATTTTTCGGGGAGCAATTCTTGGTGTTAGTAGGGGAAGAACGATAGTTCCTATCGAAAATTCTCTCAGGTGGGTAGCTCAAGGGTATTTGCCTAAAAAATTAGGTATACTTGTAGCAGCTATTGCTATAATAGTTATTTTTCTAATGAGCTTGCAAAGCAGAAAAAAAAAGAAACAATATGGTTTTGAAATTAAACCTTTTACCTATGATTTTTTAATAGCATCGTTGTATTCAGTTCTTGTTTCAGGTTTCATTTTGATTGTAAATAATTATAGAGGGGTACCGAATCCAGTAGTAATTATGGTGGTAATAGCGATTTTGGTTACCTATTTAGCTAATAACACTAGATTTGGTCGGTATGTGTATGCTCTCGGAGGGAATATAGAGGCAACTAAATTTTCAGGCATAAATGTTCAATTTGTTATTTTTAAAGTTTTCATCTTAATGGGTATTCTAAGTGGAGTTGCCGGAATTATTCTTACCGGTTATGTTGCTGCAGGTACCATTGGTGGTGGTATGAATTATGAACTTACAGCTATAGCTGGCTGCGTTATTGGTGGTGCAAGTTTAAGCGGAGGTAAAGGAACAATTATTGGAGCTCTAATAGGTACTTTAATTATGGCAAGTCTTGAGAACGGGATGAGCATTATGAATATGAGTGTGTTCTGGCAGTATATAGTTAAAGGCTTAGTCCTGATTTTTGCAGTTTATGTAGATGTAGCATCTAAGAAAAACAACTCGTGATATGAGAAAGATAGCGAAAACAAATATTTTGATGAAATTATGTATTATTTATTTAAAATATAAATTTCTAATCCCAAGTAATATCTTTTCTTTAAGCAAAAAATATTAATACAGAGGCAAAAAAAATGATTAAGGAAAAAGAAATAAACACTATAAGTGAAGTTTTACATTATGGTATGGTTGGCGGTGGAACTGATTCTTTTATTGGTGATGTTCATCGTAAGGCTGCTAATTTTGATGGAAAAATAAAGTTAGTCGCGGGTTCTTTTTCCAGGAATTATGATAATACCTTATCTACAGGAAAAAAATTAGGTTTAGAGACCGAAAGGCTTTATAAAAACTTTGAAGAAATGGCAGAAAAAGAGGCAGCAAGGAAAGATAAAATTGATTTTGTTTCAATTGTAACTCCGAATTATGTCCACTATAAGATTGCAAAAACTTTTTTAAAAAATGGTATTAATGTTGTTTGTGATAAACCTTTATGTTTTAAAGTTGAAGAAGCAGAAGAATTGACTGATTTAGCAAAAGAAAAAGAACTTCTCTTTTGTGTTACCTATGTTTATACTGGTTATCCAATGATTAAACAGGCTAGAGAAATGATTCGTCAAGGAGATATAGGAGAGATCCTGATGGTTATGGCTGAATATCCTCAGGAATGGCTTGCTACTACCGTAGAAAATGAAGGAAACAATCAGGCAGTATGGAGAACTAATCCCAAAATGGCAGGGAGTTCTAACTGCGTGGGAGATATTGGCAGCCATGTTGAAAATATTGTATCTTATATTACTGGATTAAAGATTAAATCCCTTTGTGCTAAATTAGATATAGTAGGCGAAAACAGGATTTTAGATACGAACGCTGGTATTATGATTAAATATGATAATGGTGCAAGTGGTTTTTATTGGTGTTCACAGATTGCAATTGGGCATGATAATGATCTGAAGATAAGAATTTATGCTACAAATGGTAGTATCGAATGGCAACAGGAAGACCCTAATTATTTAAAAGTTGCATATCTTGGTAAACCAAAAGAGAAGTTATCAAGAGGACGTGATCAAATTTATCCATTGGCAGCTAATAATGTACGAATTCCAGGTGGTCATGTTGAAGGTTATTATGAGGCATTTGCCAATATTTATAAAAATTTTGCAGATGCATTGCTATCTAAAAAATCAGATTGTAACTTCAAGAAAGAGAATTATGATTATCCAACGGTTTATGATGGTATAAATGGCGTTAAATTTATCAATTCGGCAGTTGAAAGTTCAAAAAATGGTTCAATATGGGTAGATTTGTAAAGCAAAATTTTTATACTAGTATGTTCTGGCAGTATATAGTTAAAGGCTTAGTCCTGATTTTTGCAGTTTATGTAGATGTAGCATCTAAGAAAAACAACTCGTGATACAAGAAAGACATCGAAAACAAATATTTAAATAAAATTTTTATGATATTATATATTTATAAATAAATTAGAAAAAGAAGGAACAAATTTTATATGATGAAGAAAAGTAAACTTATGTTAGGAAACTCAATAGTAATTAGCAAATGGAATTTAAGTAGTATTTTTAAACTAATTCGCAAACGAGGTCCTATTTCTCGTATAGAACTAACTAAAATTAGCGGTTGTAGTGCCGGGACAGTGTCTAACCATGTCAGAACTCTGATTAAAAAAGGCTTTGTGATTGAAACTAAAAAAGGGATTTCTTCTGGCGGCAGAAAACCAATACAATTAATGATTAATCCCAATAAAGCTTATGTTTTTACTATTGAAATCGAAGTTAACCAGATAAAGATAGTGATATTTGATTTAGAAATAAAAGTAATAACAAAGAGTATCATTCCCATAACATATAAGGATGATTACAAGAAGACCCTTGAACAGGTATTTTTTGAGATGGATAAGATGAGGGAAGAAAAGAATTTAAAATTAGATAATCTCCTGGGGATAGGAGTAGCAGTGCCTGGTTTGATTGACAAAGTGAAGGGTGTATTAGAATTTGCGCCTAATTTAGGATGGAAAAATGTCCATATTTCAAAGATTTTTAAAGACAAATATGGCCTTCCTATAGTCTTAAATAATGAGGCAAAAGCGGCAGCTATTGGGGAAAGAGAATATATTTATCCTAAAACAAGTAATGTGGTATTTGTCTCTATTAATGAAGGAATAGGTTGCGGGATTTTTTTTAATGGTGAATTATATAGAGGAGCCAGTGGAAATGCCGGGGAATTCGGTCATATAACTATTGATACTAATGGTCCTCTATGTCACTGTGGTAATAAAGGGTGCTGGGAAACACTTGCTTCGGAAAGCTATATTGTTAATAGGTATTTAAAATTATCTAATAGTAATAAAGAATTGACTAAGAAGGAGATATATCAATTAGGTAAAAATGGCGATAAAAAGGTAATTGAGATATTTAAGGAAGCAGGAAGGAATATAGGGATAGGATTGGTTAATATTATTAATGGGCTTAGTCCTGAATTGTTAGTAATTGGCGGAGGTATTGTAGAGATAAAAGATTATATTTATGAGGAAATTATTAAAAAACTTGAGGAAAGTGCTTTATCTATTTCCTATAAAAAGGTAGAAATTAAATTCAGTGAATTAGGAAACTTAGCTGCCGTTTATGGGCTGGCTGATTTGATTATTGAAAAGAGAATTAAATTTATTTAACATAGGTTTTAAAAACAATAAAAGTTCTTTTTGTAAATCTATTATCATAACTACTTTGTTATACAAGGAGAAAAAAATGAAAGAAAATAAATCATTACACAGTATCTGTCGATGGACTTTTAATGCGGGGAAGGGTGGTTTTGTCCCGGATGATATGAGACCAAAATGGAATTCTAAAAATTTAAGCACTGTTGATATGATTAGGCTGGTAAGAAATAGAGTTGCCCCGAGATTACCGGATAATATAGAGTTAGGAATTGAAATGCATTATGATAATGAGTTCGATGAAAAGACTGCTCCTGAAATAGCCGATGCATTAATAGATTCCAAAATATATCTGGCTATGGTAACTCCGGGAGCACATAAACCTTATGCTTATGGGGGCATAGCTTCCTTAGATCCTACGGAGAGAAAATCAGCAGAAGAATTTGGAGAGAGAACGGTTAATCTTACTTATGGACCTCTTAGGAAAGCCTGGCATCCCGACCCCTCAAAATGGCCTGCTGTGGTCATTTGGAATGGTTCATTTGGTTATGACCTTGCTTCTATAGGAATATTTCAAATGTATCAGAATCTTAAAGAGAGTATGGCAAAATTATGTAAATATGAAGAAAAACTGGGAGGAGACCTCTATTTTGCGATAGAACCCAAACCCAATGAGGGACATCCGGCTCTTTTAATTCCTACCGTAGCCAGTGCCCTGGTATTTTGGAATAAGTTAGAAGAAGAGTTTAAAATTACTCGTAATAAAAAGGGAGTCAATAA
The DNA here is from genome assembly GCA_003451675.1 of Candidatus Atribacteria bacterium. The sequence continues at coordinate 7,802 of DMCY01000061.1, forward strand.
AGAATTTGGTCATTCAGAAATGATAGGGCTCGACCATGTCTATGACACCGTAGAGGAAATAGACAATAATGCTTTAGTTCATATGCACTTAAACAGTCAGGGATATAATGATGGTATAATTCTTGGTGGACCAGGCAAATATGATATCGATCATGGAGTACGGGTTAATGGTATGAATATAGCCATAGCGGGTTTAATTCAGGAAGCAGGTTTTAATCGCTGGAAAGGCCACGATATGCAAGTTAGACCATATGACAATGAAGAGCAGGGAATCGATAGAGTGATTAGGAGTGTACTAAGCTGGGAGGCATGCGCACAAGCTGCTCAAGAACTCGATAAAGAACAATTAATGAAATACCTTAACAACCGGGAAACTGCTAAAGCAGAGGATATTATGAGAGATGCTTTGGTAAATGCCCAAAATTGTTTTAATAGAATGTATAAAGAGTGATTATTTAAAATAAAAAAATAAAAGAGTAGATGTTTTATGGGTTATCTTTTAGGATTAGATATCGGTACCAGTGGGGTGAAAGCTCTATTAATATCAGTAGAGGGTAAAATTATTTCCAGTAAAACAGTTTCTTATCCCCTGGCAACTCCCCACTCTGGCTGGGCTGAACAGTCTCCCTATGATTGGTGGGAAGCTACCGTAAAAGTGATAAAGGAGACCGTATCTAATAATCCTATTGACTCTAACCAGATTAAAGGAATAAGCCTATCCGGACAGATGCACAGTTCAGTCTTCCTTGATGAAAAGATGGAGGTCATCAGACCGGCCATCCTCTGGAGTGATACCCGTACTTCCAGGCAGTGTAAAGAGATTTGCACTAAAGCAGGAGGATTGAAACAGCTCATCCATTATGTATCTAACCCCGCCCTGGAGGGCTTTACTGCTCCCAAGATATTATGGTTGAAAGAGAATGAACCAGAGAATTACGAAAAGATTAAATATATTCTTTTACCAAAAGATTATATCCGCTACAAACTCACTGGTGAACTGTTTACCGAGGTCTCCGATGCTGCCGGTACTCTACTATTTGAGGTAATAAAAAAGAGATGGTCTACCAGCCTATTAGAAAAACTGGAGATCGATCAGGATTTCCTCCCTCCTGTGCTTAATTCATTCGATTTAGCGGGTAGGATAACTAAAAAAATAGCTGAGCAAACCGGATTAACACCAGGAACTCCGGTAGTTGCCGGAGGAGCTGATAATGCCTGTGGAGCAGTGGGAAGCGGAATAACAGAAGAAGGAAGGGTGATGGTCAGTATCGGTTCCTCAGGGGTAGTCTTGGCCCAGACCAATAATCCTCAACCTGATCAAGAAGGCAGGATACATCTCTTTAATCATGCCTGCCCGGATAGCTGGTACATGATGGGGGTAACCTTATCAGCAGGTATGTCTTATGAATGGTTACAGAAAAAATTATTTAACAGTAGCTTAGATTATTCTAAATTAGATCAGTTGGCAGAAGGGATAAACCCTGGCAGTGAAGGATTGATCTTTTTGCCTTATCTCTATGGAGAAAGGACTCCCCATAATGATGCTAATGCCCGTGGGGTATATTTTGGTATATCCGGTAAACATGACCAAAGGCATTTTACCAGAGCTGTCTTAGAAGGAGTAATCTTTGCCCTAAAAGGTTCTCTGGAATTAATTAAAGATAAAGGAGTTAAGATTAAAGAGATAAGGGCTATCGGAGGGGGAGCAAAGAGCAGGGTATGGCAGCAGATATTGGCTGATATCTTAGGTGAAGAGATAAACCTATTAAATGTAGAGGAAGGACCTGCCTTTGGAGCAGCTTTGATTGCCGGAGTAGGTGTTGGTGTATATAGTAGTTTTGCAGAAGCAGTGAATGGAATTATTAAAGTTAAAAAGACCATCGGTCCCAGGATTCAAAATACCGAAAGGTATAATCAATATTATCAGCTATATGAAAAGTTATATTATAGTTTGAAAGAAGATTTCAAAGAACTGAAAAATTTAGCCAGTTCTACCTGATCTACTTTCCTTTTATATCATTCATATCCCCTCTATCATTCCCACTCCTCCATAATATGTCTTCCCGCGCACGAGGAATCCATCCTTCCGTCATTCCCGACCACCTCTCTGTTATTGCGAAACACTATGACTTTGTCAAGCATTTTTTAAATACATAGGGTTTATTGATCGATAATCTTTGATATACCGGGTATTATTCCGGATTATAGTACAGGCTATCTTAAGCAATTTATTAGCAATATTATTCAAGACTAAGGGCTTGGGTTTACCTTGATCTAGTTTACGTAAATAATAACGTCTAAAGGTGGCATTATAGGTGGCCACCGATTGAGCAGCCAGCCGCAGGAGTTTACGACTTGGCCCAGGTCCAAAGTGGCGAATTTTCGCCCTTTTAGATATGAATAAGACAAGGGGACGGCAGACTGTGTGAAAAGTAAACTTTAACTTACATATAATTACATAAAGTGATATAATATAACCATAGAATACGATAAATAAGAAAGGTGAAATTATGGGATATATTAAAGGTGAAGATAGAAATCAGATTATACTCTTTCCGGAAAGTATAGATGAATATGTAAGTGACAATAATTCCATTCGGATAATCGATGAATACATCAATCAGCTTGACCTGGAGAGCTTACACTTCAATAGGGCAGTTATACCCCCTCTATGGGCAGACCGCCCTATCACCCCAAAGATATGCTAAAACTCTACCTCTACGGTTACTTAAACCGCATCCGCTCTTCCCGAAGGTTAGAACAGGAAGCCACCAGGAATTTAGAGGTCATCTGGCTAATCCGGAAACTAAAACCCGATTTTAAGACCATAGCC
>DMCY01000102.1 GCA_003451675.1 Candidatus Atribacteria bacterium
CTTTTCGATATTTAGTTCTTTTAGAATATTTTTCTCAATATCCGGATTTATTTTTCGAGTAGGCATTCTACGAGAGTATGAAATAGAGAAATTTTCGGGATTAGCTTTTAATCGTTTTACTAAAGCAAAGAATCTTGTTTTCTTAATACCTAAAATTTCTTGGATGTATTTTCTTGCTATTTTCTTTTTTAGATAACGGGTAATTAATTCTTTAACCTGGCAATTATTAAATTTTTTATGTAACTGTTTCATAATATAGGACCTCACTTTTTGATCCTATATTATTGTAGTTTTAGTTTGTTTTAAAGAGTTCACTTTTGATTTGTAAATGACAAGGCAATTCGTAAATTTGACAAAATTATAAATTGTGTTATACTTGTAAAGTTAAAGTCTGTTAGATAAAAACGACTGGCCTTTGTTACTGAAAAGAGATGCTAACAACAATCAACTGAGTTCTTTATAACAGATTGTTAAAAAAGGATCTCTTGTGTTTTAATAATGTTATCGTTAAGAGGTTAGAATCATTTCCTTGCTTCTTCTCTCCCAAAGAAACGTTATTGGACTTAAGAGAAATATCGAAAAGGAGGGAAAAAGTATGCAAGGTAGTAAATTATATGTAGGAAATCTTAAATATTCTGTAACCAATGATCAGTTAAGTGAAATATTTTCTAATCATGGTGAAGTTAAGAGTGTCAATATCATCGAAGGCAAAGGCTTTGGATTTGTAGAAATGTCTTCACCAGAAGAAGCTGGAAAAGCCAAAGATGCGTTAAATGATACCGATTTCGAAGGTCGTCCTTTAAAGATTGATGAAGCTCGTCCACCTAGACCAAGAAGCGAATATCGTAGTAGATACTAAAATACTAAAATAGTAAATTAATTTAAATTTAATGTAATTCTGTTATATCAATAAAGGCCAGTCATTTTAGATAACAGTTCAATTAAATCCTCATCAGATGTATCCCGCGGATTATTGTTTAAACTGCCCCCTTTTGCACCCTTAATTACTTGTGAAAAATCTTCTTTTTTTATTTCCCATTCGGATAGATTACTTTTAATTCCCGCCTGAGAAAGTATTTCTTTTATCTTTTCTACTGCCCTTTGAGCTGCTTCCATTTCCGATAATAAAGAGATATTTTCCCCTAAGGATTCAGCTATTTTAGCCAACTTTTTGGTAACTACCGGCAGATTGAATTCCATTACATAAGGTAACAGTACAGCACAGGAAAGACCATGAGGAATTTTGTAGTATACCCCTAAAGGGTGAGAGAGGGCATGAGCTGCTCCTAATCCTGAATTAGACAGGCAAAGTCCACTTAAAAGTGCAGCTATAGCCATATCTTTACGTGCTTCTAAATTTTTTCCTTCTTTTACTGCTTTGACCAAACTTTTACCGATTAATCCTATGGCATGCAAGGCCAGGATATCGGTAATTTCCTGATTTTTCTTGCCTAAAAAAGACTCTATACATTGAGTTAAAGCATCACCACCACAGACGGCAGTTATATAAGGGGGTAGAGATAGGGTAAGTTCAGGGTCAACCAGAGCTACTTCAGGAAGGAGCCAGGGGTCTCTTATGCTTTTCTTCAAACCAAGTTTAGTGTTAGTGATTACTGCATTTCTCGTTGCCTCTGAGCCGGTACCCGAAGTAGTGGGGATGGCGATAAAGGGGATGGGTTTGTGTTGAAATTTTCTGCCTTTTCCTTCGATTTCCTGATAATCAGCCACTGAACCTTCATTGGTTACCATTGCCGAAATAGCCTTACCGGTATCCAGGACACTTCCTCCCCCCAGGGCTATAAGCAGATTGCAGCTTCCTTTTCGGGCTAAATTTGCTCCGTCATCCACTGTTTCAACTGTAGGGTCAGAGGGGATATTTTCATAGATTATATATTCTAAATTATTTTCCGTAAGCAAATGAGTTAAGCGGTCCAGCGCCCCACTTTTTCTCATCGCACTCCTACCTAATACCACTAAAGCTTTACTTCCTAATCTTTTTGCCTCTGCCCCAACTTGGTTCAGACTACCCGGTCCAAAGATAATTTTTCCCGGAGCATAAAATTCCCCTACCTTAATCAAAATTAACCTCCTTATAAAATAAAATTAATTTAAATTAACTTTATAATTATTTTCCTATTAAATACATACGGAGCATATTTAGGGCGCGGCGGGCTGAGCGCAAGCGGATTAATTGGCGGCTTCCGAATAGCTGGTGTTTCTGGGTAATAGTCTTTTTACCATCACTTAAAGCCATATAGACCAAGCCCACTTTCTTCTTCTCGGTTGCTCCTCCCGGGCCGGCAATACCGGTAATGCTAATCCCTATATTACTGTGGCAGCATCTCCGCACACCTTCGGCTATTAATTTAGCCACTTGCCTGCTTACTTCTCCATATTTTCTGATTACTTTCGACGATACTTTTAGCAGGTCTTCTTTAATCCTGGCATTATAACTTATTACTCCGCCTTGAAAATATTCAGAACTTCCTGGGATTCGGGTAATCATCTCTCCCAACATTCCTCCAGTGCAGGATTCAGCTACCGCTACTTTTAATTTCTTAGTCTTTAGTAAATTTCCCACTACTTCTTCGATGGTCTCTTCATCGCTCCCATAAATATAATTACCCAATATTTTGGTTAATTGATTAACCGAAGATTGTAACAGTTTTTCTACTTCTTTTTCAGTGGGAGCCTGGGTAGTTACCTGGACCTGAATATCTTCCGGATTAGCATAGATACCAAAAGAAAAATTAGTTTGTTTGCTCATATAGTCGCAAATAAGTTCATTAACCGATGACTCTCCAAGACCAGTAATCTTTAAAATTTTTGACTTTTTAATCATAGAAGGTGGAAATTTTTCTTTTAGATAAGGGATTAGATTTTCTTCTATCAGGTTTTTCATCTCATAGGGGACACCGGGAAAAGAACATATAATTTTGTTATCTTTTTCTAAAATCATGGCCGGGGCAGTGCCATATTGATTAATGATAATTTTGGCTCCTTCCGGAAGGTAAACTTGCTTGAGATTGCTCGGAGAAATTCTTCTATTAATTTTTTTGAGAATTCTTTTTAAATTTTCTTCAGCTTCCGGATATTTTATTAGTTTAAGATTTAAAGCACTGGCAATGGTTTGGTAGGTAATATCATCTTCCGTAGGTCCCAGGCCACCGGTGGTAATTATTAGGTCAGAACGTTGAAGGGCGAGTTTTAAAGTGGGTAATAAAGATTCAGGATTATCACTGGCAGCTGAAATATGCTCTAAATCAATACCTGATTCAACTAATTTTTTGGCGATAAAATTAGCGTTGGTATCGGTGATCTGCCCTCTTAGTATTTCACTGCCAATACTGATAATTTCTGCTTTCATCAATTTATTTACCTCTCCTTAATTAACTGTCTATATGTCCTTGTTAAACGCGGCAACGCCGTTTTGTAAAAAGAAGACACGGCACGCCGTGCCTCTACTAAAGGGTATTGACTATTTACTACTTTATTATTATATATTCAAAATTTAAAGAAGAAAAGAAAAAATATAAATAAGTTCGAAAGTAATTTAAGATTCAATTTTATCCATTTCCAAAGCGAGGTTATTTCTAATTTGATTTACAAAAATGTGAGCTTCTCGAACCGGAAGGGGCAATCTGTAGTTAACTATACATTTTAGGACGATCTCTATAGAATTAGGCAGGTCAATTTTATGCCCGGGGGATACAAAAATAGGATTGACTCTTTTTCTTGTTCTTAATACCGCTCCTAAAATTTCTTCATCTTCCTTTAATAGGGCATAGTCTCCTTTTTCCTCCCCGACTGAAGTATATTTTCCGCTTAATCTGGATTTAGCGCAGCCAATAGTCGGTTTGTCTAAAAATAATCCCAGGTGAGTGGCTATCCCCATTCTTCGGGGATGAGCTATTCCCTGACCATCAAAGAGGATAACATCAGGCGTAATTTTTATTTTTTTAAAGACCCCAAGTAAACTTGGTCCTTCTCTAAAGGTAAGGAGTCCGGAGATGTAGGGAAAGTTTACAGAAGAGACCGATGATTTCTTTTCTATTATTTCTAATTGAGGGAATTTTAGAATAACGATTCCCGCAATCATTTTATTTTTATAATAGCTTACATCTGCTCCGGCCACTATTTTTACATTGTTAAAAGATTTTTTTAGAGATATTTTTTTCTTTAATTCTTTCTGAAGTTGAATCGCTTCACCAGGGCTAACTTCCCAGGAATGGAGATTTAGGTATTTCAAGATTTCCCTCCCTTAGAGCTCATTTGATTATTTTTCTAAACCTGAACAAATATCTTATCAGGTTTCCTCCATGGGGTATTTAGGCCATTGTCTTTTAGGGAAATAATTGTAGTTGAGAAAATAGCGATTAATTACTGCATTGGGCCATTTACTTGTTATCACCATTTTTTTCTTTTTAAGGAGTCTGCGCAATTCTATATTTTTGGAAAAATTAATAAAATCTTTATAGCTTCCTGTAAATTTTTTAGGCCAATCTTTAGCCAGAGGATGGAATGGACTTTTAATGCTTTTGCTTAATTCCTGATATCTTTGAGCCATGTTCTTTATTTTTATTCTTTTGCTAATTTTCTCAAATATTACTTCCGGGTGTAATTCCTCCCATCTTAAAGGTAAAGACCCATGTTCGCCCCATTGTACATTTATCCTAGCCCTTTGATGGTGAAGGTTAGCATCACTAACTGCTTCTTCTGTGGAGAGAATAGCCATATGAAAATAAGTGTATATGCCGGTTACTTCGCCACTCTTTTGGTCAAATTCTATCCAAACAATTTCATGGTCAGAGGGGTCATTATCTCCGGGGTAATCAATATCATCTTCCCAGAAAAGGTTATAGGCAATGATTGGTTGTTTAGGGTGAATTACAGCAACTAAATCTTTAAGCTTAAAAAACTCCTTCGGGTTTGCAAATAATCTGGGAGCGTATTTAGATGCCAATTTTAGATCAGTTTCTGAGGCCAGACAAGGAGGATCTAATTTTAGAACTTTTTCGTATTCACTACTTGCCTCCATTAATCTTCTCATCAAGTGGTAGGCATAACCAAGACGATAGTGATAAAGAATATTTTTAGGTTGTAATTTTAAACCCTTTTTATAATTTTCAATAACTCTATTAAATATTATCGGGTTTCTTCCATAAGCCTCGTATACAGAGAGAGATTTATCGCCTTTTTCAAAATAATTCCCTAACATTTTTTTATTACCTCTTATTATTTAAGGGGAATTTTGTTTAATTTCTTGCTCCTTTATCAATTATTCGACATTTTAAGAGAAAATCCTTCTTTTTTGTTTAGTCGTTAGTATATTGTATTAAATACAAGTTTTCAGTTTGCGGTTTTCAGCTTTCAGACTTTAATTCATTAGTTGTCGGTTTATTGTGTTCTCTGTCATTGCGATGCTCCTCTTAATGACGGAAATTGGTAATTTTTTAGCGGGCTCGATGAATCGAGCCCCTACAACATTAAAACTAAAAACTTAAAGTAAAAAGCGAAAAACCATAATTCAAAATTCAAAACTTTTTTCTTAATTTTTGGTTTTGAGTTATAATTTTGAATTTTGCGCTTTTAACTTTATAATTTATATAATACACCCCATTTTTCAAACTTGAAACTCATAACTAGCAATTTGCACCAGTAACTCGTTACACATTACTCATCACTTATCACTGAATTATAATTTACGTTATATAATATTATAAAATAAAATTAAAAAATTTTAAAAGGATAGTTGAATAATTAATATTAGTGTATTATAATTGCCTGTAATTTAAAAGTAGAGAAGATGGTATGATAAAAATAAAGAGAAAGGGGTGAGAAAAAAGGCATGGAAGTAGTAATGAGCATGATTGATAGAATGATGGATTCAAACATTTATATAGGGGCGGGAATTATTTTTTTATCGAGAGTTTTGGATGTGTCTTTAGGAACTTTTAGAGTTCAAATGATAGTAAGAAGAAAAAAGCTTATTGCAGGTGTGCTTGGTTTTTTTGAAGTTTTGATTTTTATTCTGATAGTAAGCAAAGTAATACAGGATATTGGGAATTGGCTTAATGTCATTGCCTATTGTGGAGGTTTTGCCATAGGAAATATAGTTGGGATATATATATCTGAAAAAATCTCTAAAGAGATAATTTCTGTAGGCATTATTTCCAGAACTAAATGGCAGGAGATTGAAGAAAAACTTCGGGAAGAGGGATTCGGAGTTACCCGAAATGTAGGATATGGTAAAGATGGAGAAGTTCAAATTCTCAAGGTAATATGTGAAAGAAATTATTTTCCAAAAGTAAGGGATATCGCTTTAGAACGTGATCGTAAAGTCTTTATTGCTTCCTATCTTCTTACCGGTAAAAATGGCGGCCGTATGTATGGGGTAAAGAGTAAGATTTAATAATTATGCCAAAGAGCTTTTAAATGCCTGGGTTTATCGATATCCAGAGCGATTTCTGGAGGAGAGAGGATTGCTTTCCCTTTATAACCTCCTAACAATTCGGGGACTCTCTTTTCCATGTCCCGAATAGACAGATATTTTCGTAAGTATTTTGCGGTTATTCGAGCCCCTAAGAGCCGGGCCATTTTTAAAGGATGTTTCCTAAAATAGATAAAATCGTTGATTGTTTCTGCAAAATCAGCGATAATCCTAGGATTTATTAAAAGAATATTTCCCCCGGTAAAGGCTCCCTCAATAAGATTGGCATAAACTCTCTTTAAATCTGAAGAAGGATAAGATTTTTGATAGATTTCCTTATCAATTATAGGATAATAAATATCAAAACCTGGCCACCTGCAACACTTTTTTATAAAATAATCGATATGTTTTTCGGTTATTAAGGGGGCATCACAAGTTGAGATTAATATTAATGGGTCTTTTTTGAAGGGTAAAATTCCTGATTTCAAGGTATCAAAGATGCTTTGACCATCAGGAATGGTTAGATAAGCTAAATCTTTTACTAATTTTCGCACTTCTTCAGGCCCTGCTGCTATGATTTTATCAGTGTATCTTGATTTTTTTAGAGATTCTATAATATAAAGTATCATGGGTTTGCGGCGAGGGCCTATTTCAATTAAAGCTTTATTTTCTTTTCCGGTAAATTTTCTCATGCTTATTTTGCTTTTTCCGCCTGCCAGCAGCAAGACATTTATTTTTTTTAACATAATTTCCCTCCAACCTGATTTTTCTAATATAAATAAAAATCTTTATTCTTGTCTGTATATTATATACTGAAGTATGAATGAGAAATATTCACCAATTTACCAATTCTCCCATTCCCCAATTAAATTGATCGTTAGTGAATACTATAGCGTATAGTTTTGAATTAATAAAATGTTTGTCATAATTAAATTAAAAATTAAAAGCTAAAAGCGAAAAACCATAATTCAAAACTCAAAACCTTTTTTGTATATCGTATTGCATATCGCTTTAAGAAAATCATAATTTAAATTCAAAATTTTTTCTTCAATTTAAAATTTTGAGCTATGGTTTTACGTTTTTCGCTTTTAGTTATATAATGATAACTGAAAAATTGTATTTGAAACTAACGACTAATTTAAATTATATAATAAAAACAGTAACAAGACAAAAAAGGAGAAAATATATGTCGGAAAATATTTTTAAATATGCTATTTTTTTGACTGCCTGGGGATGGGCAGGGTTTGTAGTTGATCGAAAAGGCTTACGGATTTTAGTTTTACCCGAAGAAAGGAAAGAGAATGTTCTTTTTAGAATAAGGAAAGAGTTAAAATGTAATAATCTTTTCGAAGATAATAGAGGATGGGAAAGTTTAATTCAAAAGGTTAAAGAATATTTTACTGGCAAGAAAGTTGATTTTACAGATTACCAGTTGAGTTTAGATAGTTATACGAATTTTCAGAAGAAAGTTTTACAGACAGTTAGGAAAATTCCTTATGGTGAAACCAGGTCCTATAAAGAGGCAGCAGAAGAAGCCGGTTATCTACGAGCATACCGGGCAGTGGGAAACACCATGAGAAATAATCCCTTACCCTTAATTATTCCCTGTCATCGGGTAATAAAAAGTAATGGTATGCTGGGAGGTTTTTCAGGAGGAGAAGGAGTTGCTTTAAAAAAGAAGATGATAGATTTAGAATCTGAAGGAAAATAAGGGATAGGTAGAGATAGGGGGAAATTTAAAAAAAAGAGGTAGTTTGTGCTACCTCTTTTTGTGCAAGAAAGGGCTATTTAAATTAAAGCCATTTCTGTATCTTTATCGTCTTTATCAGCATAATAAGTAGCAAGTCTGGCTTGAATTTTAGATATAATCTCTTCCAGAAGATAGGTAGGGGCTAAATTATATCGGACGATACTTTCATAAAAAATAAGTTTTATTAATTGGCTATGGGTTAACCCTGCTTTACTTGCCATAAAGGTTAAAGAGCCGGTTAGAGATAAAGCAGGTGTACCATTTACATCTATGACATAGGGGTTTCCGAATTCATCTTCCATAAAGTCAATTCTGATAGCGTCATTGGCCCTCACGGCGTCAAAGGTACTGATTGCTATTTGGGCAAGTTTTTTAAATCTTTCATCATCACGATAGATTATTTCAAATTTTTCCCTCATCTTATATTCTTTATTTTTAGTGGAGGTATATCTGATTCCATGATCTTTAGGAAAAGCGATAATAGGTAAAATATATTTTTTAGGTTTACTACCCAGGACTCCAACAGTATATTCTCTTCCGGGTAAATATTTTTCGATGATTAATTTTTCAGGACCCAGTTCTTTTTTTAAGGCGATAAACCTGTTTTTTAGTTCTTGAAGATTGTGTACTACAGATTTGGGAGTAATGCCTATACTGTCTCCTCCGCCAGCTGGTTTTATCATCAGGGGAAATCCTATTTTCTTTATCTGGGAGAGTAATTTTATTCTATTAAACCGAAGATGAGTATCAAAAACAAAATAACCAGGGATTGAGATATTTTTTTCTTTGAGTTTGAGATAAGTAAGGTCTTTATTTCGGCAGATTTCCATGCTTTCAATACCGGAGAGGGCACAGGGTATATGGTATCTATTTAACTGTTTACGGATCGTTGCCGCACCATGCCCGCTATAAAAGGTATGAGGGATATTTTTATATCCTTCTGCCAGGACAAAAGCCAAATCGATAGGCTGATGTTTACTGATAAACTCATCTAATTGTTCTGGTGTAAGAAGGTCTAAAGATAAAATATTATTATTAGTCTCGATCAAAGCCTGACGGATAGCATCTACATCTTCCGTAGGAATACATTCTCTAAAGAGCCCCTTACGTTCTCTATGGCTTACCTGGTTATAAACAAATAAAATATTTTTTATCATACATTCAGCTCCTTTCTATCATATTTATCATATTCTCAATATTTTCCCGAAGAAGAACTCATCTTTAAAATTGTTCACTATTATTTATAGAATATTTTCATTTGGACAATTTATTTTAAAAATTAAAATAAGAAATGATTTCTGTAGTGCACCAAGATAGGGAAAAAGAAGTTTTCGAATTATTCTATAGTTTATAATTTTTTATTGCTGATAGATTAAAATAAATAATTGTTAGACATGGTTAATACTTAATAATATTTTATAATAGGATGGTAAAAAATACAAATAAATTAATATTTAAATTATCTAACTACCCCACTAAAGTTTACACTAACAATATTTAAACTAAATCTTTTAACCAGGGTTTTAGCTAATATTTGGCCAGTGATAAGAGGAAAATAGTTATAAGGATGACCAGTATGGTTGAATAAGACCAGCCTTGAATTGTAATTCCCAAAGCAGTACCGGCGGCAGGGGGATGTTCGGTATTAGTAATGACCATAAAAAAGATAGATAATCCTACAGAAATAGCAGGAATAAGGATTTTAAGTATTTCGTGAGAAAGAAAATAATTGTTTTCGTTTTGTATGTGGGAATAGTAATAAAAACAAAAAATTCCTACAATGATGCCAATTATATGTCCCCCAACAACGCTCCTGGGTCGAGCAGTAGTGTATTTAGGCATAGCAAAGATAATAAAAGTAGTTGCTCCCAAAGAAGCTACAACTGCAGTATTAGTAAATATATTTTCAAAATAAAGAATGATGGTCAGAGTAATAGTAGCCAACAAACTTTGGACTATGTAATGGGGAAAATATTTTTTTAATTTTCTATCAAATATTTGCATATTTCTTCTCTTATCATTAGCGTTTTGGAAATTTTTTTGTACTCCAAACAGTTAATAATTCCTGAAAATTTATTTTTTAATTATTTGCTTTACCGACTAATTCAGTAATTATTTTAGTCTCTCCGATTACAATTAGAAAATCGTCCTTTTTTATTACATCTTTTGCCCGGGGTGAGATATTAAAGCTATTATCTCTTTTTATAGCTAAGACGTTTATTCCGTATTTATTCCGCATGTCAAGTTCACTTAAAGATTTATCTACGAATTCGGGCAAGGCTTTAATCTCCATAATATTATAATCAGGTTCCAGTTCTACATAATCTTTAATGTTTGGAGTGATTAATCTTCGAGCGATTCTTGCTCCCATATCTCTTTCGGGAAATACAATTTTATCCACGCCAATTTTTTTTAAAACTTCTGCATGAAGATTGTTTCGGGCTTTAGCGATAATATATTTTAGTCCCATTTCTTTTAACATCATAGCAACCAGGATGCTTGCTTCTAAATCGGTCCCGATGCTAACAATGGCCGCATCAAAATTTTTTGCTCCTAATTCTTTTAAAACTCTTTCCTCGGTAATATCAGCCTGCACCGCCTGAGTTATCTTATCCTTTAAATCATTTACTATTTCCTCATCATTATCTACTCCCAGGACTTCATGTCCTAATTCAACCAGGGTTGTGGCTACTGCCGAACCAAATCTTCCTAAACCAAGAACTATAAATTGTTTCATTGTAATTTACTCCTTTCATCCTTATCGTACGAGTCGATAGTCGTTTTAATCAATAAATATAGATTATGTATCGCATAAAAAATTAGTTGGCTGGTTACTTAGTTAGCTAGTTAACCGGTTTAATATTAATTCATTAACTAATTAACTAATTAACCAGGTAACCAACTAACCAGCTAACTAAGCATACTATATACTCAATACCTATTTCTTCACGAGATACGATTCACGAGATACGAATTCATCCTACCATAATTTTCTCTTCAGGATATTTAATCATTTCCGGTTCGCGTTTTTGAATTAATGACAGAGCAAGACCTAAAGGTCCAATTCTGCCGGTAAACATTGTGATAATAATTATAATTTTTCCGGCTATACTCAAAGACGAGGTAATACCTGTTGATAATCCTACTGTACCAAAAGCAGAAACAACCTCGAATAATACTTTTATAAAATTTTCTCCTTCTACATAGGATAATAGAATGGTCATGGTAATAACCATGCCTAAGGAGAGGGTGATAACGGTTAAAACTTTGGGAATTATATCCTGTGATATTCTTCTTTTAAAGATTTGAATTTCTTTTTTCCCTTTTAGCGAGGACCAGACGTATAATATAAGTAAGCCAAAAGTAGTAGTCTTAACTCCTCCTCCGGTAGAACTGGGAGAGGCACCTATAAACATTAAGATAATAATCAGGAAAAGAGTGGCATTTTGCATGCTTCCGATATGGATAGTATTAAAACCCGCAGTACGGGCGGTAACCGATTGAAAAATCGAACCAAACATTTTTTCCCAGAAACTCAAATTTCCCAGGGTGGAAGGATTATTAGATTCTACAAAAAATATAACTATAAAACCGATTAAAATAAGTATAAGACTGATTTTTAAAGCTAATTTAGCGTGCAAGGAGAGGGTTCCGTTTTTTCCGTATTGAAAAAGTTCTAATAAAACTAAAAAACCGATCCCTCCTAATATAATTAAAATTATAAAGGTAAAATTTATAACTAAATCTCCTTTGTAGCGCATTATGCTGTCTGAAAAGAGAGAGAATCCGGCATTACAAAAGGCGGAGATAGAATGAAAGACTGCCAGGTACAAAGCATGTAGAGGGGAATAGACTCTCTGCCAGCGAAAGAACAGGATAGTGGCCCCTATAATTTCAATAACCGCCGTAAATATTAAGATATATTTAGCTAAACGAACTAATCCTCCGATAGAAAATTGGTTTAAGGATTCCTGCATTATCAATCTTTGTCTTAAAGAGATTTTCTTCCCCACTAAAAAAGCGAACATGGTAGACATAGTCATTATCCCTAATCCGCCGCATTGCAAGAGAATCAGGATAACCAATTGCCCAAAAGTAGAAAAATCTTTTCCGGTATCCAGCACAATCAATCCGGTAACACAGGTGGCAGAAGTGGCAGTGAAAAGGGCATTGATGAAACCTATGCTCTTTCCCGCACTGGAAGCAACGGGAAGATTAAGAAGTATAGTGCCTACAGCAATTACCAAAAGAAATCCTAATGCTAATACCTGAGGTGGCGATAGTTTTTTTTCTCTAATTGTTTTAATAGGTGTTATATTTCCTTACCTCGTTTTTAAAATTTAGCTTTTACTTTTAATTGTATAGAAATTTTTTTTTATAAACTCTATTCGTATCTCGTACTTTAGTCTAGAGCGTACAGTGTGTAGCGTGTAGGGGTTCGATTCATCGAACCCGCTTAAAAAATACCAAATAACATGGAGCGGATAAATCCGCCCTCTACATAAGAAAATACATTTTTTATCATTGCGAGGAAGTGAAACGACCGAAGTAATATCAAGCGGGGATTGCCACGCTCTGATAAATCAGAGCTCGCAATGACAGAGAACACAATAAATCAACAACTAACGAATTAAAATCTGAAATCTGAAAACCATAAACTATAAACTATAAATCCGTCTTATACTAACGACTATTCACTAACGACTAACGACTAGTTTTATTATTTTCTCCAGAATTCCGGAACTACCAGAACCAAGACCGTATATATTTCCAATCGACCCAACAACATGCAAATAGTTAAAACAATTTTTCCCAAAGGCGGTATAAAGGCATAAGTCTGAACTGGACCGACCAGTCCCAGACCCGGTCCCACATTTCCTAAGGTGGCGGCAACTGATCCCATTGCACTGACTATATCTAACCCTAATATAGTCATTATAAAAGAAGAGATAACAAAAATAAAGATATAAAGAAAGAAAAATCCGGTAATATTGCGCATCACACCTTCGGAAATCACTTTATCTCCCAATCTAATCGGAGATACCGCTTGAGGATGAATCAATTTACGAAATTCTCTATAGGCCTGTTTCATGAGAAGGAGGACCCGAATATTTTTAATCTCTTA
>DMCY01000015.1:0-77998 GCA_003451675.1 Candidatus Atribacteria bacterium
AGAGGAAGAGTTTTTCACTTACTACTTTGAAATTGTACCTTAGACTTAATCCCCTGCCTTTAACGAGAATATATGTAAATCTCTTTGGTTAGTAGCGTTTTTGTAAGATAATATGAAGAGCCGAATGCTCGAATGGGGCACGTTCGGTTCTGTGAGGGGTGTTCTATCAATCAGCTAAGGAACTAATATTGTGACACTTCCATTAAGGAAACGGGAAGATAACAGGGAATACAAAGTTGTTTCTAAGGTTGAGAGATACTCATCTACTCGACTCTATTATAGATATTGGATGTTTTGAATAGTATTTATAATATAGCGTATAGTGGATAGGATATTAGTTAGCTGGTTAGCTAATTACTTGCTTAATTAGTTAAGGAAATAGAATTTAAATAACAAAATAGTTAACTAAATTGATTGACAGCTGAGTAATTGAATTAACTTGCACCTTGTATCTTACATCTTGCAAGTATAAACTAAAGACTTATACTAACGACTATTCACTATTCACTAACGACTAAGTAGGAGGCGTTGGGATTAATTGGATAAGACGAGATTTGTAATAATTACCGGTCTGTCCGGAGCGGGAAAAAGTATAGCGGTCAAGTGCTTTGAAGATTCTGGTTTTTTTTGTGTAGATAATATTCCTTCCCAGCTAATCCTCAAATTTGCTGAAATTTGTTTAAAATCAAAGGGAAAACTGTCAAAGATCGCTTTAGTGGTAGATATAAGAGGAGGGATTTTTTTTAAGGATTTATACAAATCACTCGATTATTTAAAAGAGTTAGGAATTAATCGAGAGATATTATTTTTGGAAGCAAGTGATGAGATGTTAATGCACCGATTTAGCGGAACCAGGAGAAAACATCCTTTAGATATTTCAAACAACATTCTGGAAAATATACAAGCAGAGAGAGAACAGTTAAAAGAATTAAGGTCACAAGCTAACCTAATAATAGATACTTCTGATTTAACTCCTAAACAATTAAGTAATGAAATTATCAGGAATTTTATAAAAGGGAAAGAACAAGAGATTCAGATAACCTTAATCTCTTTTGGATATAAATACGGTATCCCTATTGATGTAGATATAGTTTTTGATGTTAGATTTCTTCCCAACCCCTTCTATATAGATAAATTAAAGAATCTACCGGGAACCAATGAGAAGATTGAAAAATATGTAACCGAATTTCCAGTAACCCAGCATTTTATGAAAGTTTATTTTGATTTATTAAATTATTTAATCCCTTATTATCTTAAAGAAGGCAAAACATATCTGTCTATTGCTTTCGGGTGTACGGGAGGCAGACATAGATCGGTGGTTTTAATAAACAATTTAGCAAATTATTTAAAGGGGAAAAAATATAAGTTATTTGTGAAACACAGAGATATGAATAAAGATGAAATAAAGATTAAAAGTGACTTATGAGATTTGACTAAGAACTCAAAGCGAAAAGAGCAGAGCCATAGAATGTTATTTTTTTACCGAGTAAAAAATGAATTAGCCAGGATAATTCCCAAGGATATATCTAAACAGAAGAGTGAATTACTGGCATTTATAAAATTAAAAGGAAATATAGTTAAATCGGGTCAGAAAAAAAATATAATTATTATCTTAGAAGACCCTACTACCACACGAACTGCTTATAATTTGATTAAAAGGGTTTTTAAAATTTATCCCTCAGTTAAAAAAGAAAATTTATCGAATACGAAAAAACATTATAAAGTTAAAGTTCCTTTTTTAAAAGAAACTACAAGAATTTTAAAAGAATTGAATTTAAACTGGGGAAATGAACCTATACACAATAAACAGCATATCGGAGAAAGGAGGTCAAATTTAAATAAAAATTTTTCTAATGATTCATATTTAAGAGGGGCCTTTTTGGTAAATGGATTTGTAAATGATCCGGAAAAGATGTATCACTTGGAAATTTCCACAAATGATAAAGGAGAAGCAAATTTTATTCATACACTCTTTAACTATTACGGTTTAAACTCTCGGATAAGTTTTTGGAAGAAGAAGTGGGTAGTATATTTAAAGAGAGGGGATAGCATATTTGAATTCTTAAGACTAATCGGGCTTCAGAATGCTTTATTGTATTTTCAGGATATAAGGGCCAGAAAAGATGTATTAAATATTGTAAATAGATTAGTTAATTGCGAAACGGCAAATTTAGATAAAATAGTTCTTTCTGCTGCTAAACAGTTACACGATATTGATGTGATAGAAAAGAAAATAGGTTTGCAACATATTTCACCGAGATTATCATTGGTAGCTGAAGTACGTAAAAATTTACCTTATGCCAGTTTACAGGAATTAGTTGAGGAAGTAGATTTTAAAATTACTAAATCGGGGATTTATCATCGTTTAAAGAAGATTTCTCAGATTGCGGAAAATTTATAAACCATAAGAATTTTTTTCTTCACTCGATACTCGATACGCAATACACGATACGAAAATGAATTTATAAAATAAAGATAAATTTGGTATATTAAAAACTTTTTGGTAAAATAATATAATTGTATTAATAAGGAGGAATTAAAATGGCAAACGTAATCTTAAAGAATCTTACTAAAAAATTTAAAGAGGTAACTGCGGTAGATAATGTAAATATAGAGATAAAGGATAAGGAATTTGCAGTCTTGGTCGGACCATCTGGTTGTGGGAAGACTACAACCTTGCGGGCAATTGCTGGCTTAGAAGAAGCAACCTCAGGGGAGATTTATATTGGCGATAAGTTGGTAAATGATGTTCAGCCTAAAGATAGAGATATTGCCATGGTATTTCAAAACTACGCTCTTTATCCTCATATGGATGTTTACAATAATATGGCTTTCGGTTTGAAATTAAGAAAGTTTCCAAAAAAAGAAATTGATCAAAGAGTAGGAGAAGCCGCAGAAATATTAGGAATAGAAAATTTATTAAAAAGAAAACCTAAACAGTTATCCGGTGGGCAAAGACAGCGAGTGGCAGTAGGAAGAGCCATAGTAAGAAAACCAAAAGTATTTTTATTTGATGAGCCACTTTCGAATTTAGATGCTAAACTAAGAGTGGCAATGAGGGCAGAAATCAGCAAACTTCACCGTAGATTGGGAGCTACTATAATTTATGTAACCCATGATCAGGTAGAAGCTATGACCATGGCAGATAGAATGTTTATAATGAATGACGGTCTCTTGCAACAATCAGGTTCTCCTTTAGAAGTTTACAAAAAACCCAACAACAAATTCGTAGCCGGTTTTATCGGTTCACCGGCAATGAATTTTATAGATGCTAAAGTTGTTAAAGAGAATGGAGATTATTTCATCGATGCAGAAAGTTTTAAAGTAAAAGTTCCCCAGGCTTTTTATTCTAAAATAGCAGATTATGCCGGGAAAGAAGTGATTTTTGGGGTAAGACCTGAAGATCTTTACAATAAACAGTTTGCACCTAATACTACACCTTCTAATACTATAAAGGCTAAAGTGGATGTGATTGAACCTTTGGGGGCAGAGATTTTCATATACCTGACCTGTGGAAAGCATTCTGTGATAGGGAAGATGGATACACGTACCCAGGTAGAAGTTGAACAAAATATGGAAGTAGTATTAGATATGGAAAAGACTCATATTTTTGATCCTAAAACTTTATTAGTTATAGTTTAGATGAAGTTTAATTTAAGTTTTAGTACCAAAGCTTATTTTATATTCTAATAAAGCATAGACAATGTCTTATATTTTGAAAAAATTATATATAAAATGTACCAATATCATATACAAGATAATAGTGGAGTTTGTGAGATGAAACCTGAATTATCATTGACACAAAAACAAAAATTAATTCTTACTCCCCAATTATATCAAGCAATTAATATATTACAATTAAATTTAGTTGAACTAAAAGATTTAATCGATGAAGAATTAGTAGATAATCCCTTATTAGAAGTTAAACAAGAAACAGGTTCAATAACAGAAAAAGTAAATCAAGAGGAAAATGCTTTAACTCAAACCGAAGAATCTAATGAAAGAAGAGAAGAGAATAACTTTGATGATTGGTTAAGTTATCTCAAGGAAAAAGATTATCGAGCTTTGCCCAATAGACCTGTAGCGGAGAAAGAAAATAGAGATGAAAATTTTATTTATTATAGAGAATCATTACAAGATTATTTGCTAATCCAATTAAGTACAGCTGTAAGCAGCGATATTGATTATAAAATTGGTGAATATATAATAGGCAACATAGACGATAACGGTTATTTAAATATTGGTTTAGATGATATTTCTCTTGATTTAAATATAAAAAGAGATAAAATAGAAAAGATATTATCTTTGATTCAAAATTTTGACCCGCCTGGAGTGGGAGCAAGAAATCTACAAGAATGTCTATTAATCCAGATAAAATATCTGGACATTAGTGATATAAAAATTGAGAAGATAATAAAATACCATTTGCAAGATTTAGCCCGGAAATCATTTAAGAAAATTGCTAAAGATCTGAAAATATCTATATCTGAAGTTCAATCTTTGGCTGATGTAATTAAAAACTCCTTTGACCCTAAACCCGGCAGAAGAGTAGGAAACTTCAAGGAAGTTAAGTATATACTTCCCGATTTGGTGATAATGAGAAAAACAAGAGGAGGATACAGAGTAATTTTGAACGATAGTTATCTGCCTCAAATAAAGATAAATTCTCGTTATAAAACGATTTTAGAGCTAGGTAATAATATTTCCCCTTATGGTAAAGGAAAAATAATTAAAAAGGGAAGCATTTCTGACCATGAGATCAAAGATACTAAAAAATATGTTGAAGAAAAATTAAATTCTGCTAAGTGGTTAATTAAAGGTATAGAGCAGAGAAAAAAAACTATATATCGTATTGCTGAAACTTTAATAGAATATCAGAAGGATTTTTTAGATAAAGGTATTTTATATATAAAACCCCTAACTTTAAGGAAGTTAGCAGACAGATTAGAAATTCACGAATCTACTGTGTCAAGGGCGATTCACAACAAGATTGTGCAAACTCCTCGAGGACTTTTTAAAATGAAATTTTTCTTTTCTAAAGGAGTGAACAAGAAAAATGGAGGCGCTGTCTCTACTGATAAAGTTAAAAAATTAATAAAAGAATATATAAATAATGAGAATTGTTTAAAACCATGGAGCGATAAAAGATTAGCAGATTTATTAAGCAAAAAAGGGGGTGTAAATATTTCCCGTCGAACAGTTGCTAAATATCGAGAGATATTGAAAATACCATCTTCTAATCTGCGAAAAAGGTTTGAAATTTAGTTACTTGGTTAACTAGTTACTTAGTTAATTGGTTTGGTTTGCTTTGATTTATTAACTAAATAACCAGGCAACCAACCAACTAACTAACTAATTAGTAATTTATCAAAACAAAAAAAGGAGAAGAAAAATGACAATAAAAGTAGGAATTAACGGATTCGGAAGAATTGGGAGGAATGTTTTTAGGGCTGGGTTAAAAGACAAAGAAATAGATTTTGTAGCAGTAAATGATATAACCGACGCTAAAACATTAGCCCATCTATTAAAATATGATTCTGTTCATGGTAAATTACCAGAAGTAAAATTAGAAGATAATACTATTTTAGTTGGAGAGAGAAGATTAAAAGTAGTGAGTGAAAGGGACCCCTCCAAACTTCCCTGGAAAGATTTAGGTGTTGACATAGTCATTGAATCTACGGGAATTTTTAGAGATAGAGAAGGAGCTTCAAAACATCTAACTGCTGGAGCAAAAAAAGTGGTTATATCTGCCCCTGCTAAAGGAGAGGACATAACTATAGTGATGGGGGTTAACGAAGATAAATATATTCCTGAAGAACATTATATAATTTCCAATGCTTCTTGTACAACTAATTGCCTTGCTCCAGTTGCAAAGGTTTTAAATGATATATTTGGAATCGAGAAAGGGGTTATGACTACTATACACTCTTATACTGCTGATCAGAATTTAATGGACCTTCCACATAAAGACTTAAGAAGAGCCAGAGCAGCAGCACTATCTATGATCCCAACTACTACTGGAGCAGCCCAGGCAACGAGTTTAGTAATCCCAGAATTAAAAGGAAAATTAACAGGTATGGCTTTTCGTGTTCCTACGCCCAATGTTTCAGTTGTGGATTTAGCAGTAGTACTAAGAAAGAAAACAAGTCCGGAAGAAATTAATCAATCTTTTAAAGAAGCCTCACAGAGGAGTTTAAAGGGAATTTTAGATTATACTGAAGAACCTTTAGTTTCCAAAGATTTTAACGGTAACTCTTATTCTTCTATTGTTGATGGATTGTCTACTCTGGTAATAGATGGTAATTTAGCTAAAATTATAGCTTGGTATGATAATGAATGGGCTTATTCATGTAGAATCTTAGACCTTATAAAATATATTTGGAAATAAAAATCGTATCTCGTATCTCGTGAATCGTATCTCGTAAAAAAGCAAATAGTTAAAATATTTAAAAATTAAAAAAGTTGTGTATTTGAATTTATTTTTCTTTCGAGATACAAGATACTAGATACGAACAACGAATTAATTGGGGGTTAAATTAATGCGTATTCCAGTAATTGCTGGAAATTGGAAGATGAATAAAAATATCGTAGAATCAGTATCTTTAGTTAAAGAATTAAAAGATTTTGTTCGCGGAATCAAGGGAGTAGATATTGTAATTTGTCCGCCTTTTATTTCTCTTTGGGTGGTAAAAGAGATAATTAATGGCACAAACATCCATTTGGGAGCTCAGAACATGTATTGGGAAACAAAAGGGGCATTTACTGGAGAAACATCTCCCCTAATGCTTAAAGATGTGGGTTGTAAATATATTATATTAGGGCATTCCGAGAGAAGGCAGTATTTTAAGGAAACTTCTGAAGAAGTTGCCAGAAAGACAGAAGCCGCACTTTCAGTTAATCTAACACCTATTGTGTGTGTAGGCGAAAATTTAGAGGAAAGGGAAAGTGGTAAAACTGAGAGTATAATAGAACAGGAGATTAAAGCTCTATTTCCAAAAATAGATTCTACCTTAGCAGGAAGAATAATCGTAGCCTATGAACCTATATGGGCTATCGGTACAGGTAAGTCTAGTAGCTCACAGGATGCCAATCTAATAATTAAATTTATTAGGGAATTATTTTCCTTTAAATATGGAGGTAAAATAGCTGAGCGAATAAGAATCTTGTACGGAGGGAGCGTAAATCCTAAAAATATTAATGAGTTTATAAACGAATCTGATATTGATGGAGCTTTAGTGGGAGGAGCAAGCTTGCATGCTTTAAGTTTCTCTCAAATAGTAAAAGCAGCTAAAATATTATAAAGTTAGTATAAATTTTCTTGCTTTTTTACGCAATACGAAGTTACTCCGGTTCTTGGCTTTCTTCTTTTATTTTCTTAACTAGCTAACCAGGTAACCAACTAACCAACAAGTGAGGTAATGTGTAACATGTGATAAGTACCTGTTTTTATAATTTAAGAAATTTAATCCTATTACTCATTACATATTACTTGTTACTGTATTTTATAGGAGATACGATTCACGAGATACGATTATAAAGGATATCTTGAACTTGGTATATAATTGTGTTAGAATAAAAAACCGAAATTATTGAGGGAATAAATATAATAAATTAAGGATTTTAGAGAAATTTCTCTTTGATTATTTTGATCTAATTTTTATGAGAGGAGTTACAGGATGCCTATAGCATTAATGATAATTCAGATTATAATAAGCATAGCTTTGATTTTAACAGTGATACTCCAGCATAGAAAATCAAGCAGAGCTTCAGGAATATTTGGCGGAGGGACAACTGCTGATTATGGTGGGAAGAAAGGTAAAGAAGCATTTTTAATGAAACTTACTACTGTTGTAGCGGTACTTTTTATGCTATCTTCCCTTTTGCTTAGTTTAATTAAATAGAAGGAAAATCTTTAAAAGTATGAATAAACCTATTGGTTCGGTTAATGAGATAAAAAATTATTCTATCAACTTAAATAGAAAATTTTTTTCAGCTACCCATGAAGAAATAGAGAAAGGGTTAACTACCGATATATATTTCATAAGAGCTCAAGAGCTATTGAGATATCTTCGATTAGATAACACTATAGTAACTGCAGAAATATTTCCCCGCAAAGATGGTATATTCGCTGGGGTCCAAGAAGTATATAATCTTTTAAAAGAAAAGAAGATAAAATTATGGTCTTTAGAAGAAGGAGAAAGCTTTCAGCATAAAGATACAGTAATGAGAATTGAAGGACCATACTGTGAATTTGGTGTTTTTGAAACAGTTATTTTAGGTATTTTAGCTAGTAGTTCGGCGTGGGCTACTGCTGCTCGTAAATGCAAAGATGCTGCCGGGTCAAAGAAAGTCGTCTGCTTCGGTTCTCGACACATTCATCCGGCTGTAGCTCCAGTTATGGAAAGATCTGCGCTGATAGGCGGTGCAGATGGAGCAAGTTGTATATTAGGGGCAAAATTATCCGGGGAAAAACCTCAAGGAACTATTCCTCACACTGTAATGATTATTTCGGGAGATACTATAAAAGCAGCCCAAGCTTATAATGTTTGTATGCCCAAAGATGTTCCTCGAATTATTCTTATCGACACTTTTAAAGACGAAGCAGAAGAATCTATAAGAGTAGCTCGTGCTTTAAGAAAAGACTTATTAGGGGTAAGATTAGATACTCCAAGCGAGAGAGGTGGGGTAACCCCTGATTTAGTAAAAGAGGTAAGAGCAAGGCTTGATCAAGCTGGCTTTCCTTATGTAAAAATCTTTGTTTCGGGAGGACTTACCCCGGAAAGAATAAGTATGTTAAGCAAAGAACAGGTTGACGCTTTCGGGGTAGGTAGTTATATAAGTGATGCCAGCCCTATTGATATGACCTTAGATATAAAAGAAGTTGAAGGGAAGCCAATTGCTAAAAGAGGAAGAATCCCTGGCAAGATAGAAAATTCAAAATTAAAGCGAATTATGTAAAAATAAGTGTGTAATGGAGGAAGAAGGTAAATGGAGGATTTACTGTTACAGATTAAAGACTTAAAGACCTATTTTTATACTGATGATGGTGTGGTTAAAGCAGTTGATAGTGTTGATTTTACGATAAGAAAAGGGGAAACACTGGGTATGGTAGGTGAGTCAGGTTGTGGGAAAAGTGTTACTGCCCTTTCCGTATTAAGATTAATTCAGGAACCGCCGGGGAAGATTGTTAACGGTGAAATTTGGTTTAAGGGTGAAGAATTATTAAGAAAAACGCCCGAAAAAATGAGAAAGATTAGAGGGAACGATATTTCTATGATCTTCCAGGAACCGATGACCTCCTTAAATCCCGTTTATACTATTGGTGAACAGATTTCAGAAGCCATAGTGCTACATCAAAAATTAGATAAGGAAAAAGCCTTAAAGAAAACCGTAGAGATGTTACGCTTAGTAAGCATACCTTCCCCCGAAACCAGGGTTCATGAATATCCTCACGAATTAAGCGGAGGGCAAAGACAGAGAGCAATGATTGCCATGGCTTTATCTTGTAATCCAGATTTATTAATCGCAGACGAACCAACAACCGCCTTAGATGTTACCATTCAGGCTCAAATTTTAGAACTGATAAAGAAATTAAAAAATGAAATTGGTATGTCAGTTTTGATGATTACTCATGATTTGGGAGTAATTGCTGAAGTATCGGATGATGTAGTAGTTGTATATGCGGGTAAAGCGGTAGAATATGCAGATGTGAAAACTATCTTTAAATATCCGCTGCATCCCTATACTATAGCTCTCCAAAATTCCATTCCTCGCCTAACAGATAAACCAGGAAAAAAACTAGAAGTTATTCAGGGTGGAATTCCTGATCCTTTAGCTTTGCCTTCTGGATGCAAGTTTCATCCTCGCTGCAAATTTGCTATAGATATTTGCAGGGAAGAAGAACCTGAACTTGAAAAGATAGAAGACAACCATATTGTACGGTGTTGGATGTACAATAAAGATAAAGCAAAAGATTTTAAAATTAAACAAGAAGCGGTAAGTATTACCCAAAATTAATATAATTTGATTGTATGAGAAATTTCTTTTTTTGTAGGGGTTCGATTCATCGAACCCGCAATGAAAGCGAATCGGATAAATCTGACCTTTTAAAAGTAATATTTTATACGAAAAAAGTTTTGAGCTTTGAATTGTAGTTTTTCGTTTTTTGCTTTAAGTTTTTAGTTTTAATAAGGTAGTGGATTAATTTATCAAGCCCGTTAAAAAAAAATTATTTATTATGGGCAGACACAATGTGTGTCCTACATATTATACATTACTATTTTTCTTTACGCGATACGAATTACTATTTACTAATGACTAATTTAAGGTAAAAAATGGGAGGGAAAAAGGATTGGAAAATAATGTATTACTTAAAGTAAAGAATTTGAAAAAATATTTTCCCGTGAGAGGGGGAATATTATCCAAGGTAATAGGATATGTCCAGGCGGTAGACGAAATAAGTTTTGATATTAAAAAGGGAGAAACTTTAGGTCTGGTGGGAGAATCAGGCTGTGGTAAAACTACTGCGGGAAGAACAATTATCAGACTTTTAGAACCCACTGCCGGAGAAGTAGATTTTGAAGGGGAAAATGTCTTTAAATTAAGCAAAGAGGAACTCAGAAAAGCAAGACGTAATATTCAAATAATATTTCAGGATCCTTTTGGTTCTCTAAATCCCCGGATGACTGTAGGTGATATAGTAGGAGAGGCATTAATTATTCATAAAATTGCGAAGAATAAAAAAGAAAAAGAGGAAAGAGTTAAAGATTTATTAGAAACCGTTGGCTTAAACGCAGGACATGTAAGAAGGTATCCTCATGAATTTAGCGGAGGACAGAGACAAAGAATTGGAATAGCCCGAGCTTTGGCTCTGAATCCTAAATTAGTAATTTGTGATGAACCCGTATCTGCGCTCGATGTTTCCATTCAAGCTCAAGTAATAAATTTATTAGAAGATTTGCAAGAAAAATTTAAGCTTACTTATTTGTTTATTGCTCACGATTTGAGTGTGGTGAAACACATTTCTGATAGAGTTGCAGTAATGTATTTGGGTAAGATTGTAGAGCTGACCTCTACTTATGAATTATATGATAATCCTCAACATCCCTATACTGAAGCACTCCTTTCAGCTGTACCTATCCCTGACCCCACTCTAAACAGACAAAGAATTGTTTTGGAGGGAGATGTTCCAAGCCCGTTTAACCCTCCTAAAGGTTGCCGTTTCCATCCGAGATGTAAATATGCTAAACCAATTTGCAGCCAGGAAGAACCTAAATTAATAGATATAAATGGTGGACATTATGTAGCTTGCCATTTGAGAAAATAAAATATTTTATATTTATAATTTTTTAATCCTTTTATAAATAAGTGATCACAATTTATACACTAAAATTATAGATGAATAGTTAATTGATTAAACACATATCAGTTTTATCTGTGTAATCATTTTTAATTATGTTAAGATTTTGCCGGGATGGCGGAATAGGTAGACGCGTCAGCTTGAGGGGCTGGTGAGCTTATTGCTTGTGGGGGTTCAAATCCCCCTCCCGGCACCAATAAATATTTCAACAAAAAGAGGAAGGGATGACTTCCTCTTTTTGTTGAAAGTTACTTAGTTAGCTGGTTACTTGGTTAACTGGTTGGGAATTAATTTACGAAATATAAAATAAATTAGTCGTTAGTATGTAATATAAATACAAGTTACAAGATGCAAGGCGTAAGTTATTTAAATATCCAGTTACTCAATCAATTTAGTTAACCAGTTAGTTGTTTTGATTTTATTTCCTTAACTAACTAACCAACTAACCAAATTTAGGTGAAAGTCATGCATGAAGGCTCGATTGCTCAAAATTTATTAGCCATTGCCATAGAAAAAGCTAAAGAATACAAAGCAAATACGATAACTCTTATTCGAATAAAAGTTGGAGAATTTGCCGGAGTAAACCAATCTGCCTTAGAGTTTGCTTTCGATAATTTTAGCCAAGGCACCATTGCGGAAAAAGCATCTTTGGAGATAATATCGTCTCCTTTATTAGGGAAATGCCGAAAGTGTAACGAAGTTTTCGAGATTAAAAAAGATAATTTTAAATGTACGAAATGTTATAGCTTAGAGATAGATATAATTTCCGGCGAAGATTTGTATATTGAAGATATTGAAATAGAATAAAATATTCAAAGTTTTTTTAAAAAAAACTTTACATTAAACAAAATAAAATGTTATACTTTATTTTGTTAATTTAAGTTAAAAGAGGTGAAGTGATGATAGATTTTATTGTAACCTTTTTGCTTAGCATGCTTACCTATCTAATTCTTACAGCCAGCCAGGGAGAAGTATGGGGGCTATGGAGCATTTTCGAAATTATAACCGGAATTGTACTTTCCTTTATCGTAGCCTTTATAGCCAATAAAGTATTATTTCAAAAGAGAACTTACAGAATGTTAAACCCGCTTAGGTGGGTTATTTTTTTGATTTATTTAATTGGTCCATTTTTCTGGGCAATGGCTAAGGCTAATATCGATGTTGCTTATCGAGTAATTACCGGAAAAATAAATCCTGGTATAGTAAAAATATCCCCAGGATTGAAGACCGATCTGGGGATAACTTTATTGGCAGATTCGATTACTTTAACCCCGGGAACTCTCAGTGTTGATATTGATGAAAAAAATAATGATTTATACATTCATTGGATAAATGTTACCACTTTAAAACCTACTACCCACCATATTTGTGCTAATTTTCCTCAGTGGATAAGGAGGATTGCAGAATGAACGAATTTTTTAAAATTTTTATTATTCCCGGAGGATTATTGCTGTTATTTATGTTCTTATCTTTAATCAGATTGATTCTCGGGCCCACTGTTCCTGATAGAATAGTAGCTTTGGATACCATAAATACTTTAGTGGTAGCCGGGATGATTCTTGTAGGGGCAGCTTATGAAGAAGTTATTTATATTGATGTGGCTATTGTTTATGCTTTGCTATCCTATATTGGTACTCTATATGTAGCAAAATATTTAGAAGGGAGAGCTAAGAAGTAATGGAAATATTGTTAACTATTTTATATATTTTTTTAGGAATAGGTGTATTTTTTAATTGTTTAGGTTCAATAGGCCTCCTTAGATTTCCTGATGTTTACACCAGACTTCATGCTGCAACTAAAGCTACTACTTTTGGCTCAATATTTACTTCTTTAGCAGTTATTGTTTATGGTTTTTCCCGGTGGAATATTACCGGAGATTCAAAATTTATAGTCCTTGCTCTCCATACTATTGTGGCATTAGTCTGTTTAGTAATTACCAACCCAACGGGGGCCCATGCTATTGCCCGAGCAGCTCACCGTAGTGGAGTAATGCCTAAACAAGCAGTAATTGACGAATTAAAGGAGGCTAAATTAAAATGAGTTCCTTTGTTGAGATAATTCATATTTCTACCTTAGTATTGATGATAATTGCTAGCTTTTTAGCGATAGTTTTTAAGAAATTATTGCCCTCAATAATTGCCTTGTCGGTAGCCAGTTTGCTTCTTTCATTAGAGTTTTACCTTTTACATGCTCCAGATGTAGCCATAGCTGAAGCAGCTATCGGAGCAGGATTGACTATGGCAATATTTATCTTTGCTATTAGAGGGACTAGATAGGGGGAGGATAAAATGAAAAAAATAATTTTCGGTATCGCTTTTATAATATTTTTTTCTTTCTTGATAGTTAGCGCCATAAATATGAGAACGTTCGGAGAACCTACTATTAGCGAAATGGATGATTACTTTATTGAAAATGCTCAGAGCGAGACCGGGGCAAACAATGTAGTAACTTCCATCGTCTTTGACTATAGAGGTTTTGATACTTTAGGGGAAGCTACAGTCCTTTTTACCGCAGTAGTGGGAATTGTAGCTCTGTTCAGGGGGGTTAAGAAATGAAAGAGATGTCCAGGATAGTAAAGACTGTTACCAATTTTGTGTATGGTTTTATTATTATTTTTGGTTTTTATATAATAGTACACGGTCATCTTACTCCAGGGGGAGGCTTTCAAGGAGGTGCTGTAGTAGGCTCTGCTTTTGCTTTACTATTAGTATCTTATGGCAGTTTGAATTCCAAGAAATTTCTTAAAAAGGATATTTTCTCACTCTTTGAAAACTTTGGTTTAATCCTGTTTATAGTATTAGGTTTTTCGGGATTAGGAATCACCTTTTTTTATAACTTTTTAGCTAACAGTGGGGGCTGGTTCGGTGATGCTGCTGTGATCGGTGTTAATCCAGGTAATATGAATACCGGAGGAGTAATTCCTCTGATGAATATTGCCGTTGGATTAGAAGTTTTATCTGCTTTTGGGGTTATTGTTTTAACTATGGCTAGTGGAGCGGAATTTACTAAGAAAAAGGAGAATTCGTAAAATGATAGGCAATTTACCTTATGTTGCAGTAGCAATATTTATTGGATTAGGAATTTATGCTCTTATGTTTAAGAAGAATTTAATCAAAATTGCAATTGGCGTATGTCTAATTGAAAACGGAGTAAATTTATTTTTAATCACTTTAGGGTACAGAAAAGGAGCAATTGCCCCGATTTATACCCAGGCACCCTCTGGACAAGCAATGGTCTTGCCAACTCCTCAAGCCCTGACTCTTACCAGTATAGTTATAGGTATCGCAACTACTGCCCTAATATTGTCGGTTGCCATGATGATTTATAAACACTACGGGACTTTGGATACAGATCAGGTAAGGAGGTTGAAAGGATGAATCTATCGAACCATATTCCTATATTAATAATAGCTATACCCTTATTGGCAGCTTTTTTAGTTCCGCTTATCGGTCGGATAAATAAAAAAGCTACGGGGATTCTTACCACCCTTGCTTTAAGTGTAAGTTTAATTTTGACCATTGCTTTAGCGGTGAAAATACTAACAGTTGGTCCCCAGGTATATGTATTTGGTGCAACATCTCCAACTCTGACTTTGCCTTCAGGGTTAAAATTCCCAATCAGAATTATGTTCCAGATAGATGCAATGAGCATATTTATGGGTTTAATTACTGCAGTTGTTTCTTTTTTAGGGGCAATCTATTCTTTATCTTTTATAAAAAAATATGATGGAGAGGATAAATATTATTCTCTTTTATTGCTTTTAACTGTAGGTATGTTTGGGATGGAATTTACCGGTGATATATTTAACTTCTTTGTATTTTTGGAAATTGCCTCTATTGCTTCGGTTGCTCTAATTTCTTTTAGAGGGACTGATTTAGGAGAACCAGCTGAAGCGGGGTTTAAATATATGGTGGTTAGCTCAATATCTGCTCTTATGGTTTTATTTGCAGTGGGAATATTTTATGGGCAGTACGATGTTCTTAATTTTGCAGCTATAGCTAGTGTAATTAAGTACTCACAATTAGACAAGATTGCTTTGGGCCTTTTAATACCAGTTCTGGCTATGAAGGCAGGAGCGGTACCGATGCATATGTGGACACCAGATGCTTATTCGGAGGCACCTGCACCGATCACTATGATATTGGTTGCTGCCAGCCAGGCTAGTTTATATGCTTTATTTAGAATAGTTTTTTCCTTATATAATATTTCTTTAAATACTTTAACTGTAGGCTGGATAATTATTATTTTTGGTCTTTTATCTATGTTTATCGGAGTTACAATGGCTATTGTTCAAAAAGATATAAAAAGACTTATGGCTTATCACGCTGTCTCTCAGACTGGCTACATGCTTCTGGGGGTAGGAGTAGGATTGGCTGTTTTAGGTAACCCTACAGCTTTACATCAATATGGAATTACCGCTATGGAGGGTGGAATATTTCATATTATGAATCACGCTATGTATAAGGGCTTGCTATTTTTAACTGCCGGTGCTTTATTTTTCAGGACAGGGACAAGAGATCTTAATAAAATGGGTGGTTTGGCTCACTCGATGAAATATACTACTATTTTCTTTATTATTGGAGCAGCAGCCATTGCCGGGCTTCCGCCCTTTAACGGCTTTGCCTCTAAACTTTTAATTTACGAATCTGTGTATAAATTTAATCCCTTGCTTTCTATAATAGCCATGGTAGTTAGTATCCTAACTTTGGCATCATTTGTTAAAGTATTTCATAGTGCATTTTTAGGTCCAAAATTACCTCAATTTAAAGAAGTCAAAGAAGTCCCGCGTAGCATGGTCTTTGCTATGGCGGTTTTATCCTGTATCATAATATTCTTTGGATTATTCCCTGATTTAATAATAAAAAATTTAGTGCATCCTGCGGTAGTGTCTTTAATAGAGCAATTGCAATATACCGGCACAGTATTAGGAGGTATGTAGAAAATGTTAGGATTGCTAGAAACAGGTAGCGGTTTTTGGAGTGCAATAATTTGGATAGTAGTTGTATTAATTATTGGGAGTATCGTAATTTATATCAGAAATAAAGGTGAAGATAGTTATAAAAAAAATACCGAACAGGATAAACCTTTTATTTCCGGTAATCCCGAAGAAAGTAAAGAAGGTTCTCATTTAAGTGCGAGCCATATTTATTGGGGGTTTACAGAAGCGTTAAAGGGTTATTATAATCCTTTAGTAAAAATGCACACTGGCAATATAAATGATTATTCTAGCTGGATAATTGTAATAACTGCGATAATATTAATTATGGTAGGGGTGAGTGGATAGTGAGATTAAATAAATATTTCGAAAGATCTCTCTGGGTTTTTCATCTAAATACAGGTTCTTGTAATGGTTGTGATATTGAAATTGTAGCAGGACTAACTCCCCGGTACGATTTAGAAAGATTTGGGATTAAATTGGTAGGTAGTCCTAAGCATGCAGATGTATTATTGGTAACCGGTCCAGTGACCGGGAGAATGGCCGATAGAGTAAAACGTGTTTATGAACAAACTCCTGATCCTAAAGCAGTAATAGCAATTGGGGCATGTGGAACAAGTGGAGGAGTCTTTTACAACTCCTACAATCTCTCAGGTTCTATAGACAAAGTTATACCGGTAGATGTTTATGTTCCAGGATGTCCTCCTCGGCCGGAAGCTATAATAAATGGAGTGTTACAAGCCTGGATAAAATTAGAAAAGTTAAGAGAAAGTATGAAAGCTGCTCCAGCAAAGTAGCGAAAACGTATCTCGTTAAAAATAACTTACTTAGTTAACTAGTTACCTGGTTAGATAGTTAAGAAAGCAAAAGGAAGAAACCAGGAGCCAAAATAAATGCGTATCTCGTATCCCGGGAATAAGATAAGAACCAAAAAAATATGAATAGCGTGTATCGTATAGTATTAGTATTAAACCAGCTAACTAAGTAACCAACTAACCAGCCGACTAAATACTAGTGACTAAAAAAGAAAAGGTGGTAGAGAATGGAACACATGAAACCAGAAGAAATTATAGAATTATTTAAAGAAAAATTTAATGGTTCGGTTACAAATAGCAAAATAGAAATTAAAACAGCAGGATTAAAAAAGACTAGCTATAGTTTAATATGGTTAGAGATAGAACTAAAGGACTTTAAAGAAGCAGTAAAACTTTTATGCACTATTCAATTTCCTCATTTTGCTATAATTTCAGATAATGATACAGGGGAAGAAATCAAATTAACCTATCATTTCTCCCTTTATTATGGAGAGAGATTTAAAGAAATATCCTTGAATCTAGCTACTAATTTACCAAAAAATAATCTTAAGATACCCACTATTACCGATCTAATACCGGGGGCCCAGACTTCAGAAAGAGAGATGAAAGAAATGATGGGGATTACCTTTGAGGGTTTACCTGATTTACCTAATATATTTTTACCAATAGATTTTTCAAAAGGTGTTTTTCCTTTTAGAAAAGATGAAAAAGGGATATATCCTTTAAGCAAAAATGGTAAACATGTAGGTGGTAATATAACTGATAAAGAAGAAGAGGTGAAAAAAGTTGAGTAAAAAGACTTACTCTATACCTATAGGTCCGGTTCATCCATCTTTAGAAGAACCGATGACTTTTAATTTTGAAATATATGGAGAACGCATAGAAAAAGTAAATTTAGCACCCGGAGATAATCATCGAGGGATAGAATTTATGGGAAGACAAAGGAATCCAATACAGATTATCTATTTAGCAGAAAGGATATGCGGTATCTGTTCTGCTTCTCATCCTTTTGCTTTTTGTCAAGCAGTGGAGAATGCTGCTGGAATTGAAGTTCCCGAAAGAGGTCAATATATTCGAGTGATTATTGCTGAGTTAGAAAGAATACATTCGCATATTTTATGGGCAGGGATCGCCGGTCATGAATTAGGCTTTGATTCTGTTTTATATATATCTTGGAGAGCAAGAGAAGAAGTATTAGACCTTTTAGAATATCTTACTGGAAATAGGATTAATTATGGAGTATTTATGATAGGTGGGGTAAGAAGAGATATTACCGAAGACCAAATACCTCGAATTCGAAAAGCTTTAGAATATTATAAGGATATCTACGGAAAATTAGAAGATATATTTTTAAATGACCCCACTATTGCTTTAAGAACAAAGAATGTCGGTGTTTTAACTAAAGAAGATGCTCTCCGCTTATGTGCAGTGGGACCTACCGCCAGAGCATCGGGGATAAAAAAGGATATAAGGCAGGATCAACCTTATTCAGCCTATGCTGATTTAGAAGTGAAAGCCATTACTCCAGATGTATTTTCTGGAGAAGTAAACGGTGATGTCTATGATCGGATAATTGTCCGATTGTTGGAAGTAGTACAATCTATACAGATTATCGAACAATGTTTAGAAAATATGCCTTCAGGAGAAATTGTAACTGAGAAGAAATTAGTTAGATTATTAAATCAATTAAAGAAAGCTAAAGGTGAAGGGATTGGAAGGCATGAAGCCCCTCGCGGTGAAGTATTTCATTATGTAAAATTAGCAGAAGCAGAAGTACCGGAAATCTGGAAAGCTCGTGCCCCCACGTATAATAATTTAATGCCCTGG
Source organism: Candidatus Atribacteria bacterium (assembly GCA_003451675.1). The sequence goes on from DMCY01000015.1 coordinate 18,938, forward strand.
GTTCCTATGCTCTTAGGCCAACAGATAGCCGATATCCCAATTGTTATAGCATCTACCGATCCCTGTATAGCCTGTATGGATAGAGTTACTATTTTAAATAAAGACAATGGTCAAAAAAGTATATTAACCAAAAAAGATCTACATGAATTGAGTGTGCAAAAGACAAGGAGGATTACTCCATGACTACTATAAGCTTATCTGGAATATTAATGAAGATAATAGGGGCAATTGTAATTGCCTTTTTGGGAGTAGTAATAGGTTTGTTTTATAAAGGTATTGACAGAAAATTAGCAGCAAGGATGCAGGCTCGAGTTGGTCCTCCTATAAGACAGCCTTTTATGGATTTCTTTAAGTTAATGATTAAAGAAAATATTGTACCACAAAACGCAGTTCCCTGGATATTTAACGGAGCGCCAATTATGGCCCTGGTATCTTCTATTACTATCTTGCTTTATTTACCTGTAGGAAACATTCCTCCTCTGTTAAGCGGGTACGGAGACATTGTGTTAATTATTTACTTACTAACTCTACCAGCTATTGGAATGGTAGTGGGTGGTTTTTCCTCTGGTTCTCCTTATGCCAATGTGGGAGCACAAAGAGAGATGGTGTTGATGATGAGTTATGAACTTCCTTTGGTAACTACAGTAGTTGCTTTGGGATGGAAATTAAGTCAGGTTTATCCACAACTTAATGTATTTTCTTTAGCCGTAATTAATGCCCATCCTATTTGGGAATTAGTGGGCCCATTAGGTTTTATTGGTGCAATTTTACTATTTATTACTCTTGCAGCGGTTACACCGGGAGAACTCTCTAAAGTACCCTTTGATGCACCAGAAGCTGAAACAGAATTAGCTGGAGGAATATTAGTAGAGTATTCGGGAAGAAATCTTGCTCTATTTGGTTTAGCCGATGCGGTGAAGACAATAGTAATGATTTCCCTAACTGTGGCTTTATTTTTTCCGTATAATATATCTCACTTACTTGGTTTAAGTGGTGGAGCATTTGCTTTAATAGCAGATGTGCTGTTCTTTTTAGTAAAAATGTTTTTAGTAATGTTTGTCGAAGTAACTTTTATTAGAGTTGCAGTTGCGCGTTTAAAAATAGACCAGGCTTCCTTTGCTTACTGGATTCCAGTATCAATTATAGGTTTACTCGGTCTTACATTAATCGTTTTAGATACTATTATAGTTTGAGGTGATAAAATGGCAACACCAATGGGATTTGAACTGCTAAAACAGTTATTTAAAAAACCAGCTACCAATGTATTTCCGGTTACTTATTACCCTGATTCGATATTAAAATTATTGGAAAAAGTTGGAAAGGAAGAAGCAAAGATACATCCTCCCGTAGAAATACCTAAAAATTTTAGAGGGAAGATTGTCTATGATAGAGATGAATGTATAGGGTGTAAGTTGTGTATTAAAGTATGCCCCGCTGAGGCAATCGAATTTATTCCCGATAAAAAGAAGATTAAAATCCATATAGATCATTGTATTTTTTGTTCTCAATGTAATGATATATGCCCCAAAGATTGTTTGAACATGACTGAAGAATTTCTTCTTGCGGATACAGATAGATTATCGTCTAAATTAATGGTAGAATAGATAATCAATAAGAATAAATAATAAAAATCATGGTCTTATAATTTTTTAAGGAGTTTAAAATTTTTATCTTTCAATATCTTTATTATTTCTTCAGAACTCTTTAAAACTTTAGGACTAACAGAATTAGAATAGTCGATAATTTTAGGTTGAATGCCGATAAAGATAATATTCTGAGCATATTCTTTCAAATAAGATATTAAAAAGGATAAAGGCATGCTGTGGGTAGTGAGGTGCAGGGCACTAATTCTATCAGGAGAGATTATTCTAAATTCACCAGATTTAAGGTCCATCTCTACAGCATCGATAAGTACTACGAGATTGGGCCTATTTTTTTTGATGATTGAGGTAAAATTTTCAGGAACAACCCCACAGTCTATAGAAAGCCAGTCATGATCTTTAAAATTTTGGGCAATAATTGACCCTATTCCATCATCACCTCGAAGCGTATTTCCAATGCCCATTAAAATATATTTTTTTGAATCCATATTTTTTCCTTTAAATTAGTCGTTAGTTTTTTAGTTAGCTGGTTAAATGGTTAGTTAGTTAACTGGTTGGGAATTAACTTACAAGATGTAAAATAAACTAGTCGATAGTATATAGTATAAATACAAGTTACAAGATGCAAGTTTGTTTATATATCCAGTTATTCAATCAATTTAGTTAACTAATTAGTTGTCTTGATTTTATTTCCTTAACTAAATAACCAGATAACCAACTAACCAGCTAACTAAAAAGGAGATACGAACTAATATTCACTAACGACTAGCGACTATTCACTAGTTATGTTATCATAATAAAAAATATTTAACAAATTGAATAATAAATAAAAATTAAAAGCAAAAAAAGAAGGATTTTAGTAATTTTTGTAGAATAATTAAAGTATAATAGTATATAATGTAAAAAATAAGATATAAACTTTTATCTATCCAAAAGTTAGTATAGGAGTATGATTTAATATGAGAAAAGCGAGTAGGATTTATAAGAGGAAAAGCAGAAGTAATCTGGAAACCTTTATAATTTTAATAGGCGCGATAATAATTTTGGGTGTGGCCTTTAATTTAGCCAGGGATAGGAGTTATATTCCCCCTGAAGAGCCGACAATTGTGGAAGAAGAGAAAGTAGAATCTCCTGTAATAAAAGTGCCTGTTGAGTTACCTCAAAAGAAGACAGTGGAAAAGGTTGAAGAGAAAGAGAAATTTCCTGAGGAAGAAATAAAAAAAGAGGTTACTCCAGAAGAGAAACCACCACTTACTGAGCCGAGCATGATTAAATCTCCAAAAGTAGAACCAGAAATAAAGGCAGTAAAAGAGTCTGAAATAGTTACAGAAAAGAAGTTATATACTGTTCAGGTAGGAGCTTTTTCAAAAGAAGAAGGTGCCCAGAATTTAGCTAAAGAGATAAGAGGTAAAGGATACCAGACTTATGTAATTAAGGGGAAAACCCTTTACAAGGTTCAAGTAGGGGAATTTAAAACTTCAGATGAGGCCAAAGCAATTTCAGAGAAGTTGAAGAAATTAGGTTATGAAATATGGGTAACAACTAGATAGGAAAGGGAAAAATAACTTTGAATAGAAAAAATATTCCTTCCGTTACTATAAACAGGCTATCTATATACCATCGTTGTTTAGAAAAATTAATTGAAAATATAGATAAAAGAAAGCAAAAATTTATTTCTTCATCTGAAATTGCCGAAATGACTGGAATAAATTCAGCACAAATTCGTAAAGATTTGGCTTATTTCGGAGAATTTGGCAAACGAGGAATCGGATATCCCCTAATAGATCTTAGCAGAGAATTAAAAAAAATATTAGGACTGGATAGAAAGTGGTCAGTTATTATTGCCGGAGCAGGAAATTTAGGAAAAGCCTTAGTAAAATATAAAGGTTTTCAGAAAAGGGGCTTTATAATTAAAGGAATTTTTGACAATAATCCCTCAAAAATTGGCAAGAGACTTGGCCGTACTTTTATTTACGATATAAAAGAGGTAGAAAAATTTATCCAGGCGGAGAATATAAGTATTGGGATAATAGTGGTACCAGCTGATTCAGCCCAGGAAGTGGCAGATGAGATGGTAAGAGGTGGGATTAAAGCCATTTTAAATTTCGCCCCCGTCCATATTACATTACTCCCGGAAATTAAAATACATAACGTAGACTTATCTATTGAATTTGAAGGATTGACATACTACTTGTCTTAGTGATATAATAATTTTGTATTTTGATTTGTGATAATTTTCACAAAATAATATAAAGTAATATCAGGTGATTTAATAAAAATGAAAATCAGTAGTTAATGTATATTTTAGGCAAGAACCAAAGAATTTAGATAAAGAGAATATTAAAAAAGTACTTAAATAAATAATATAAGTTTAAGAAAACTAAAATGTTGCAATTATTTCACAAGAGGAAGTACTAATATGCAGTACATTTCTTCTAGTAATTTTGCAAAATTTCTCGAAAATTTAAAGGACGATTACGAGGTTTACGTCCCTGTTAAAAAAGGCGATCGATATTTTTATAAAAAGTATATAGACTTCACTGATGATGTTGTTATCGGTGAGGTACGAGCCTTTGAACCACTAAAATCCTTTTTCTTCCGTGCACGAGAAATCGTTGCCGAAAACTTCAAGTCTAATATTCCTCATACAAGCCAAAAACCTTATTGTATAGTTGGTGTGAAAGCTTGCGATCTCAAAGGATTAAAAATACATGATTATGTATTCAAAAATCATGATTTTCAAGATCCTTTCTATATTAATAGGCGTAAAGATAACCTTATTATTTCTGCCGATTGTACTTCTGCTATAGATACATGTTTTTGTCTTGCCCTAAATGTTAAACCTTATCCCCTTGAAAATTTTGATATAAATCTTTCTGCGGTGGGAGAGGATTTTATTGTTGAGGTTGGCTCGCCAAAGGGTAAGAGGCTTGTTGAAAAATATTCTTCTCTTTTTGAAGAAATAAAAGATAAATTCCTTTCCCAAAGAAACGAACAGAGAGAAAAAGTTACTAAAGCAGTCGAAAAAAATATAAAAGAAAACAAAATCCCTCATCAGGATTCACTTAAGGGTATTATTGAAAGAGGATATGAATCAGATATATGGGCTGATGAAGCGGACAAGTGTGTTGAGTGCGGAGCGTGTAATACAATCTGTCCTACGTGCCACTGTTTTTTACTTTATGACCAAAATAGCGAAAATCAGATGGCACGTTTGCGTATTTGGGACTCCTGTATGATAAAAGATTTTGCTCAAGTTGCAGGAGGGGCAAATCCCCGACCAGAATTATGGATGAGATTAAGAAATCGATTTGAAAAGAAATTTGATTTTTTTCCAAAAGTTGCTAACATTTATGCTTGTACAGGTTGTGGACGTTGTATATCTGCTTGTCCAGCGAAGATAGATATTAGAAAAGTCCTTAAGAGATTGGTATATGATGTATAAGATTAAAAATCCGTATAGGCCTATTAGGGCTGAAATTACAGGAGTCATATCTGAGACACCTACTATAAAGACGATAAGGATTGTACCAGAAGAACCGATAACATTTGAAACAGGCCAGTTTATAGAGCTGACCATTCCGGGGATTGGTGAGGCTCCTTTTACCCCCTCATCAAGGCCTGCTATGAAAGATATAATGGAAATTACTATTATGAATGTAGGCAAGGTTACCAAAAAGGTTCATGAACTGAAAAATGGTGATATTGTAGGTGTGAGAGGACCTTTCGGGAAAGGTTATCCTATAGATAGGTTTAAAGGCAAGGAAATATTGGTTGTAGGCGGTGGATGCGGATTTGCACCTATTAGAAGTTTGATGTATGAACTTTTCGATAGGAGTGAAGAATTTAAAAAATTATTTTTTAGAGGTGGTTGCAAGACAGCTCAGGAGTTGCTATATAGAGGTGAAATAGCTGATTGGGCCAAACGAAAAGATTTAGATATAAAACTTACTGTAGACAAAGGTGATAGCGGGTGGAAAGGGAATGTAGGTGTTGTAACTACCATTTTAGAAGATATAGATATAGATTATGAAAATTGTATTGCTATTGTGTGTGGACCACCAGTAATGATGAAATTTTCAACTAAAAAATTAATTGAAATGGGTTTTAAAGAAGAGAATATATACCTTTCTATGGAGAAGAATATGTCATGTGGTATAGGAAAATGTGGTCATTGTAGAATAGGGACATATTATGTTTGCAAAGATGGTCCTGTTTTTACTTATGATAAGATAAAAAATTTTTCAAATATATGGGATTAAAAATGAACACAAGTGCAGAACAAATTCATCAGGAAAAATTAAACATTAAGCCAAAAAAAGGCAAAGATTTAAGACTTTTTATAGATCTTGATATTTGTGCTTCTGGTGAGTGTACAGAATGTGTTATCAATTGTAGTTATTTTTATCATCCAGGTAATAATGGGATTATTTCTATTATAGAGCTTGTAACCTATGCATTGGTATGCCGTAAGTGCGAAGAGCCGCACTGTGTTAATACTTGTCCGGTAGAGGCAATTGAACAACAGCAGGATAAATTGTTGATAAGACACAATATGAGATGTATAAGCTGTAAATCATGTTCCTATGCTTGTCCTTATGGCACAATATATCCTGAAAATGTTCCGTTATTAATTCATAATTGTGATTTTTGTCTTGATAGAAGAGACCGGAAAGATGAATTGTTATGTGTAAAGAGCTGTCCTTATGGGGCATTAAGTTTGAAAAGGGGCGATATCAAACTGGATGAGAATACTTTTTTAGTTGGTGATAATATTATAGTTCACTCAATTCATTGGAATAGAGAGAAAGCATGATTTATATTTTATATTTTATATTTTTTGGATTTCTATTAACAGCTATTATTGGGCTTTTAGCCAGCTGGATAGATAGAAAGGTTACAGCGAAGGTTCAATATCGTATGGGTCCACCTCTTTTGCAACCATTGATAGATATTGTAAAGCTTTTAGGTAAGGAAACACTCATTCCAGCAGGTTCATCAAAGATAACGTTTTTGATTGCTCCAGTTATTGGATTTGCAAGCGTGATATTAGTATCTACTTTATTATGGATAAATAATATTTATCCTGCAAAAAGTTTTTTGGGTGATTTAATAGTAGTGTTATATCTTTTGCTTATTCCTTCTATAAGTATTATTATGGGTGGTTTTGCATCAAGAAATCCACTTGCAAGTTTAGGTGCATCAAGAGAGATGAAGCTTATATTAAGTTATGAACTTCCTTTTATACTTGCGATATTAGTTACAGTAATAAAATCTGGATTTACTTTTAGACTTGGTGAAATATTAACTTTTCAAGCACAGAATGGGGCGTTTGTTAGAAGTTGGTCTGGTACTTTAGCACTAATTGTGGCAATAATATGTATGCAGGCGAAATTAGCGTTAGTTCCCTTTGATATCCCTGAGGCAGAGACGGAGATCGTAGGTGGTCCATTAATAGAATATTCGGGTTCCGGACTTGCTATTTATAGACTTATGAAGAATATGCTTATGTTTACAGTTCCATTCTTTTTAATAATTGTATTTATGGGTGGTTTAAGGTTTGATGGCATACATCTCTTGTATGGTGTGTTAAAATATATTGGTTTAGTTGCCTTGATGACGGTTATAAGAAATACCAATCCTCGTGTAAGAATTGACCAGGCTGTCAAGTTTTTCTGGGGGCCCATGACTATAATTGCTATAATAGCTATAATATTGGCATTATTAGGAAGATGATATGAGTATAAAATTAAAAGCACTTCTAAAATCGCCGTGGGTATTTCATTTGTCTACAGGTAGTTGTAACAATTGTGATATTGAAATACTGGACTGCCTTACTCCGAGATTCGATATCGAGAGGTTTGGCATGCTTCTTGTAGGGAGTATAAAACACGCTGATGTTCTGTTAATTACTGGTTCAGGTAATCGGAAGTCGATGGAAAGGGCAAAAAGACTATATGAACAGATGCCAAAACCATGCTTGGTGGTAGCAGTAGGAGAATGTGCTTTATCAAGAGGCATGTTTATTCATAGTTATAACTGTCCTGTTCCGATAGATAAGGTTATTCCTGTCGATGTTTATATACCGGGTTGCCCCCCAAAGCCAGAGGCAATTATTGCCGGTGTAGTAAAGTTAATTGAGAAAGTTAAAAAAGGTACTGCGAAAAAGTGATCAGTTCGACTGCATTGATTATCATACTTAACGACAAAGGAGACGGAGCATGACGCGAGAAGAAGTTTTATACGATTTAAGAAAAAAATTTAAAGATGACATAATCGAAGTTTTTGATAAATCTCCTAAGAGGGTATATGTCGAGATTAGACCTGATTCAATAGTTCAAGTGGCAAGCTATATTTTTAAAGATTTAAAAGCACGGTTCAATACTGCATCCGGCGTAGACGTGCGGTATCATATGGAGATTCTTTATCATTTTTTGATTGAGGATATTAACCTGTTGATTTCTCTGAGGGTAAAATTACAAAAGCCAAAATTAGAGATAGATTCTCTTTCACCTATATTTGAAGGTTCAAGCTGGATAGAAAGAGAGATACATGAAATCTTAGGTATAAATTTTAGGGGTCATCCTGATTTGAGGAGACTTCTTTTGCCAGACGACTGGCCAGATGGTGTTTATCCATTAAGAGGAGATTATAAAGAGTGGGATAAGAACGCTATAAGGGATAGAGGAGTATAATGAAAAAAACAATAATACCAATAGGACCGTATCATCCATTACAGGAAGAGCCGGAATTTTTTATGCTTACTGTTGAAGGAGAAAAGGTCGTAGATATTGAAGTACGAATTGGATATAATCATAGAGGAATAGAGAAACTTTCTGAAATGAAGTCATTCGATCAGTCCACTTTTGTGATAGAGAGAATTTGTGGTATATGTTCAACAAGTCATCCCTTTGCTTATACGAGAGCAGTAGAAGATATTATTCCTATAGAGGTGCCAGAAAGGGCTAAATATATAAGGACTATAATAGCTGAAGCTGAAAGGATACACTCACATCTGCTATGGTTAGGTCTTGCCGGCCATTTCTTAGGATATAATACTTTATATATGTGGGTATGGAAGCTAAGAGAAGAGATTCTTGATGTGATGGAGATATTAACCGGGAATAGAAATAATTATGCTATGTTTAAGCCAGGAGGGGTAAGAAGAGATATAAAATCTGAAGATATACCAGTGGTTATCAAAAAGATGGATTCTATCGTGCCTACATTGGAGATGTTGAAAAAAGCAGTTATAGACGATCCGGTTATACATGCTCGGACGAAAGGAATAGGTATTCTTTCAAAAGAAGACGCTATAAGTTATTGTGCTCTTGGACCCACTGCAAGGGCTTCAGGCGTAGCCAGAGATGTGAGAGAAGACTCACCTTACGGAGCTTATGATAAAGTAGAGTGGGATATGATAGTTACATATAATGGTGATGTTTTTGATAAGTTGGTGGTAAGAATATTGGAGGTATTTGAGTCAATAAAGATAATAAAGAACTGCTTTTTGAACCTACCAGGTGGTAAAATAGATGCTAATATTAAGGACATTCCTCCTGGGGAAGGTATAGGATTTATAGAAGCGCCAAGAGGCGAATGTTTCCATTATGTAAAAAGCGATGGTACAAACAGGCCTGTTCGTCATAAGGTAAGGGCACCTACATTTATGAACCTTCCTACATGTAAAGCTACTATTATAGGTGAATACATTTCAGATGCAACGATAATTTTGGCTGCAATAGATCCTTGCTATTGCTGTACTGAAAGAATGACCGTATGTAATACAAAGAGGAAGAAGATATATAGTGGAAAAGATTTAATTAAACTTTCTCGGGGAAAAACCGAGATATTAAGAAATAAGATGGGAGTTAAATGAATTTAACTACACAGTTTTTTAAATTCGATAATCTATCCATATTTGTGGGGATATTTATTGGAATATTTTTCCTGCTAATTACTATTTATTCTTTTGGTTTTATGCGGCAGAAAAAAAGACTGATTTACTATTATTCTTATTTAATCCTTACTTTTATAAGTTCACTTGGTGCTGTCTTTTCCAATAATCTTATTCTTTTTATGGTATTCTGGGGATTTTTAGGGCTTCTTTTATATTTACTAATAGGATTTGCTCAAACTGAAAATGCATCTTATACGGCTAAGAAAGCGTTTATAATAATTGGTGGCACAGATGCCCTTATGCTTCTTGGGCTGGCTATTATATGGCGCCTTACAGATTCACTTCAGATGGATGAGATAAGTATAACTTTAAATACAAAGGTAGCAGTTTTGGCATATATGTGTCTTGCAGCTGGTGCCTTTGCCAAGGCAGGTGCTATGCCGTTTCATACTTGGGTTCCTGATACTGCCGAAGACGCCCCCACACCTGTTACTGCATTTTTACCGGCATCACTGGATAAGCTTTTAGGTATATACTTTCTTGCCAGGATTTCCCTAAATATGTTTAAAATAAGCACAGCCGTAAATACCGTCTTAATGATAGTAGGTAGTGTTACCATTGTAGCTGCAGTTATGATGGCTCTCATACAGCATGATTTAAAGAGACTTTTAGGATATCATGCTGTAAGCCAGGTCGGATATATGATCTTAGGTATCGGCACTGGTAATCCTATCGGTATAGCAGGTGGATTGTTTCATATGTTAAACCATGCTATATATAAATCCTGTCTTTTTCTTTCAGGAGGGGCAGTTGAAAAAGAAGCTGGAACAACTGATCTTGAGAAATTGGGCGGTTTTGGTAAGATTATGCCTATTACCTTTATTACATTTTTAATAGCATCATTATCAATATCAGGTATACCTCCTTTTAACGGATTCGCATCAAAATGGATGATTTACCAGGGCATAATAAAGACAGCTGATAATGGTAATCATCTCTGGATAATATGGCTTATTGCAGCTATGTTCGGAAGTGCCCTTACCCTGGCGAGTTTTATGAAATTAATCCATGCTGTATTTTTAGGACAGCCGGCCAACGAGCAACCTCGGTCTAACAAAATACCGACAAAGGCGGAAGCAATGATTAGCAAGCGACGAGAAACTAGTCCAACCATGTGGATTCCACAGGTTTTTCTTGCAATTCTCTGCATTATATTTGGTGTATTTGCTTACAGGATACCTCTTAAAATGTTTATCTTTCCAAGCTTAGGAGAAAAAATAGAATTCTTTGGTATATGGAACGCAAGCCTTGCTACTATTTTGATAATTGTAGGGGTTGCAGTCGGTATTATAATCTATTTTTTGGGGACAATAACAAAAACAAGAGAGACAGAAGCATTTGTTGGTGGAGAGATATTGGAAGAACAGTTAAATATGAGGGTTTCAGGAACCGAATTTTATAATACAATAAAAGACATAACTCCCTTAGGTACTGTTTATAGATTAGCCGAGAGAAAAGTATTTGATATTTATGATATAAATAAAATTATAACATTTGGTTTCAATAAAATTTTACGTAATTTACATAATGGTGTACTCCCTACATATTTATCTTGGTGCCTTTTAGGGATGGTAATACTATTTTATTTTTTACTGAGGTAATAAGATGATAGAATTATACATTTTAATGATATTTATGATTATTGGAGCGATAATCGCAATTGAAATGAAGGACCTACTTTCTTCTGTGATAGCTGTTGGAGCTGTCGGTCTGGTGCTTTCGATAGTTCTTTTAATACTTAAAGCGCCTGATGTAGCAATTACACAGCTTGTTGTTGAGATATTGTGTCTTATCCTCTTGATAAGAGCGACCTTAAAGAAAGATCTTCCATTTTCGACAACAGGCAGGTTGCTTCTTAATACACTTATTACTGCAGGTTTTATTGTGGTATTCTTATTTGTGGCTATAAAAGCCTTTAAGGATTTACCTGAATTCGGTTATCCTATTATGAGAGTTGCCAACACATATCTGAAAGAAGGGTTAGTTAGGACAGGTGCTTCTAATCTTGTTGGTTCAGTAATACTCGATTTCAGGGCTTATGATACCCTGGGAGAAGCCACGGTCTTATTTACTGCCGTAATAGGTGTTCTGGCTATTGTACGGCGCATAGGTAGAAAGAAAAAGGATGAGATTGTGGAGGAAGACGATGAGTAAAGAACATGATAAAGGTATGTCGCTAATCGTAAAAGTAATTACCCGTCTTACTGTGGGGCTTATACTACTTTATGGAATTTATATAGTTTTACATGGTCATGTATCACCCGGTGGGGGATTTGCTGGCGGAGTTATTATAGCGCTTTCTTTTGTACATCTTATGCTTGCTTATGGTAAAGATGTAGCTTTAAAGAAATTACCTAAAACAGCAATGTCTTTTTTGGAAAGTGTGGGTGCAATTCTATTCTTAGGTATAGCATTATTAGGATTTACAGGTGGCTACTTCTTTTTGAATTTTATATCAAAGGGAGAGCCTTTCAGGTTATTCAGCGCAGGCATTATACCTCTTTGCAATATAGCCATAAGTCTTAAAGTTGGTGCCGGGCTCTTTGCTATATTTGTTGTATTGGTATTATTAAAATTTGAATGGGAGAAAAAAGAATGATAATATATCTGCTTTGTCTTATACTTTTTTGTTGCGGACTTTATTGCATTTTAAGAAAAAGAAATATTATCAAGATTATTTTGGGAATTATCATAGCAGAATATGCTGTGAATCTTTTCTTTATATTAGTAGCTTATCGTATGGAAGGTAGGTCTCCAATTCTTTCATCTGATGTTGAAATTGTCAACATGGTTGATCCTCTTCCTCAGGCGCTTGTCCTTACTGCAATCGTAATCGGGTTGGCAACCACAGCATTGCTGGTGGCTTTAGCGATGCGAATTTATGAAAAATACAAGACGTTTGATATTACAAAAATAAAGGAGCTACGAGGATGACAGCTACATCTAATATACTACCACTTTTTGTTGGCATATCTCTGGCAGGAGCATTTTTAACTTCAATAGTTGGTAAGAAGTTAAAATGGCTGCCAGATTTAATGGGAAGCTTAACAACACTTATTTTGTTGGGCCTTTCTCTTTTTGCAGTACGGATTATAGCCACAGAAGGTACCCTTGTATATAGTATTGGTAGCTGGAAGTTGCCTATTGGAATAGCTCTTGTATTAGACGGCTTGACGGTCTTTATGCTGGTTACTATAAACCTGATGGCGTTTTTTATTGCCATCTATTCAATAAACTATATGGAGAGATTTACCTCTAAATGGAAATTTTATACATTGTTTCTACTCATGGTGGCTGGGATGAATGGTGTGGTGATAACTGGCGATATGTTTAACCTATTTGTATTTTTAGAAATTGCCTCTGTGGCAAGTTATGCCTTAGTTGCTTTTGGTACAGAACGTCATGAACTTGAAGCAGCATTTAAATATACTGTAATGAGTACCGTAGGTTCACTTTTTATTCTTCTTGGAATTGTGTTTTTATATAGCTATACCTCTACATTGAATATGGCGGATATGGCAAATATCCTGGCTCAAAAAAGTGCAAGCAATATTATCATCATGGTGAGTGTCTTATTTATTATGGGGTTTGGGCTTAAGGCAGCGCTTGTTCCTTTTCATGCCTGGCTGCCAGATGCCCATCCATCTGCACCAGCACCTATATCAGCAATGCTTTCAGGGGTATTAATTAAATCATTGGGTGTATATACTTTATGCAGGGTTTTCTACAACATAATTGGAATAAACTCTTCCCTTTCTTTAATACTGATGGTGTTAGGAACCCTATCAATGGTTATCGGTGTATTTTTAGCTATTGGACAGTGGGATTTTAAGCGACTTCTGGCATACCACTCTATAAGTCAGATAGGGTATGTTATCCTGGGAATTGGTCTGGGCACACCGCTTGGTATAATGGGAGGTTTGTTCCATCTTTTTAACCACTCTGTATTTAAGTCATTGTTATTTTTAAATTCAGGAGCAGTGGAATACGCAACCGGCACACGTGATTTACAAAAAATGGGAGGACTAATGACAAAAATGCCTATCACGGGCGCCACAAGCCTTGTTGCCTCTATGTCAATTGCAGGTATTCCTCCCTTTAATGGTTTCTGGAGTAAATTGATTATTATAATTGCATGTGTGCAGGCTAATCGCTTAGGATATGCTTTCTGGGCTGTACTGGCAAGTATATTAACTTTAGCATCTTTTATGAAGGTTATGAAGTATGCCTTCTTTGGTAAGCTGAGAGACAGATGGAACGAGGTAAGGGAAGTTCCTGTTTTCATGAAGCTAGCGATGGTAATTCTAGCACTTATTTGTGTAGTCGGAGGAGTTTTGCTTATTTATAACATAAACGAGATTTTTCTTAAGCCTGCTTCTGACGTACTTTTAGAAGGTACAAAATATGCTGATATAGTCTTTAAGGGGATACAATAGATGAAGAGTAGAATAAGTATGTTTTTCGTAGCATTTATAGTATGGTGTCTTTTAAATTGGGTGCCGGATTGGCAGCATCTTATTATTGGTGGATTTGTTTCTGCATTTGTTACCTTTATGGTAGGAGATTTATTTATAACCCGACTACATGTGTTAATGCATCCATCGCGGTACTGGTATTTCTTTGTTTATTATTTACCTATGTTCTTATGGGAATGCTTTAAGGCTAATCTGGATGTTGCATACCGTGTTTTGCATCCTCGGTTGCCTATATATCCAGGGATAGTTAAAGTAAGGACTAGATTAACGACAGATACGGCCTTGACATTTTTAGCCAATTCCATAACCTTAACACCAGGCACTATGACTGTTGATATAGATAAAGATAATGGTATTCTGTATATACACTGGATTGACGTAAAGACAAAAGATGTTGAATCAGCTACAAGAATTATCGTAGACCGTTTCGAGAAAGTGTTAAAAAAGATTTTTGATTAGAGGATAGATTATGAAGATATATAGATGGTTTATAGGTATGATTTTTTTAGTTGGGATTGTTATTTTAATTATAATACGCCCGTTGCCATTTCTTTTCTATCCCGACCTTCCCTATATTGATTTTTTAGGTAGAGTTCTCTACATAATTATTTTAGCATGTATTTTATGCCTTTACCGAGTATGGAGAGGTCCAACCGGTGCTGACAGGATAGTTGCTGTAGATATTCTGGGTATTATGATTGTGGGACTCTGCGCGGTTTTGACTATTTCAACAGGAAGGTCCTGGTATATAGATATAGGGATAGCATGGGCACTTCAGAGTTTTATATGCGCACTTGCACTTTCAAAATACTTAGAGGGGAAAGGATTTGATGATTAATATTATAGGTTTGATATTTATAAGTATAGGGTTAGCTTTTGATTTATTTGGTTGTTTAGGGCTTGTACGTCTTCCGGATGTATATTGTCGTCTACAGGCAGCTACAAAGTGTGTTACTCTGGGCACCTGCAGTATTCTATTTGGCACATTTCTTATAGTAGGATTCACTGCTGCTGGAATAAAATCGCTCTTATGTATGATATTTCTTATTCTAACAGCTCCGGTAGCCGCACATGCTATAGCCAGAGGTGCACACAGAGCAGGAGTAAAACTATGGAAAGGTAGTGTTGTTGATAAATATACTGAAGATAAAGAAGGAGAAGTTTAAATCAGGATTAACAATTAAATGAGAAAAGAGTTGTATTATGAAATCTCCAAAAATAAGAGAGTTAATAGAGGCGATTAAAGCTTTTGTTAAGGGACCGTATACTTCTAAATTTCCAAAGGAACCGCATACGGCTCATCCAAATTTCAGGGGTCAGCCTAAATTTTATCAAGAAAAGTGTGTTGGTTGTCTTGCGTGTAGTGAAGTATGTCCTGTAGGAGCAATTGACCATAAAGATATAGTAGATCAGAATGGTAATGCTAAGAGAATTATAATACATTATACAGATACCTGTATATTCTGCGGGCAGTGTGAGGCTGCATGCATTGTTGATCACGAAGGGGTCAAATTAACCAACGATTGGGAACTTTCATTTTTTAACCGGAGCGAATCCGATGAGAGGATAGAGAAAGAGCTGCAGCTTTGTGAAATCTGTGGTAAACCTATTGCCTGTAAAGACCATTTAAAGTGGATATCTGAAAAAATAGGTGAATTGTCCTATTCAAATCCTACCCTTTATTTGTCCCACCTAAAAAGTCTTGGGATTATAGATGGAAATATTATATCAGCGTTAAAAGACAATGGACGTTCTGATCGGGTAAAGATTCTCTGTGCCCGCTGTAGAAGAGAGACTACCTTGACTACGAAAGAGTAGAAAATAATAAACGAAATCTATCGGAAAATTACCAAATAATTAGAATAATTCATGATTTACCATAAAAAGAAATTTAAATGAACCCTCCTAATTCTAGTTTCTTACTTAATTAGAATGTTATATAATTTCAATATAAACAATTTTTAAAATTATTCTACGCGAAAAAACAACAGATATAACAGAGTAAGAAATGAAATTCAAGCTACTTACCTTCCATCCTAATTCACATTATATAATCCACTTATAAAAAATACATAAAATAAATTTATTTATTAAATACAAAGGGTTGACATACAATTTAAATTTGTGATAAAATTCTTCTATATTATTTGTGATTTATTTCACAATTACTAATGAGAGTAAAAATCGTATTTATCATAAGGTTAAGAAAGATAATATAAAATGATATATATAGATGTCTTTTGGAAAGAGAGCTATTATGAAAGTTAAAGATTTAATTCGCGTTTTAGATGCAGAAGTTTTATGTGGTGAAGATTTTTTAGATCAAGAAATCTCAGAATTTGGTGCAAGTGATCTTTTAAGTGATATCTTAGCTTATTCCAAAGATGACTATGTACTCTTGACTGGTTTAACCTTTTCACAAGTTGTTCGTACAGCCGAATTAACTGGTGCCATTGCTATTGTTTTTGTGCGAGGTAAACTACCTCCTCAAGAAGCAATTGGTTTAGCGAAATCTCATCATATTCCCCTTTTAAAGACGGATAACCTGATGTTTGGTTCCTGTAAAAAAATTGTTGAGGAATTAATAAAAGAAGAAAATAAATGAATGCCAATTATTCCAAAGAAAAGTTAACTTTAGTTAATGAACTAATTTACGAAATCAAAGTTAAAGAAGCCATGTCTAAGAAAGTAATCTTTTTTAAGGAAAATGCCACCTTTCGGGAAATACAGTTAAAACTTAAAGAGAAAAAAATTTCCGGAGTTCCTATCCTTGACGATGAAAGAAATATTATAGGAATCGTAAGTATTGATGATGTTATTACTGCCTTTGATAAAGATTATGTAGATAACAAAATTACTGATTATATAAGTAGAGACGTAATCACCATCCCGCAAAACTTTTCAGTAGTTTCAGCAATCAATAGATTAGAAAAATTTAAAGTGGGGCGTCTTCCGGTTACCGAATCTTTAAATAGTAAAAAAATTGTAGGTATAATAACTCTTAGCGATATTCTAAATAGATTGTTGGTTGTGGTTCAGTCAATTGCCGAAAAAGTCGAAGATAAAGAAATAAAAAATACTCAAATTTCTCATGAATTAATTAAAAGTATTGTCAAAAAACCGCTTCGGTTTGAAGTTAAGGGAGATGATTTTGATAATGCCGGTAGAGTTGCCAGTATAACTAAAAAGTATTTTCAGAACCTGGGAATCAGTAAAGACATTATTCGTAGAATTGCTATTGTTTGCTATGAGGCCGAGATGAATATTTGTCTTCACTCCCTGGGGGGGAGTATGACTATCGAGGTTAATGATGGTAACAATGCGGTAATCTGTGCTAATGATAAAGGTCCTGGGATTTCAGATGTTAAACTTGCTTTAAAACCAGGATTTACCACAGCATCTGAAAAAATTAGAGCTTTGGGTTTTGGTGCAGGGATGGGTCTTCCCAATATAAAACGTTATGCCGATAAACTTGAGATTAAATCTTCTTTAAAGACTGGAACAGAGCTAAAAGCAATAATTAATTTAGGAGTAAAAAATGAAATTAAGCAAAATAGTTGATAAATGCCGATTGGAAAAGATTGTTTTCTGTGCTAACTACGAAATTAAAAACGGTTATTGTGGAGATTTGATGTCTGATGTTATGGCTCATGCTCAGCCAGATTGTATCTGGATTACTATACAAGCTCACAAGAATAGTATCGCAGTTGCTCTTATCAAAGATATCAAGTCAATAATATTTACCAATAATGTAACTGTTGAGAAAGAGGTAATCGAAAAAGCTAAGGAAGAAAAGATTAATTTACTCCGAACCAATAAAAATTCTTTTACTGTGTGCGGAGAAATATATTGTTTGATGGAGGCTGAAACTGCAAAGGATTGATTTACATATCCATTCTGCTCTTTCGGCTTGCGGTGATGATATTATGTCACCTCAGCTAATTTTAGAGCAGGCTGTTCAGAAAGAGCTTAATCTTATATCTATTACTGATCATAATACTGTTCAGCATTCAATTTTAGCCTGCAAGCTGAGCGAAGATATGCCTATTCGAGTAATTCCGGGGGTGGAATTAACCAGTAGAGAGGAAGTCCACCTCTTAGCTTATTTTCCCAATATTGAAGCACTTTTAAAAATGGAAAAAGAAATAGATAATTATTTACCCGGGAAGAAAAATAATTCCAGAGTTTTTGGGAACCAGCTATATTATAATCTAAATGGCGAAATTATCGGAATCGACGATACCCTAAGACAGGTAGCTTTAAATATAGGGTTAGATAATTTGGTTGATTTTGTACACAGCATAGAAGGAATTGCCGTTCCTGCCCATATTGACAAAGATAGATTTAGCTTACTTAGCCAATTGGGGTTTTTGGATCGAGAAGAATATTTTGATGCAGTGGAAATTTCTAAATTTAAGTGGAGAAAAAGGAAATTTCAGTTAGGTGATACCTGGGACGGGTTCCCGGTAATAGCCGGTTCAGATAGTCATGGGGTTGAAGATATAGGGCTCTTTTTTATTGAAGATAACCAAGGAGAGATTAAGAATTTTTTATTTTTGAAAGATTTTTTAAAAAGAAGTAAACAATGAAAGATTTAGCAGATCACCTATTCGATATTTTGGAGAATTCTGTAAAAGCTGGAGCCACAGAAGTTAAAATTATCTTGGGAATTCAGGATAATCTTTTTTTTTGTAAGATAGAAGATAATGGTAGTGGAATTAAAGATGAAGACGTTACTGACCCTTTTGTAACCTCTCGAAAAACCAGAAAAGTTGGATTAGGACTTCCATTTTTAAAGAAAGCAGTAGAAGGTACAGGGGGATTTCTTAGGATTTTTAACTTAAATAAAAGAGGAGTCTGTTTAGAATTTAAAACAGACATTTCCCATATCGATGCTAAACCTTTCGGAGATATAGCCAGAACTTTTGTTGATGCTATCTACAGTTGGCCAAAGGTTAATTATGATATTTTTATTCAGAAGGAGAATAATAAAAAGATATCTATTTTTAATAGTAAAAAGATTAGGAAAATTGTTAGTTATTCTGAGATGCAGCAGAAAGAAGTTCGAGACTTCATTTATGTTTCAATAGATCAGGAGCTTAAAAAAATAGGGATTGATACCCAGTTTGGTATATTGTAATTTAAAGGAGTCTTTTGGATATTTTCACTAAATAAATATTTAATTTATTTGATTACTATTTAATATATAAGAAATGAAGGGGAGGAAGATGAAGAATTTAGAAGAACTAAAAAAAATTAGAGAGAGAGTAAGAAAAGATCTGGAATTACGTACTGGAAAGCATCGGATTAAAATTGTGGTTTGCCTGGGGACTTGTGGTATTGCTGCCGGAGCAAGGGAAACTATGAATGCTCTGATTGATCTTATTGCCAAGAACGACAGATCCGACACTATAGTAACCACAGCAGGCTGTGCTGGTTTTTGTGAACAGGAACCCATGATTCAAGTTTATATAGAAGATAAGGAGCCAGTCGTATATGGAAAGGTTGACCCGAAAGCTGCTGAAGAAATATTTAAGAAACACATATTAAATGGCGAAATTGTAGAAAAATATCTTTTTTCAAAGGGGATATAATTATGGGATGTCTTTGTAATGAAAAAGAACTTACTGATGAGCAAAAGTATAAACAACTTAAAGAATTTATTGACGAAAATAAGAATAAAAAAGGCTATTTAATACCCGTGCTCCATATGGCGCAGGCAATATTTGGATATCTCCCGCCGGAAGTACAGAATTTTGTGGCTAAAGAAATGAATATTCCAGTAAGCGTAGTAACCGGAGTGGTTACTTTTTATTCTTATTTTAAGACCTTTCCTTCCGGTAGGCACACTATTACGGTATGTTTAGGTACAGCTTGTTATGTGAGAGGGGCGAAAAAAATATTAGAAACACTCGAAGAAAAGCTTGAGATAAGAATTGGAGAGACTACTGAAGATAGAAGGTTTTCTATTGGAGTGCAAAGATGTTTAGGGGCCTGCGGATTAGCTCCGGTTATTATGATTGATAAAGATGTCCATGGTCGGATATCAGCAAAGAAATTAGATAAAATATTAGAACAATACAAATAGATAAGGTAGGGAATATTAATATGTATAACTTAAGAGCACATGTTTTGCTTTGTTATGGAGGTGCCTGTATTTCTTCAAATGCGGGTAGCGTTAAAGAAGCAGTGGAAAGAGCAATAGCTAAAGCAGGGCTTCAAAATGAAGTTGATGTTGTAACTACCGGATGTATGGGAACTTGTGAGCTGGGCCCACTCATGGTTATCTATCCAGATGGTGTTTTCTATCAAAAGGTTAAACCCGAAGATGCAGAAGAAATTGTTCAAGAACATCTATTAAAAGGGAGAGTAGTTAAACGTCTATTTTATAAAAAACCAAAGACTGAGGAAATGGTGGAGATGTTTAATGATATAGATTTCTTCAAGCTTCAGAAAAAGGTAGCTCTCCGAAACTGTGGAATTATTAATCCCTTGGAAATTGAAGAATATATAGCAGCTGATGGATATATGGCTTTAGGAAAAGTGTTGACCGAAATGACCCCTCAACAAGTAATTGAAGAGATGAAAAAATCAGGTCTAAGAGGTCGAGGCGGAGCAGGATTTCCCACTGGTTTGAAATGGCAATTTACTGCTGCTGCAAAAGGTAGCAAGAAATATGTTTTATGTAATGCTGACGAAGGCGACCCCGGTGCCTTTATGGATAGAAGTATTTTAGAAGGAGATCCTCATAGCATAATAGAAGCTATGATGATCTGTGGTTATGCTATAGGTGCGAATCAGGGTTATATATATGTTAGGGCTGAATATCCTTTAGCCGTGGAGAGGTTATTGATTGCTATTGAGCAAGCGAAAAAGAATGAACTTTTAGGAAAAAATATTTTAGGGACCGATTTTGATTTTGATATAGAAATAAGAATAGGAGCAGGTGCTTTTGTCTGTGGCGAAGAAACCGCTCTAATGCGTTCTATAGAAGGGAAGAGAGGAGAACCTCGTCCAAAACCTCCTTATCCCACTCAAAAGGGACTCTTCGAATGTCCTACTGTACTGAATAATGTGGAAACTTTTGCTAATATACCTTATATAATTTTACGAGGGGCTGACGATTTTGCTTCAATGGGGACCGAAAAGAGTCGAGGAACTAAAGTGTTTGCCTTGGCGGGCGATATAAATAATACCGGGCTTATTGAAATTCCTATCGGAATGCCTTTAGGAACAATTATCTATGATATTGGAGGAGGAATTCCTAATAATAAAAAATTAAAAGCGGTGCAGATTGGTGGTCCTTCAGGGGGTTGTATACCTGCTGACCACTTAAATGTAAAAGTTGATTATGAGTCATTACAAGAACTTGGTGCAATCATGGGTTCAGGCGGATTAATTGTAATGGATGAAGATACCTGTATGGTCGATTTAGCTCGTTATTTTATGGAATTTATTCAGGAAGAATCATGCGGAAACTGTACACCCTGTCGTCAAGGGACGCGGATTATGTTAAATATTTTGGAGCGAATCTGTCAGGGAAAAGGAAAAATGGAGGACCTGGATATTCTGGAAGAATTATCTGAGCAAATAAAGCGGACTTCTTTATGTGGTTTGGGGCAGACCGCACCTAATCCGGTTATTGCAACTTTAAGATATTTTAGGGAAGAGTATATTGAACATATTCGTGATAAAAAATGTCGGGCAGGAGTATGTTCAGAATTAGTATATGCTCCTTGTTCCAATATATGTCCTGCCTCAGTAAATGTACCAGCTTATCTTGCCTACACTAAAGAGGGCAATTTTGCGCAAGCCTTAAAAACACATTTAAAGAATAATCCATTTCCTGCTGTTTGTGGACGGGTATGTCCTCATCAGTGTGAAGCCAAATGCAGAAGAAACGATCTCGATTCGGCCGTCAGCATTCGTTCTGTAAAACGGTTTATGGCTGATTCAATAGATGATTATTTAAAATGTTTCCCTGAAAAACAAAATTCTAATGGAATTAAGGTAGCAGTCATTGGTTCAGGTCCATCCGGATTATCAAATGCTTACTTCTTAACCATGTTGGGATATGATGTTACTGTTTTTGAATCTGAGTCTAAGACGGGAGGGATGCTTACTTATGCCATTCCTTCTTATAGACTACCAAAAGATATTGTGGAAAAAGAGATTCAAGCCTTATCTCAATATGGGGTAATGATAAAGACTAATGTCCAGGTTGGTAAAGACATAAGTATTGACGAACTTAGAAAACAAGGCTTTAAAGCCTTTTATATTGCCGCCGGAACAGGGGATTCCATTATGCCTGCAATTAAAGGTATAGATGGTAATAATAGAGTTATGAGTGGGTTGGATTTTTTGTACAAAATCAACAATAATGAAAAAATCTCTGTTGGCCAGGAGGTAGTAGTTATTGGGGGTGGGAATACCGCTATAGATGCAGCCAGGACTGCTAAGAGACTTGGTGCAGAGGTCACTATTGTATATCGTAGAACTAAAGAAGAAATGCCTGCTGAGTTAGAAGAGATTAATGAAGCGGAAAACGAAGGAATAAAAATACATCTTCTGCAAAATATCAAATCAGTTAAGTCAAACAGTAACGATAAATTAAAAGTTGAATTTGTGAATATGCGGCTTGGTGAATTTGATAAATCTGGTAGACGAAGACCTGTTGAGATAGAAGCTTCTTCTTTTACTAAAGAAGTTAGTCTTTTAATTTTAGCTATTGGCCAGAAGCCATCTCTGGGTAACTTATTTGACAAAGAGACAATCAAACT
This sequence comes from Candidatus Atribacteria bacterium, assembly GCA_003451675.1. Next base: position 41,754 of record DMCY01000015.1, read on the forward strand.
TAATAGAAATGGAACTATCTTTTGTAATTCTCATAAAGGAGAGACGATGTCAGAAGATATCTTTGCTGGTGGTGATGTTGTGACTGGCCCTTCTACTGTGGTGGAGGCAATTGGTCAAGCACAGAGAGCAGCTGAGGCCATAGATAAATATTTAACCGGTGGTCGAGAGGAATATCCCTGGAATATCATGGATCCAATCGAAGTGAAGTTTGACCCGGAAGAAGAACCGGTAGATTATGAGCGGGCAAAAAATATATTGGTTCCAGTAGAAAAAAGAGATTTTTATACGGAAGTTGAAAAGACCTGGAACAAGGCAACTGCTTGCAAAGAAGCAGACAGATGTCTACGTTGTGAGTTTAAGAAAGAAGAGGAGGGAATATGACAGTAAAAGAGATTATTAACAAGTACGGAAATAAAAGAGAAAATTTGTTACAGATTTTGCATGATATTCAAAATCAAAGCCCACAGAATTATATTAATGAAGAGGATATTAATTTGTTGAGTAAGGAAATGAAAATACCAGCATCTGATATTAAAGGGACTGCTTCTTTTTACACAATGTATAGTTTAGTACCTCGTGGCAAATATATAATTAGAGTTTGTGAAAGTCCTCCTTGCCATTTGTTAGGCGCACAAACTATTTTTCAGGCTATAGAAACTAAATTAGGGATTAAAGAAGGAGAGACAACCAAAGACGGACTTTTTACCTTAGAAGGAACCAGTTGTTTAGGAATTTGCGGAGTGGCTCCGGCTATAATGATTAATGAAGAAGCCTATGGTAATTTGGATGAAGAAAAGATTGGAAAAATATTGGACCAAATTCAAAAAAAGGAAAGGAGATAATTATGCCAAAAAGAGGCATTGCCCAGATTTTTATTAGTATTGACGGAAAAACCGTACTTTCCGAAGCAAGAAAGATAAAAACTAAGTTGATTACTGAAATAGATAATCAGAATCTTTCTGACCAAATTAAGGTGTTTGAAACAGGCAGTATTAGTTCTATTAATCAAGGTGTTATTGTGGGTGTCTATCCTACAGGGGAGATGTATAGAAATATGACCGAGCAGGATATTGAAGAATTTATAGAAGAAAGATTTATTAAAGGTAGACCTTACAAAAAACTGCTTATTTCAGAAAAACTACAATCAGAGATGGATTTAGTTGATATTGATCTCAGAGAAACACAATATTTTGGTAGGATTGTGCTGAGTAATTGTGGAAGAATTAATCCTGAAGATATTGAAGAATATATTGGAGTAAATGGTTATGAAGCATTAGGAATAGCTCTAAAAGAAAAAACACCAGAAGAAGTTATTAAAATAGTAAAGGATTCCGGGCTTCAAGGTAGAGGAGGGGCAGGATTTCCCACCGGTCTAAAATGGTCTTTTGCTGCCCAGGAAAAAGAAAGTCCAAAATATGTTATTTGCAATGCGGACGAAGGAGAACCAGGTACTTTTAAAGATCGATTAATTATGGAAGGTGACCCTCATAAGATTTTAGAAGGAATGGCCATTTGCGCATATGCTATAGGAGCTAATATCGGATATATTTATATTCGTGGAGAATACCAGCTTTCTATTCAAAGATTACAAAAAGCTATAAAAGATGCTGAAAAATTAGGTTTTTTAGGTCAAAATATATTTGATACAGATTTTGATTTCGAGGTGAAGATAAAAATTGGAGCAGGTTCTTATATCTGTGGAGAAGAAACTGCTCTTCTAAATTCAATGGAAGGCTTTCGAGGAGAACCAAGACTTAAACCACCTTTCCCGGCTAAATTGGGATTTTTATCCAAACCCACTAATGTAAATAATGTAGAGACCCTTGCCAATATTGCACCTATTATTTTGAATGGTGCCGAATGGTTCAAAAAATTTGGAACTGAAAGTTCACCTGGTACTAAAGTCTATACTATATTAGGACATGTAAAACGCCCTGGCCTAATAGAAGTACCCATGGGGTTTACCTTAAGAGAGATTATTTATAATTATGCAGGAGGCATGTCTTCTGGAGAATTTAAAATGGCTCAAATAGGAGGTACTGCTGGTGATATTCTTTCTATAGAACTTTTAGATGTATCACTTGATTACCTATCTCTTCAAATGGAAGGACATAATCTGGGTTCTGGGGCAATATTAGTTATGAATGAAAAAGTTTCAGTGGTGGATTTTTTAAAGTGTTGTATGAAATTTTTTATCCATGAATCATGTGGGCGATGTTCTGTGTGTAGAATTGGGGCTAAGCAGCTATACGAATCTTTCAGCCGCTTAGAAAAGAAAGAAGCATATTTTGATGAACTTAAAAATATAGAGGAATTGGCTGAAGGTCTAAAATTGACCGCTTTTTGTCCTCTTGGTCAATCAATAGCTTCCCCCGTTCTCTCTGCTCTGAAGTATTTTAGGGCAGAATTAGAGGAGGGAATTGATCCTAAAAAGGTTCATGAGCCTGTTACTAGAGAAACGAACGATAAAATGCTAAATTTTTCTTGAAATTAATAGTTATAATTACATAGAAAAAATTTAAATTGCATAATGAGATTTATATAGTTAGCAAATATATGGGAAGGCAATAAGTGTAATCATTTTTAAGGAAAAACATTATAAAAAGGAGAAGAAATTAATGGCAAATATTACTATAAATAATATAAAAGTTGAAGTGCCAGAAGGTACAACTATTTTAAATGCTGCTAAAAAGATTGGAATAAAGATACCTACTCTGTGTTATCTTGAAAATGTTCAAGAACCAGGATCATGCAGAATGTGTGTTGTGGAGGTTGAAGGGGCCAGAACACTTCAGCCCTCTTGTGTAACACAGGTTTCAGAAGGTATGAAAATCCATACTAATACTAAAAAAATACGCGATGCTAGAAAGATTATATTGGAGTTACTTTTAAGTGATCATCCCTCGGAATGTAATACTTGTGATCGTAATCAGGATTGTGAACTGCAAAAATTAGCAGATGAGTATGGTATTAAAGAAGTTAGATTTCAGTCCGTGAAGGAAAGGTTGCCTTTAGATGAAAGTACCCCCGGGATCGTAAGGGACCCAAACAAGTGTATCTTGTGCAGGAGATGTGTCACCGTATGTCAAGAAGTACAAGGGGTGGGAACATTAGCCCCCAGAGCCCGTGGTTTTGATACGATTATTGCTCCAGGACAAGGAGATTTATTAAACGATGCCATATGTGTACAATGCGGACAATGCGCTGCTGTTTGCCCGGTAGGTGCAATCAGTGAAAAAGATGATATTGATAAAGTATGGGAAGCAATCGATAATCCAGATAAGTTTGTAATTGTTCAGACTGCTCCCGCTATAAGAGCTGCCTTAGGCGAATGCTTTGATTTAGAACCAGGTACTTTGGTTAAGGGGCGAATGACTACTGCTCTTAGAATGCTGGGTTTTGATAAAGTATTCGATACCAATTTTGCTGCTGATTTAACTATTATGGAGGAAGGAACAGAGCTTCTAACCAGACTGAAAAAAATATTAGTGGATAAAGACAAAAATGTGGCTTTACCCATGTTTACTTCTTGTTCTCCCGGATGGGTAAGTTATATGGAACACTTTTATCCTGAATTTATTTCCAATATATCTACCTGCAAATCTCCTCAACAAATGTTTGGGGCAGTTGCTAAAACTTATTTTGCTGAAAAAGTCGGAAAGAAAAAAGAAGATATTGTTGTCGTATCTATTATGCCCTGTACCGCGAAAAAATTTGAATGCAACCGAGAAGAAATGACAGATAGTGGAGTAAAAGATGTAGATTATGTATTAACTACCAGAGAATTAGGGAAAATGATTAAACAAGCAGGAATAGATTTTGTCAATCTTCCTGATGCAGAGATGGATGCCCCTCTGGGTATATCCACGGGTGCTGCCGATATATTTGCTAACACCGGAGGAGTTATGGAAGCAGCCCTTAGAACTGCCTATGAGATTGTAACGGGAAGGGATATTCCATTTGATCAATTACACGTTACCCCCATTCAGGGGCTTAAAGGAGTAAAAGAAGCATCACTGACAATAGAAGGTACAAAAGAAGAATGGAAATTTTTGGAAGGTGTTACTCTAAATGTTGCAGTTGCCCATGGTCTGGGGAATGCTAAAAAGATAATAGAAGAAATTAAATCTGGCAAGAAACAGTATCATTTTATAGAAATTATGACTTGCCCCGGTGGCTGTATTGGCGGAGGTGGACAACCAAGAATGACTACTGATGAAATAAGAAAAGCCAGAATTCAGGCCATATATAAAGAGGATGAAGGTAGAAAATATAGGAAGTCTCATGACAATCCTGCATTAAAGGTTCTCTATGAGGAATTTCTTGGAAAACCTCTGGGAGAGAAATCTCATCATCTACTCCATACCAAATATTTTAATAAAAAAGATGAAAATGTTTAAGTTATTTGTTACCATAAAACAAAAAAGAAGATGAAATAAATAAAAAGCAGTGATCTTTTAAAATAGATAACAAAAGAATAATTAATCATTGACTACCTGCGAGAGAGGAAGAACTCTTCTAATCTTAAGGGGAAATCGTAAATTTCCGAGATAATTAAAGGGGTTTGATTTCTTAACTTAAGGTTATATAATCAGACCTCTTTTTATTTATTTTTATTTTTTAAAAATCAGAAAGGGGAGGAGGAAAATGTCTAAGCGGATCGGAACAGTTACTATTATTATTACTGATAGGGCTAACCAATCTTCTAAGGTTAATGAGATTTTAAGTAAACATGCAGATATCATTATTGGCCGAATGGGCTTGCCCTATTTTCCTAAAGAGGTTAGCATCATCTGTCTGATTGTAAATGGCTCAACTGACCAATTAGGGTCTTTAACCGGTAAGCTGGGTTCTATTAAAGGAGTTCAGGTTAAATCGGTTATGGCAAAAGTATAGTTATGCAGTAATTGTTAAATTTTTAAAATTAAATTATAAAAAATATAAAATAGACAAAGAAAGAGATAATTATTTTTGAAATATTTATAAAAAAGGAGAATGATTATATGGAGAACAATAAAATTAGATTTATTACCCGGACTGGAATATTATTAGCGGTAGCTTTAGTTGTTCAGATGGGTGGCTTCCCTCAACCGATAACCGGTCCACTAATTAATACAATACTTTATTTAGCTGCCTTATTGGTGGGAAGTTGGAGTGGAATCATTATCGGTATTTGTACGCCGGTTATTGCTTTTATGAGGGGTATTTTACCACCACCTTTGGGCCCAATGATTCCTTTTATTGCTCTGGGCAACGGTGTTTTAGTGGTTGTTTTTAGTCTATTAAAAGGAAAAAATAAAATTTTAGGAATTATTATTGCTTCCTTGGTTAAGTATTTAATTTTATTTACAGCAGTAAGTTATATTGTAGATGTACCAGATAAGATAGCTAAAGTTATGAGTTTACCTCAATTATTTACTGCTCTATCAGGTGGAGTAATTGCTATATTGGCGTATAAAGCTTTATGGGTTATTGGTATAGATAGAACAAAAGAAATCCCGAAAGATAAAAAATAATAATATTCACAAAATATTTAACGAGCATAAAGTTTAAATTTTGCGGAAATTAATTTTTTATAAGACTATATTGGATAATATCTCATTATAGGATATAATTAATTAATATTTAAGATATTTATAGCCAATATTAAAGAGTACTTCATGTTAAGCAGAGTATGTTCAGATTTTATCCATTAATAAATTTTTAGTAATAATAAGATAGAGATTTATAACTTTTTATTAGTAGGTGGAGAAAAGAGATGGAACGACAGATAGATAATTTGTTAGAAGAATTTACGCTCGAGCAGATAGATGAATTAAATAAAATTATTGAAAAATACAAAGCGGAGCCGGGAGGTTTGATACCTTTATTGGAGGAAGCTCAAGCTTTACTCGGATATCTGCCCATTACTATTCAGAAACAAATATCTAATAAAACAAATATCCCTTTAAGCAGAATTTATGGAGTTGTAACCTTTTATTCATTCTTTACTATGACTCCACGGGGGAAACATACGGTGAAAGTGTGTTTAGGTACAGCTTGTTATGTTAGAGGGGGCAAGAAAAACGCAGAAATAATCGAGAAGGAATTTGGAGTAAAACCCGGAGAGACTACTACCGATAGAAGGTTTACTTATGAAACAGTAAGATGTCTTGGAGCTTGTGGATTAGCCCCGGTAATAGTAGTTGATGGAGAAGTTTATGGAAGAGTTAAGCCTTCAAAGGTAAAAGAGATATTAGAACAATATAAATAACGGTTAAGGTTAAGGCAGGAAAGGGGAAGACTGTGGGAAAAATTAAGACAGAAGATTTAATAAAAATTAAGAAGCATACCTTAGCTAAAAGAGAATTATCAAAAAGAGGAAAAAAAATAAGAATAACCGTCCATATGGGCACCTGCGGCATTGCTTCGGGTGCCCAAAAAATTATGGATGCTCTGACAAGGGAAATTGAGAAAGAAAAACAAAAAAATATTGCTATCATTACTTCTGGTTGTATGGGGTTATGTAGTAGAGAGCCTTTAATTACTGTGGAGATATTTGAGCAGGAACCAATAATTTATCAGTATATGGACAAAGAGAAGGTATTGGAAGTTTTTAAAAAGCATATTTTAGGAGGAAAAGTTCTTGCTGCTTATGCCTTGGCAAGGGGGAAAGAAGAGCAGATTAAGGAAAGGATTAAATATAAAGGTATCTTACCAGATGAAATTGTTTTAGATAAAAGTATACCCGGCATAGAAGAAATCCCTTTTTTTTCAAATCAAGAGATAAGAGTATTGAAAAATCGGGGGATAATTGATCCGGAAAAAATTGAAGATTATATTGCTAGGAATGGATATATGGGGATGGCTAAAGCTTTAACGGAGATGACCAAAAGAGAGATTATTCAGGAAATTTTAGATTCGGGATTAAAAGGAAGAGGTGGAGCAGGTTTTCCTGTAGGTATCAAATGGAAATATGCTACTCAGACAGTAAATAAAGTAAAATATGTTGTTTGTAATGCTGATGAGGGTGACCCTGGTGCTTATATGGATAGAAGTATTTTAGAAGGTGATCCCCATGCTGTTATTGAAGGAATGGTTATTGCAGCAAAGGCTGTAGATGCTCATCAAGGATATATTTATTGTCGTGCAGAATATCCTTTAGCTATAAAAATGTTAAATAAAGCTATTCATCAAGCTAAAGAATTCGGTCTTTTAGGCAAGAACATTCTGGAAACAGGATTTGATTTCGATTTGAAAATTTACCGGGGAGCAGGGGCTTTCGTTTGTGGAGAAGAAACTGCTTTAATGAGATCTATTGAAGGCAAAAGGGGAATGCCTCGTCCAAGACCACCTTTTCCCGCTAATGCAGGTTTATGGGAAAAGCCGACTGTTTTAAATAATGTGGAAACATTAGCTAATATTGGCCAGATAATTTTAAAAGGAAGTTCTTGGTTTGCTAATATAGGTACAGAGGCTAGTAAAGGAACTAAAGTTTTTGCTCTTACCGGTGATGTAAATAATGTGGGATTAGTGGAAGTTCCTATTGGAACGACTTTAGGGACCATTATCTATGAGATTGGAGGGGGCATACCTGATGGAAAAAAATTTAAAGCTGCCCAATTAGGTGGACCTTCAGGAGGTTGTATTCCTGTTGAATATCTTAATGTCCCTATAGATTACGATACTGTAAAAAATTTAGGGGCTATTATGGGTTCCGGTGGGCTAATTGTGATGAATGAGGATAAATGTGCTGTAGATATAGCCCGTTTCTTTATGGATTTTTGCCAAGAAGAATCTTGTGGTAAATGCACTCCTTGTCGTGAAGGAACAAAAAGGATGTTAGAAGTTCTTACTGATATTTGCGAAGGAAAAGGGGAAGAAGGAGATATTGAACTTTTGGAAGAAATGGGAGAAGTAATTAAAGATGCTTCACTTTGTGGACTGGGCCAAACAGCACCAAATCCAGTTTTGACTACCTTGAGATATTTCAAAAATGAATACGAAGCTCATATACAGCATAAGAGATGCCCAGCAGGGGTTTGCCGTGGCTTAATTAAATATAGCATTGATTTGGAAAAATGTATTGGCTGTGGTTTGTGTCTAAAAGTTTGCCCGGCTGATGCCATAAGTGGTGCGAAGAAGCAACCCTACAAATTAGACCAGGATAAATGTATACAATGTGGTTTTTGCTATGAAATATGTAAATTTAAAGCAATAGTAAAAAAATAGATAGTTTTTAATTATTAAAAAAGAAAAGTTTTAGAAAGAGGAGAGGGAAGAGCAGTGTCTTTGATAAATATAATAATAGACAATATTAAGGTAAAAGTAGAAGAAGGAATAACTATTTTAGATGCTGCTAAGGGGGCAGGTATTAAAATTCCCACATTATGTGCTATGCCCGAACTTAAATTTTCTCCTGGTTCTTGTCGGATATGTGTTGTAGAAGTTGTTGGTATGCCTGCATTGGTTGCTTCTTGCGCTTATCCGGTAAAAGAAGGTTTAAATATCTATACTAACAATAAAAGAGTTGTCAGAGCCCGGAAAATGACTTTGGAATTCTTGCTGGCCAATCATCCTCTGGATTGTATGACTTGTGAGAAGAGCGGTTCTTGTATTTTGGAAGACCTGGCTTATGATTTGGGTATAAAGAAATCCAGATTTGAACAAAATAAAAAAGAGATTACTATTGATAATAATAACCCTTTTATTGTAAGAGAATTGGATAAATGTGTGCTATGCGGAAGATGCGTGGAAATATGCAATGAAATTCAGCAATCAAATATTATCGATTTTGGGTATCGAGGAACAAAAACAGAAATTGTAGTCGAGGGAAGAACTGATTTAAAAAATTCAAACTGCGTATTTTGTGGACAGTGTGTTGCAGTCTGCCCGGTAGGTGCATTAATAGATAAAGAAGCACAAGGGAAGGGTAGAACTTGGGAATTTAAAAAAGTAAAAACCACTTGTAATTACTGTGGATGTGGATGTAATTTTGATTTTAATATAAAGGAAGGCCAGGTGGTAAAAGTTACTTCTAATTCTGAGAGTGTAGTAAATGGGATTAACCTCTGTGCTAAAGGACGCTTTGGCTACGATTATATTCACCATAAAGACCGGTTAACTGCTCCTTTAATTAGAAAGAATGGAAAATTAGAAAAAGCCTCCTGGGAAGAAGCTTTGCAATTAATTAGTGATAAATTTAACCAGTTTAAAAAAGAGAGTGGTAGTGATAGTTTAGGAGTTTTATCTTCTGCCAAATGCACCAACGAAGAAAATTATCTTCTAATGAAGTTTAGCCGAGCTGTTTTAGGAACTAATAACGTTGATCATTGCGCCCGCTTGTGTCATTCAGCCACAGTTGCAGGTTTAGCTCAGGCTTTTGGTAGTGGAGCGATGACTAACTCCATAAAAGAGATTGCTGATGCTTCAGTAATTTATCTTACCGGCTCTAATACTACTGAAAATCATCCCATAATTGCTCTGGAAATTAAAAAAGCAGTTACTAAAAATGGCGCAAAACTAATTATAGCTGACCCTCGAGAAATTGAACTTACTAAATATGCAACTATCTGGATGAGACAACGTCCTGGTACTGATGTAGCTTTATTTAATGGATTGATGAATTTAATTATCAGTGAAGGATTAGAAGATAAAGAGTTTATTGCTCAAAGAACTGAAGGTTATGAGGAATTAAAAAAGACTGTGCTCAAATATACTCCTGAAGTAGTAGAAAAAATAACCGGTGTGCCAGCTGAAGATATACGAAAAGCAGCCAGGATTTATGCAACTGCTCCCACTGTTTCTTTAATTTATTCGATGGGAATTACTCAACATACAACTGGTACAGATAATGTATTATCTACTGCTAATATTGCTATGCTTACCGGTAATTTAGGGAAGGAAAGTACAGGAGTTAATCCTCTACGTGGGCAAAGCAATGTACAGGGAGCTTGCGATTTAGGGGCTTTACCTAATTTTTATTCCGGTTACCAAAAAGTTACAGACCTTAAAATTAAAGAGAAGTTTTCTAAAGCCTGGGGAGTGGATTTATCTAACAAAGTAGGTTTAACCGTGGTAGAGATTTTGAATGCTGCTTATAAGGGAAAGATTAAAGGCATCTTCATTATGGCAGAAAACCCTGCTATGTCTGACCCCGACCTCAATCATGCTCGAGAAGCTCTAAAGAAAACGGAGTTTTTAGTAGTCTCAGATGTCTTTATGACCGAGACTGCTGAATTAGCAGATGTAGTTTTACCCGGGGTTACCATAGCTGAAAAAGATGGTACTATGACCAATACGGAAAGAAGAGTACAAAGAATAAGAAAGGCTATTGAACCTATAGGTGACTCTAAACCGGAATGGAAAATCATTTGCGAATTGTCTCAAAAGATGGGTTATAATATGAGTTATAATAATCCAGTAGAGATAATGGAAGAGATTGCCCAGCTTACCCCTATTTATGGAGGAATACATTATAATCGATTAGATAATGGGGGATTACAGTGGCCTTGTCTTGATGCCAATCATCCTGGGACCAAATATCTACATAAAGACAAATTTAGCCGGGGCAAAGGGAAATTTACTGCAGTAGAATTTAAAGAAGCAGTCGAACTGCCAGACGAGGAATATCCTTTCCTCTTTACCACTGGCCGGGTATTATATCATTTCCACACAGGAACTGTTACTCGGAGATCTAAGGGGTTAAATGAGATTTATCCGGAAGCATTAGTGGAGATTAACCCTCAAGATGCGCAAGAGCTAAAGGTCGAAAACGGAGAATTTGTAGTAGTAGCCTCTCGTCGAGGAAAAATCAAGACTAAGGCAAAAGTTACTAAAAAATCAGGAAAAGGTGTGGTGTTTATGAGTTTCCATTTCCGTGAAGCAGCTGCAAATCTACTTACCAATGCTGCCCTGGATCCGGTAGCTAAGATTCCTGAATATAAAGTGTGTGCAGTAAAAATAAAGAAAGCATTAATAAAATAACATTTAGAACATACACAAAAAAGTAAAGGAATTGTCTTGTATCTTGTATTTAATGCTAACGACTATTCACTAACGATTGATTCAATTGGTGAATCGGTGCATTGGTAAATTGGTCAATTGTTTAGTGTAAACTTTAGTGAGGTATTTTAAGAAAGAAGATGACAGTTTTTTAACTATTGTTTTTATTTTTTTCTTTACTCGATACGAATTTATAACTTTATAATCGAGATGGAATGATATATAATATGAAAATTAAAAAGAATAAAGAAATTTCTCGTTTAACAGCAATTATTTTAGCAGGAGGGAAAAGCAGCAGAATAGGTTCGGATAAAGATAAAGCAATACTCAAATTGAATGGAAAACGCCTTATCGATATAGTAATATCAAAACTCAAACATATAGTAGGAGATAATATTATTATAGTCGGTTCTCCAGAGAAATACCCTTCTTATAAACAAGTAGTACCAGACCTATTTAACCAAAGAGGTCTCTTGGTGGGGTTGTATTCCGGTTTGAAGGCATCTGCTTCCTGGTATAATTTGGTGGTGGGTTGCGATATGCCTTTTCTGAAAGTTGAATTACTTCAATATATGAGGGAAAAGATTGATTCAAACGATATTATTATCCCCCGCTACAATAAAGGGTATATCGAACCTTTATGTGCGATTTATAGCAAAAAGTGTTTAGAAATTATAGAGAAAAATATACAATTTGGGGTCCTATCGGTTAGGAAAATATTTCCTCATTTGAGAATAAAATTTATTGAAGAGGAAGAGATAAAAAGATTTGATCCCAAGTTTTATTCGTTTTTTAACGTGAACTTTAAACATGATTTTAGAAAGGCAGAAGAGTTAATAAAAAAGAAGGAGACAGAATAATTGTTTGGTAAGGAAAAAGGAGTAGAGGTAAACTTAACTCGAATTAAAGGAAACAAGAGAGAAGAAATTTCAGATTTAGTAGCAAGAGAAACTACTTTTACTATCTTACTAAATAAAAAAAAGTTTGTCACCTTAAATTGCAGTCCCGAAAAATATAAGTTTTTAGGATTGGGTTTTCTCTATACTTCAGGTATTTTACAAAAGAAAGAAGATATTATATCTTTAGATATAAATGAAAAACAAGACCTGATGGATATAGAAATTAAAGGTGTTTCTTTATCGTCAGAAGATATTATTAATAGTAATTTATGGATAGAAAGTTACCAACAACAAGAAGAACAGGGAGAGACCCCTCTATCTGTCGGTACTTCTTTAAAAATTAATAGTAATTTGATTTACTCTCTTGTTTCTGAAATGCAGGAAAGAGCTAATTTTTTTAAATTTACTGGAGGAGTACACAGCTGTGCATTGGTTGGTAAAAGTGAATCTATAATATTATTTAGTGAAGATATCAGCCGTTATAATACTATCGATAAAATATTAGGAGAAGCTTTTGTAAAGGATATTTCTACTGAAGATAAAATAATTTTAACCTCTTGCCGTATAACTTCAGGAATTTTAAAAAAGATTATTATCGGGAAGTTACCAGTGCTTATTTCCAGGGCTGCTCCGACAGACCTTGCTATAAAACTAGCTAAAAGAATGGGTATAACTTTGATAGGTTTCGTCCGAGGGGAAAGGATGAATATTTATACTCATCCCGAAAGGATAGAAGTTTAATTATTAACATAAGGAGTTGCTAAACAGATTATGCCAGAAGAAGAAATAATTATTGCTATCGATCCGGGAACCAAAAAGTGTGGCTATGCAGTGGTGGATTCTAATTTGAGCGTTTTACAAAGAGAAGTTATTTCCACAGAGAAAATAGCAAAGACTATTGAAGATAATTTAAATATTTATAAGATAGATAAAATTATTTTAGGAAATGGCACTAATTACAAAACTATAGAAGAAAGCTTAGAAAACCACTTTTCGCAATTAAAGATAATTTTAATTGAGGAAGAATTCAGTACTTTAGAGGCGAGAAAAAAATACTTTGAGGCACATCCTCCCCGAGGTATACTTAAACTAATTCCTTTGTCTTTAAGAGTTCCGCCTTGCCATTATGATGATTTTGTAGCAATACTTTTAGCAGAAAAGTATTTTAGAAATAAAAAAAGTTAGTTAGTTAACTGGTTAATTGGTTCAAAATACAAGAAAAATACAGGTTTTCAGTATGCAATTAAAAATTTAAAAATAAAAGCGAAAAACTCTAACTCAAAACTTTTCTTAGTTTTTAACTATACACTATATGTTAACATACGCGATATTAATTTATTCTGACTACTGGATTCTGGCTCCTGACTATTGATTTTTATCTTTTTATTTTTTAAACTAGCTAACTAGGTAACCAACTAACCAGCTAACTCTTTTTTACTTATTACTGTATTCTGACGCGATACACAATACGAATAAATGGAGGAAAAAGAAATTGACTAAAGTAAAAGTTTTTACCAATATTTTAAAAGCTAATGATAGCATAGCCCAAAAAAACAGAGATATATTTAATAAAAATAAGGTTTATACTATTAATCTAATGAGTTCTCCCGGCTCTGGAAAGACCAGTCTTTTAGAAAGGACCATAGGTTCACTGAAGAATGAATTAAAAATTGCAGTTATAGAGGGAGATCTTCAAACCACTAATGATGCTGATAGGATAGGGAAATATAATATTCCGGTGACTCAAATAAATACTGACGGAGCTTGTCATCTTGATGCTAATATGGTAGATAGCGTATTAGATAACTATAATTTTAAAGAAATTGACTTTTTTGTCATAGAAAATGTAGGCAATTTAGTTTGCCCGGCCAGTTTCTTTTTAGGTGAAGATGAGAGAGTGGTTATGGTGAGCATACCCGAAGGGGACGATAAGCCCATAAAATATCCGGTGATGTTCCGTAAAGCAAGTGTGGTTTTAATAAACAAGATTGATTTATTGGCTTATACAAATTTTAATATGGCTAAAATAAAGAAAGATGCTTTAAGTATTAATCCCCATTTAAAGATATTTGAAATTTCCTGTAAGACCGGAGAAGGTTTAGATAACTGGTTCGATTGGTTAAAAGAACAAGTAAAGGAAAAGTTAGCTAGTTAGCTGGTTATCTAGTTAATTGGTTTAAAATACAAGAAAAATACAGGTTTTCAGTTATTGGTTTTCAGTATGTAACTAAAAATTTAAAGCGAAAAGCGAAAAAGCATAATTCAAAACTTTTCTTAGTTTTTTACTTTGAGTTATAGTTTTGCGTTTTTCGCTATATACTTATACGCTAACATACGCGATACTAATTTATTCTGACTACTGGATTCCGGCTCCTGACTACTGATTTTTATCTTTTATTTTTTTAACTAGCTAACCAGGTAACCAACTAACTAAATAAATACATTATTAGCTAACATACTAAATATATTTTGTATTTTATGCTATAAATTTCATTAGGAAGTAATTTTCAATGAAGATTAGAAAAAATATAATTATCAAAGGCATTGTCCAGGGAGTTGGCTTCCGGCCTTTTATTCATAAATTAGTACAAAATTATAATTTATCAGGTTGGGTTCTTAATTCAAACCAGGGTGTGGAGATAGATGTAGAGGGAAAAGAAGAAGAATTAAATAGTTTTATTAGTGATGTAAAAAAGAAACTCCCTCCTTTGGCCAGGATTGAAAAGATAGAAGTGAATCAACTTCCCTTAATGGGCTATAAAGGGTTTTCCATTAAGAAAAGCATGGTTAAAGAAGGGGATAGTTTTGTCTTAGTCTCCCCGGATATAAGCATATGTGAAGACTGTTTGCAAGAATTATTTGATCCTCATAATCGACGCTTTCATTATCCTTTTATAAATTGTACTAATTGTGGTCCCCGTTTTACCATTATTAAAGATATCCCCTATGATCGGAAAAAGACCACGATGAATAATTTTAAAATGTGCTCTTTATGTCAGGGTGAGTATGACGACATAGAAGATAGAAGATATCATGCTCAACCAAATGCCTGTGCTGATTGTGGTCCACAGGTATCTCTTTGCCAAAATAAAAGAAAATTAGAAGGTATTGATCCCATAGAAAAAGCTGTTAAACTCTTAAAAGAAGGGAAAATTGGTGCGATTAAAGGATTGGGTGGTTTTCATTTAGCCTGTGATGCAACCAATAATAAAGCAGTTGCAAGATTACGCCGGTTAAAAAATAGAGAGGCTAAACCCTTTGCTATAATGTCTTCTAATTTAGAAAAAATTATGCAATATTGTAAACTCGGGGAGAAAGAAAAAGAATGGTTGGTGAATCGGGCTCGGCCCATTGTCCTTTTACAAAAAAAGGAGGATAGCTTAATCTCACCATTGGTAGCCCCGCGTAATAATTATTTGGGAGTAATGTTACCCTATACCCCTCTTCATTATCTATTATTAAAAGATAATTTTACCGCTTTAATAATGACCAGTGGCAATATCACTGATCAACCGATAATTGGTGATAATCTGGAAGCCTTAGAGAAGTTAGATGGAATAGTTGATTTTTTTCTTTCCTATAATAGAGATATATTTAACCGGTGTGATGATTCTGTAGTAAAAATTATAAATGATGATAATGTGTTTTTTCGAAGATCAAGAGGATATGTACCCCACCCTATAATTCTTAATTTCAAGTTAAAGGAAGTATTGGCTTTGGGTGGGGAATTAAAAAATACTATTAGTTTTTCTAAAGAAAATTACATTTTTCTCAGTCAATATTTGGGGGATTTAAAGAGTGTAGAAACCTTGGAATTTTTTAAAGAGTCAATAGCAAGTTTTAAAAAAATGTTTAGACTAAAGCCTGAAATTATTGCCTGCGATCTTCATCCCGATTACCTCTCTACCCAATATGCAGAGGAAATAAAAGCTAAAAAGGGATTAAAACTAGTAAAAGTTCAGCATCATTACGCCCACATAGTAAGTTGTATGGCTGAAAACAATCTTAAGGGAAAAGTGATAGGGGTGGCTTATGATGGAACAGGTTACGGAGATGATGGTAATGTATGGGGAGGGGAGTTTTTGTTATGTGATTTGAAGGAATATCTACGGGTAGGTCATTTAAAATATTATCCCTTACCGGGGGGAGATAAGGCTATTGTAGAGCCCTGGAGAATGGCATATAGTTACTTATATTCTATCTATGGCCCCAGGGCTAAAAAAATTGATATAGATTTTTACCGTAGAATGGATTATGATAAATTATCTATTATTAAAAAGATGATCGATAAAAATATAAATTCTCCGCTTACTTCCAGTTGTGGACGTCTTTTTGATGCAGCATCTTCGTTAATTGGGATAAGAGATGAGATAAGTTATGAGGGTCAGGCAGCTATGGAATTAGAATCGTTTTGTGCATCTGGGATAAAAGGGAGATATAAATTTAGTATATACAAAGAAGAAGAGAAATTTATTATTGACCCTCAAGGGGTTTTTATAGATATAATAGAAGACCTTAAAAAGGGGTTAGAAAAAAAGGTAATGGCTGCCAAATTTCATAATACCGTAGCTGAATTTACGGTAGATTTATGTGGTAAAATAAGAGAAAATACCGGAATTAATGAAATTGCTTTAAGCGGAGGGGTATTTCAAAATAAATATTTAACCGAAAAAGTGGTCTTCTTATTAGAAAATAAGGGGTTTAAAGTATATATCCAGAGAAAAGTTCCCCCTAATGATGGGGGGATATCTCTGGGACAGGCGGTAGTAGCAGGATGCGAATAGTTAGCTGGTTACTTGGTTACCTGGTTAGTTAGTTATAATTAGTCGTTAGTCGTTAGTGAATAGTATTTAGCAAAGAAAAGGGAAGAAAATACAGAAGCCAGAATAAGACAGTGATAAGTAATGATTAATCTGTGACAAGTAATAAGTTTCGGGTTACAGGTTGCAAGATATATTGGTTAGATAGTTATTTGGTTAATTAGTTTAATACTAAATTCCTAACCAGTTAACCAACTAACTAATTAACCAGCTAACCAAAGAGAGGAGGAAAGAAAATGTGTTTGGCAATACCAGGAAAAGTTAAAAAAATATTTGATGATCATACAGCGGAAATAGAAATCGGGGGAATTGTTAAGAATGCAAGTTTAGATCTAATTCCTCAAGCTGCAGTGGGCGATTACGTGCTCTTACATGCTGGTTTTGCTATTGAAGTTATTGACCAAGAAAAAGCTTTAGAGATATTTAGGGCTTGGGAGGGGAAGGTAGATTGAGATATGTTGATGAGTATAGAAATAAAGAAATAGCCCAGAAAATTCTCCGGCAAATTAAAAATATTTCTAAAAAGAAGATTAATTTAATGGAAGTTTGCGGAACTCACACCGTAGCTATATTTAGAAATGGCATTAGAAAAATCTTGCCCCCAAATATTAATCTCATCTCCGGACCGGGTTGCCCGGTATGTGTTACCCCCATTTCATATATCGATGAAATAATTGCTCTATCCAAGAAAGATAATTTTATTATAACTACTTTTGGGGACATGATGAGAGTTCCGGGTTCTACCTCTACTTTAGAAAAAGAAAAGACCGAAGGAGCAGATATCAGGATTGTTTACTCTGCTTTAGATGCCTTAAAGATCGCTCAGGATAATTCTTCTAAAGAAGTTGTATTTATGGGAGTGGGGTTTGAGACAACTTCTCCTACCATAGCAAGTGTTGTATTAAAAGCACAAAAAGAGAAGATTAATAATTTTTCCGTTTTGAGCGTAGCAAAGATTATACCCCCCGCAATGAAAACCTTATTAGAGGGTAAAGAAGTAAACATCGATGGCTTTATTTGCCCGGGACATGTAAGTGCGATTATCGGCAGTAAACCTTACAATTTTATTACCACTCAATATAAAGTACCTTGTGTTATCTGTGGATTTGAGCCCCTGGATATTTTGCAGAGCATCTATATGCTGGTTAAACAGATTGAAGATGGTAGGGCAGAGGTAGAAATACAATATGAACGGGTAGTTAAACCTGAAGGCAACAAGACTGCCTTGGATAAAATTGATGAGGCATTTAAGGTAGTTGATTCCGATTGGAGAGGGATAGGCAATATCTCCCTTAGCGGCTTGGAGATAAAAGATAAATATGGGAAATTTAATGCTAGAAAATTCGAAGTAGAAATAGAAGAAACTAAGGAACCTAAGGGGTGCCGTTGCGGAGAGGTATTAAGAGGAGTAATAACTCCACCTGAATGTCCTCTTTTTAGAGGGGTTTGCACTCCCGAAAATCCTCAAGGAGCATGTATGGTTTCTACTGAAGGAACTTGTGCTGCTTATTATAAATATAACTAGAGTCGTTAGCGGATAGCGTAGAGCGTATAGTTATAGCGAAAAACGCAAAGCGCAAAATTAAAATAGTATCTCGTATCTCGTGAATCGTATCTCGATATTTAGTTAGCTGGTTAGTGGTTACCTGGTTAGCTAGTTAAGAAAATAAAAGATAAAAATCAGTAGCCAGAATAAACTAGTATCCTGTATGTTAACGTATAGTATATAGGGAAAAATGCAAAACTATAACGTAAAGCTAAAAACTAAGAAAAGTTTTAAATTATGAATTTTTAGTTGCTTACTGAAAACGTGTATTTTTCTTGTATTTTGAACCAACTAACCAGCTAACCAAATAACTAACTAACCAATACTGACTGCTAAATTGGCTAACCAAACACTAACGACCAAATATGAAAGGGAAAGATGATGAAAGAAAAAAAAATATTGTTGAGTCATGGAAGTGGAGGGAAATTATCTTTTAATCTAATAAAAAAATTGTTTTTGCCTAATTTTAATAATCCTTATTTGAAAAGACTTGATGATGGCGCGGTATTAAATATCGAAGGATTAAAATTAGCCTATACTACCGATTCTTATACAGTAGACCCTTTATTTTTTAAAGGAGGGAACATTGGGGAGCTGGCAGTTTACGGCACAGTCAATGATTTAGCAATGTGTGGGGCAACTCCTTTATATTTAAGCTGTTCTTTTATTATAGAAGAGGGATTCTCTTTAAGCCTGTTAGAAAAGATTGTTTTAAGTATGAGAGAGGCTTCAGTAGTTGCCCGGGTTGATATTGTGACTGGGGACACTAAAGTGGTAAATAGAGGGGCTGCAGATAAAATATTTATTAATACCTCAGGTGTGGGAATGGTAAAAAAAGGAGTAAATATTTCCGGAAGTAATGCTAAAGTCGGAGATGTAGTTATGATAAATGGTCCCATTGGCAGTCATGGGATTGCGGTTTTATCGGAGAGAGAAGGCTTAAAATTCGAAACAGATATAAAAAGTGATACTGCTCCTCTTTCGTCTTTAGTGGCAGATATGTTAGAAATTAGTAAAGATATCCATGTTCTAAGAGATCCTACGCGAGGAGGCTTATCTACTACTCTAAACGAAATAGCTTTATCTTCAAAGGTAGATATAGAGATAAACGAAGGCGATATCCCTGTTCAGGAAGAAGTAAGGGCAGCTTGCGAAATATTAGGTTATGACCCCTTGTATCTCGCTAACGAAGGTAAATTGGTGGCTTTTATTCCCTCGGAAATTGCCCCCGATATGCTAAAAAAGATGAGAAAGAATAAATATGGAAAAGAATCAAGAATTATCGGTAGAGTGGTAAAAAAATCAGAAGGAAAAGTTTATCTTGATACTAAAATCGGAGGGAAAAGGATAGTAGATATGCTAACAGGAGAACAATTGCCCAGGATATGCTAAAATAAGTTAGTTGGTTAGCTGGTTACTTGGTTAATTAGTTAGGATAAAGATTAGTTAGCCGGTTACCTTGTTTATCAGTTAGCCAGTTGAAAATTCAAGTTACGAGTTGCAGGTTAAGAGTTACAAGTTTATTTAGTTAACCTGTTTACCGGTTACCCGGTTGGCCAGTTAAAATACAGTGATAAGTAATGAGTAACAAGTAATAAGTTTCGAATTGCAAGTTTTATGGGAATGACAGATGTAGGGGCTTGATTTATCAAGCCCGCAAACACGGGTCGGATAAATCCGACCCCTACATTAAAAAAATATTTTATTTAAAATACGAAAAAGTTTTAAGTTTTGAATTATGGTTTTTCGCTTTTAGTTTTAAATTTTTAATTACATACTGAAACCCGTATTTCTCTTGTATTTTAAACTAATTAACTAAGTAACCAACTAACCAGCTAACTAATGTAATTGGAGAATTGGTAAATTGGTTAATCGGACAATTGGTCAATCTTTAATTAGTCATTACTTATCACTGTATTTTAACTGGTCGATTGGAAGACTGGTAGATTAGCCAACTGGTAAACCGGATAACTGGTTAACTATCTTAATTGGTCAATTGGCGAATTGGTCAATTGGTAAATTTAAATAAAGGTGGTAATAAATTATGAAAAAGAACGAGAAAAGTGCTTATGTTAGATTAGCGCGAGAAACGATTGAAAATTATATAAAACAGGGAAAAATAATTACTCCTCCCCCGGACCTTCCTAAAGAGATAGTTAATCAAAAGGCAGGGGTGTTTGTTTCAATTAAAAAATTTGGTAATTTGAGAGGGTGTATAGGAACTTTTATGCCCACTCAGGAAAATATAGCCCAAGAGATTATAAAGAATGCCATTAGTGCTGCTGTTGATGACCCTCGTTTTTCTCAGGTAACAGCTTCTGAACTAGGTGATTTAACTATTTCGGTGGATGTCTTGTCTCCTCCTGAAGAAATTTCTGATATCTCAGAACTTGATCCTAAAAAATATGGAGTGATTGTTAGCAGTGGTTACAAAAAGGGTTTATTATTACCTGATTTAGAGGGTGTGGATACAGTAGAATACCAGATTGATATTGCCAAACGTAAAGCAGGAATTTATCCCGGTGAAAAAGTAAAATTATATCGCTTTGAAGTGAAAAGATACCATTAGATTAGTTAAATGGTTAATTGGTTGCTTGGTTAGCTGGTTAAGAGAATAAAAGATAAAAATTAGTAGTCAGGAGCTAGAATCCAGTAGTCAGAATAAATTATTATTGCGTATGTTGGGGTACAGCGTATAGGATATTAGTTACCCGCTTAACCAGTTTGCCAGTTAAGATTAGTTAACTGACTAATTAAATTCGTATTTCATTAAATTATACAGAATTTTTGCTTCATAATATACAAGTATTGTTTTTGTAGGGGGGAATTTATCCGACCCTTACATTTCCATAGACAGGCGAGACGCCTGTCCTACGGTTTTATCTTATATCTTATAACTTATAACTAGCCAACCGGGTAACCGGTACACAGGTTAACTAAATAATCTTGTAACTTGCAACCTGTATTTCTAATTGGTCAATTGGCAAATTGGCTAATCGGGCAATTGAAGAGAGGTGATTTTTAAAATGAAAGAAGCCTTGTTTTATGAATTATTCGATAAAGAGAAAGGGATTATAAAATGTTTGCTTTGCCCCAAAGAATGTTTGATACAGAAAAGCCAGGTTGGTTTTTGTCGAGCACGGCAAAATATAGACAATCAACTTTATTCTTTAATCTATTCCAAGGTTTCCTCTTACGGAATGGACCCTATTGAAAAAAAACCGCTTTATCATTTCTATCCCGGGATAATGGTTTTATCACTGGGCACAATAGGCTGTAATTTTGCATGTGCTTTTTGCCAGAACTGGACTATTTCTCAAGCAAACATAAAAGATGTTCAAGTGGAAGAGTTATCCCCCGAAAAGGCAATACAATTAGCCCTGCAGAATAATTCTCCAGCAATATGTTATACTTATTCTGAGCCCTTAATCTGGTATGAATATATTTTAGATACTGCAAAGCTAGCTAAAAAAAATAACTTAAAAAATATTTTAGTTACTAACGGATTTATTAATCGTGAACCTCTTATTAAACTTTTGCCTTTTATTGATGCCATGAATATTGACCTTAAATCTTTTCGAAACTCCTTTTATCAAAAATATTCTAAAGGAAGCCTCTCTCCAGTGCTTAACACTATTAAGCTTTCTAAAGAATATTGCCATATAGAAATAACCAATCTAATCATACCCGGGTTAAATGATAGTGAAGAAGAAATTAAAAAAATGGTGGATTGGATTTCTTCTATAAGTGGAGATATACCTTTGCATTTTTCTCGCTATTTCCCCTGTTATAAGATGGACATTGAAGCAACACCCATTTCCACCCTATACAAAGCTCGGGATATTGCTCAGAAAAAATTGAAGTATGTATATGTAGGGAATATATGGGATGAGGAAGCCAACACCACTTATTGTGGAAATTGTAAAAAAACTTTAATCAAGCGAACAGGTTATAATATTATTAATGTGGGTTTGGATAAAGATGGAAAATGTAAATATTGCGGAGAAAAAGTAGTTCGTCTTTAGTTATCTGGTTAGTTGGTTACCTGGTTAGTTAGTTAAAAATACAAATACAAGAAACAATATAATTGACCAATTCTCCAATTCACCAATTAAGATTAAGATAAAGATTAATTCAGCGATTGACCAATTAAATTAGTTAGCCAGTTACCCGGTTTAGCAGTTATAATTAGTCGTTAGTCGTTAGTGAATAGTATTTAGCAAAGAAAAGAGAAGAAAATACAGAAGCCGGAATAAGACAGTGATAAGTGATGAGTTATGTGTAACGAGCTGCAAGTTGCAGGATAAAAAGATTGTTTTTAGTTATTAGTTTTTCGTTTTTAGATATTAGGAATTGGTTTTCAGTTTACAGTTTTCAATTATCAGTTTTAGTAATTAGAGGTATATTGCCAAACGCCTTTGTAATAAATTTATAGACAGGCGAGACGCCTGTCCTACGAAGGGCAGATACAAGGTCTGCCCTTACGACTTCTTTAATAATGATTAATTTATTTTGAATTTATTCTTTGTATTCTCTTTACTTGAAACTCTAAACCTGTAACCTAAAACTTATATTTTGTATTTTTCTTTCTTAACTCGATACTGTTTTTAAAACTTGACTTTTACCATCCCCTTTTGTTATATTTTCCTTAGCGGGATATTTACTTCCTGTTTCGTATAGCGTACCTCTTTTTTGTAGAAGCAAATTCTATTTTCTCTATTTTTTCAACCATAGGTCACAAGCTTAGGACAATCATAATAGTTTTTATGAACATCTGACATTTCTAAAAAAGGCAAGATGAATAGGTGTAAACAGGCGGTGGATTCAAAATCAATATAGCTTGACACATACTCAGCTATTGAGTTTTATTATATCGATACTTTTTTTAATAATAATTTACAAAGTGTCAAGCATATAAATTGAGTAGAGGATAATTATATA
This sequence comes from Candidatus Atribacteria bacterium, assembly GCA_003451675.1. The sequence continues at coordinate 64,944 of DMCY01000015.1, forward strand.
TATTATGTATAAAAAAGGTGTCAGATTAGTTTTAACCTTCTTTGTGCTCATGGGTTTCTGGTTGGTTCTCAGCCAAAATCTTCAACCAGCTTCGTTGCTTATTGGTGTTCTCTTTTCGTTTCTGGTTGCCTTATTGAGTTACGATTTCTTTATTAAACCAGACGAGGGCATTCGCGGTAGAGCTATTCGAACGATCTGGTTGTTACTTATTTATGTTTTTGTTCTACTTTACGAGATGTTTCTTGCCAGCATTGATGTAGTCTATCGAGTTATAACTATGGATATCAATCCAGAAGTGGTTATGATAAAGACAGATATAAAATCAGATTTGGGAATCGTGCTATTAGCAAATTCTATAACCCTAACACCTGGCACTATCACCATCGATATCGAAGATGATCATCTTTACGTCCACTGGTTGTATGCACGTACTACCCATTTTGGGCATGCAGCAGAGTTGATCAAAGGGCGATTCGAATACTGGTTAGGGAGAATATTTATATGACTGCTGTGACCATTATCATTGCTGTATTAGGTATAACTGCTTCACTTGCTCTTTATCGGGTCATTTTTGGGCCTACACCATGGGATAGGCTAATAGCTGTAAATCTTATTTCATCTAAGGTCGTTATGATTATGGTAGCCGCTGCAGTATTCTTCGAACGAAGGATATATCTGGATGTTGCACTGGTATACGCTATTATAGGTTTTGTAAGCATAATCGCTATTAGTAAGTTTTTAGAAGGTGAGGATACCGACAGAAAATGATAGCTTACCTATTTATATTTCTGGGATTAGTTTTTATATTTTTTGGCACACTGGGAATCATTCGCTTTCCTGATATTTACACTCGGTTACAGACCAGCTCAAAGTGCGATACCGCAGGTGCCATAGCGTTGCTTGCCGGCTTGATGCTAAAGCAAGGTTTAGATTCATTCTCCTTAAGGATATTAATAATACTAGTATTTTTAGTATTGACCAACCCGGTAGCCTCACATGCCATAGCACGCTCTGCTGCTATCAGAGGGATAAAGCCATGGCGGAAGAAAAAGAAATATTAAAAAAAAGGGGGGTAGCAAATTAGAGCTACGAAATTATGCTAATTGTGTTTTTGATAATGTTACCTGTACTTGCTTTAGTAGCACTTGAAATAAAGAATTTATTAAGTGCAGTAATAGTATTGGGTGCATTTAGTCTCGTGTTATCTTTGGTATTTTATTATCTACATGCACCCGATGTGGCTATTGCTGAGGCAGCAATAGGTTCTGGATTTGCCACAGTCATATTCCTAATCGCTATCAAGAAGAGAGGTGTGCTTATCATGTTAACCTATCCACATAGTCGCTTTTTCTATTATGATGATAAAGGTCAGCCAACGGGTTTCGATTACGATATTTTATTACTATTTGCCAGAAAATTAAGCATCGAGTTGGAGGTGAGATGTGTCCAGGATTGGCGAGAGCTCATCCCACAGCTCACATCAGGCAAAGGTGATGTTATAGGCGCAGGTATGACTCGCCTGGATAAGCGCATGAAAGAGATCTCTTTCTCTGATGGTTATTTTCCAATCAAAGTAGTAATAGTAACTAATACAAAGAACACTACACTGAACTCTCTTAGTGATCTAAAAGGTAAAATTGTTACCTCCGTTAAAGACACTTCCTATCTGTCTGCATTGCAATCAATTGAAGGCATTAAAATTGATACTAACTTCTCCGACCCAAACACATTATTACAAGCAGTATCTGAAGGCAGAATCAACGCCGTTGCTGTTGACTTACCAGAGGCATTAATAGGGCACATAGTTTACCCTAACCTGAAAATTATCGATACCATTACTGGCTTACAACAGTACGGATATGCAGTATCTAAAAATAAGCCAGAGCTGTTAGCTGAATTGGATTCTTTCTTAAAAGAGATCAACGAGGATGGTACCTATCAAAAGATATATAAAAAGTACTTTCACTAAAAAATATATTATGGAGCGCAGTGGATGTTCAAAGAAATGAAAAAATTTTTTTTTATTATTATAATACTTGTAATGGCCATATTATTTATCTTGTCTGTCGATATCGAATATGGTAATCCGAAAAACCTGGATGTCACTAATTACTATATCGATCATGGTCTTCACGATACCGGTGCAATTAACCTGGTTGCAGCCATATATCTTGGTTATCGTGCTTATGACACTCTTATTGAGACAATAGTCTTATTTGTGGCAGTAACAGGAGTTGTATTCTATTTGCGGGGGAAAAATAGATGAGGAATTCAAAGATAATCAGGACTATAGTTCAGAAGTTATTTCCTTTCATCGTGCTTTTTGGTCTTTATCTGATATCACATGGGCATCTATCTCCAGGTGGTGGTTTTCAAGGTGGAGTTGTGATAGGTACAGCTATAATACTTTTAGCGCTCTCTTATGGTATTGAGAAAACAGAAAAGAAATTTGAGAATAAGCGGCTAAGCATGTTGGAGAAATTAGGGATTTTAACCTTCATCTTTTTGGGCTTTTTGGGAATATTCCTGGGTCACTCCTTTCTAGGTAATTTTTTGCCATTGGGTGAACCAGGTCAAATTGCCAGTGGTGGGTTGATGTTGCTTTTTAATATAGCCATTGGTATCGAAGTAGCCGCAGGCGCTTCAATTATATTTTATGCATTAGTGAAATATAGAGGTGAGATATGAATCCTATAAATATTAGCCTTTTAGTCTTTATGATTGGTTTATATGGTGTAATAAGCAAGAACAACTTGATTAAAAAGATCATGGGGTTAACCATAATGAATGGTAGTATTGTTTTATTTTTTATAAGTATCGGCTATAAGGAAGCTGGCTTAGCGCCAATATTGGAGAAAGGAACGACTGGCGGTATCCCCACTACTATACTTGTTGATCCATTACCTCAAGCACTGATGCTTACTGCAATTGTTATCGGAATATCTATAACTGCTTTAGCATTAGCGCTGATTGTAAGAATCTATGCAAAATACAAAACTTTAGACATCCAACAACTCTCAAAGGAGCGATAATTATTTGGCAATTCATATCCCCATTCTGATTATAATATCACCGCTTCTGGCTGCATTTCTTGTATTGCTTACCAGGAAATATAAAATTATATTAGCAATTACTAGTCTCATAACTTCAATTGTGTTTATATTGACACTCTCACCTCGGATTCTATCTGGTGATAAAGTAACATACCATCTTGGAGGCTGGCAAGGTCCGCTAGGCATCAGCTTGGTAGTAGATGGACTAAGCTTTTTCTTCTCTTTGATAGTATTGGGTTTAGGGCTGTTAGTGATTATATATTCTATACCAGAAAAGCGCTATGGTAGAACATACTACTTTCTGCTGCTTGTTTCGTTAAGCAGTATGATCGGTATCATTTACACTGCCGATATATTCAATATGTACGTCTTCTACGAGCTTTTAGCGCTCGCTGTGTATTTGCTCATTGCCTATTACAAGAAAGGAGCGGCTTTGAGGGCGAGCTTTAATTACCTTATTATGGGCGGCGTAGGGCTGTCTTTCTTTCTGTTGGGAGTTGGCTTTCTTTATGCTATGACGGGTACGTTAGATATGTCCCATATAGCTGAACGGCTGCCGGCTGCATTTGATTCCAGTATGCAGATGGTGATCATGTCCTTTGTGCTCATAGCTATCGGTATAGGTATAAAAATAGCTGTGTTCCCTCTTCACGGCTGGCTACCTGATGCACATTCTATAGCACCGTCACCTGTTAGTGCATTGCTTTCCGGTGTTACTGTGAAGATAGGCATTTACTGCTTGATTAGAGTGGTCTATAGTGTATTCAGTACAGAAATTTTTCTTCTTATTAGCAACAATAATATATTGCTGGTTTTGGGTGTAGTTACACTTTTATTTGGTGCCAGCATGGCCCTGGCACAGAAAGACTTGAAACGATTGCTGGCATATTCGACTATTAACCAGCTTGGGATTGTGCTTATCGGGTTGGGCATCGGAACCGAGCTGGGGCTCACTGGTGCACTATTTCATATTTTGAACCATGCTATAATGAAGAGCGCTCTATTTTTTTGTGCAGGCATAATGATTACTGAGACTGGCACGAGAGAAGTGAAGGGGCTCAGTGGGTTTGGCAGGCAACAGCCAGCCATAACCTTTGCCTTTATTATAGTCTCTTTAGGTATGATCGGCATACCGCCTATTAACGGCTTTGTAAGTAAGTGGATGATATGTTTAGCAGCTGTAGAGGCTGGCCACGTTGTTCTCGTAGTAATTATACTTATGGCGAGTGCTATTGCTGCTGCATATTATTTTCGTGTGATACAAGTGCTTTTTAGTAGCCAACTGAAACAGGATTCCATACCTGCCCATGAAGGGGGGCAGATGATTCATGGGAGTAATCTTTTTAGATCCTGGCCGATTTACATTTTGGCGGCTGGATGTCTATTACTTGGGCTTGTACCGGCTTTGGGCATCTCCATGGTAAAACCAGCGGTGAGCTTGCTCTTATCCCATGTCATCCCGTAAAAAATTAAGTTTATGTATAAAGATATTATCTAAAGGCGGTGAATTCCAGTTTTGAACTCTAATCTTCCACTTTTAGCTGTAATTATACCTTTCTTCTTGGCTATAACTGTAGTGTCGTTTGTTAAAGAGCGGTTCAATCGAGCTCAACAACTTCGGCTGATAATGGTTGTTATATTTATTGTAGCAATAGTAATGGCTTGTTTACTTGGGATCATGTTATTTTCTATTCTCAAAGGCAACACGATTCATAGTGCTTTTTGGCCACAGATGATTCCCTTTGAACTATGTTTCCAAGTAGATGGGCTAAGTATTATTATAGCTATAGTTAGCTTCTTGTTATGGCTTGCGGTTTCTATATATTCTATAAGCTATATCAAAACCGATCTAGTTAGGTATTATTCTTTGTTATTGATCTTACTGGGAGCCGTTCAAGGCACGGTATTAGCCAAAGATCTTATAAACTTCTATGTGTTCCTCGAGATGACGACTGTGACTACATATTTTCTCATAATACATAAAAGAAGTACTGTCGTGTTACAAGCTGGTTACAAGTATATACTCATGAATTTAATTGGTGCTTTTCTTATTTTATTATCTATCATTTTGGTCTATGTTGATACAGGTAATTATGGAGTAACTGGGTTTGTTGAGTCTAGTAGCTTTGTAGCACCTCTACTATTTTTAGTAGGTTGTTTTATCAAGGCTGGTGCAGTCCCATTACATACCTGGTTGCCAGATGCACATCCTGCTGCACCATCACCTGTCAGTGCTTTCCTGTCTGGTATAGTGATAAAAATAGGCACTTATGGCATAATAAGATTTATCTTCCCTATATTAAATTCTGATTTATATGTTAATAATTTTAGAGAGCTATTGAGTACGCTAATTATATATATTGCTGTAGCTTCTATGTTGATAGGCGTGCTCTTGGCTTTGGCGCAAACAGATGTTAAGCGATTATTAGCATATCACAGTGTAAGCCAGATAGGATATATCCTCTTAGGTATAGGGCTGGGCACCGAACTTGGCCTGGCTGGTGGGTTGTATCACATGGTGAACCATGCCATATTTAAGGGATTGCTATTTCTATGCATGGGTGCAGTTATCTATTCGACTGGTACGAGGAAGCTTGATAATTTAGGTGGCTTATGGAAGAGAATGCCGATAACAACATCAACCTGTATTATTGCTGCCTTAGCTATTTCGGGCATACCACCGTTTAATGGGTTTGCAAGTAAGACAGTGCTTGCAAAAGCTGCAACCGATTTTAGTTTTGTGCTTAAGTTTGTCATGATTGTCACCGCAGCATTAACTTTTGCCTCATTTTTTAAATTAATAAGCTATACTTTTTTCGGTGAAACTAAGAAACAGCTGATAACCGTCAAAGAAGTACCGCTACTAATGCGATTACCCATGATATTGCTCGCTATTTTATGTGTACTTTTAGGAATAAACGCACAATTTGTGCTGGATAGGTTCATAACATTTGCAATATCCGGTCTAGTTCATTCCCGATCGGTTTCAAAGGTAGAATTCTGGACACAAGGCGCAGCTTTAAATAGTTTAATTATTACAACTTTAGGCTTCATTGTCTATATTGCGGCTTCAAAGCTGGGGTTAATAGGTCGAGAAAAGAAAGAATTTGAGATGGGTAGCTCCCTGGTAAAGCTGATCAAATATTTAAGTGTGGATAGAATTTATTGTAATATTGCTACATTAATAGATAAACTATGTAAAAAGCTCGACAGTATACAACCACGAGATTTGAATATACACCTATCCTGGGTAATTCTGACTTTAATTGCATTGTTTGTGACATTATTCTTTGTAATAGCTTAGTTTTTTATAAATTTCCCTTTTTCTACCTTATAGTCGATATTTCCTCAAAATATTAGTAGCCAATAAGTTATTTAGTTAGCTAGTTACTTGGTTAAGAAAATAAAAGATAAAAATCAGTAGTCAGGAGCCAGAATCCAGGAGCCAGTGAACATAGAGAAACAGTGATGAGTAATATGTGATAAGTAAATAGTTATATATTCCAAATTGTAGGTTTTTTCTCTTTTTGTCATTTAAATACGAACGCGATACTCGGTACTCGATACAAATCTACTAACCGGTTTTCCTCCAAGTCTCTTAACTAATTAACCAGCTAACTGATGTAATTGGTCAATTGTATTATCTTGTATCTCGTAACCAACTAACCAGTTAACTAATATAATTGGAGAATTGGTCAATTGGCGAATCGGTCAATCGGTCAATTAAGTAAGGTATCTTAAATAGACATAGATTAGAGATATGAAAAAATTAAGGATAACCAGAGGAAGGGCTACTTTGACAAAATACCAGAAGGGGATAGGTTGATTATTTTTTTCGGCAATATCAGCAACTATTAAGTTAGAGGCTGTCCCAATTAGGGTACCATTAGCCCCAATATTCGCTCCTAAAGCAAGCGCCCACCATAGTACAGTAATGGTAGTAGACCCAAGATGATGGGAAATATTTTCAATTATAGGAATAGTTAAGGCTACAATGGGGATATTATCGAAGAAGGAGGACATGAAGGTAGATAATCCAAGAGTGATAAAACTTAAAAAGTTTAAATTTTCTCCTGAAAAACTTAAGAGTTTAGAAGATATAATTTCAATTAATCCATTTTCCACAAGAGTCCCCGCTAAGACATTTAATCCGATTAGAAAGAAAATTACTCTCCAATCAATTTGAGCATAGATTTCATCTGGTCTATCTTGACTAATGATTAGTAAAATTATTGCACCTGATAAATAAATTATGGCCAGATTTAGATTGATTATATGGGAAAAGAAAGATGCTATAAGAACGATACTTAAGATTAATAAAGAATTTTTAAATAGAGCAGGATTAGTAATAGCCTTTTTTTCATCAATTTTATTAAGGCGGGAAATAATTTCTGTTGGTATATTATTTTTTCTAAGAGTATCTTTAAAAAGATTAATAAGATAAAATGTATTTACTGTTATGAGTATTAATGATATTGGAGTCATATGGTATATAAAATCATAAAAATTAAGATTAGCAGCAGATCCTATCATGATATCGACTGGAGTTCCGATGTAAGTCGCTAATCCACCAATATTGGAAAATATAATTTCTGAAATTAGAAAAGGCAAGGGGGATATTCCTAAGATATATGTAATAGCTAAAGTAATATTTGCTAGAAAGAGCAGTGTTGTAATCTCATCTAATATCGAAGAGAGAAAACCAGCCAACAAAGAAAGGGTGATTAGAAGAATTAAAGGATTTCCTTTGCTATATTTAATAACTTTTAGAGCTAAATATTGAAATATCCCACTCTCTTTTGCTATTATAGTAAAGATCATCATTCCAATGATAATTCCCAATTTATTAAAATCTATATAAGTGATAGCTTTGTCAAAGGTTATTAATCCTAAAATAATAGTCAAAATTGCCCCAAAAAAGGCAGAGGTTGCTCTAATACGACGGTTGGTAAATATTGAAAAATAAGTTATAATTAAAACAATTAAGCTAAGAGTCAATTTAATCACTTTTATAATTCCTTAAAATGCTTATTACTGGATTAAAAAAATAGTGTTAGACCGAATTGGCTGTAGAATGTACTAACAAAAATTATAACATATAATTTTTGTTTGTGAATTAATAAAGTTAAACATATTTTAAGATTTTAAAATATGTTTATGAAAAAGGAGAAATAGAAAATGTGGTTAGATTTTCTTTTTGGATCATTTTCAAAAAATATAGGGATTGATTTAGGCACTTCTACCACCCTTGTACATATCAAGGGGAAGGGAATTGTCTTATACGAACCGTCAGTTGTTGCTTTTAAAGATGGAGGGAATAGGATATTAGCAGTCGGGGAGGAAGCGAAAAAGATGCTGGGGAGAACTCCCCGAGGTATATTTACCGTCAGACCCTTAAAAGAAGGTGTAATAGCTGATTTTGAAGTTACTGCTGAAATGTTAAAATATTTTATTAAAAAAGTTCATAATCCTACTCGTTTTACAAGGCCATCGGTTGTAATTTGTGTTCCTTCCGGGGTTACGGAGGTAGAAAAAAGAGCAGTATCGGAAGTTGCTTATAAATGTGGAGCGGGACGAGTATTTTTAATAGATGAGCCTATAGCGGCTGCGATTGGTGTAGGGCTTCCTATATTTGAACCTATGGGAAATTTGGTAATAGATATAGGAGGAGGAACTTCCGAGGTAGCCATAATATCTTTGGGAGGGATAGTGGTAAGCGAATTAAGTCAAGTTGCCGGGGATTATATCAATGAAACCATTAGTAAATACGTTAAACAAGCACATAATTTATATATTGGTGAATTAACTGCTGAAGAAATTAAGCTTGGTTTATACACAAATAGGGCAGATGGAGAAAATGGTGATTATGAGATTAAGGGGAGAGACAAAGTTACGGGTCTTCCTAAAATAATTAATATTTCTAAAGATGAATTAAGGGAAGCCCTTTCTGAACCCCTAAGAATAATTGCTAATACAGTGAGGATGGCTTTAGAAAAAACACCTCCTGAATTGATCTCAGATATTGTGGATAAGGGAGTGATTATGACTGGTGGAGGTTCACTTTTAATGGGTTTACCAGAACTTTTACAAGAAGAGATAGGTATTCCAGTTTTTGTATCTCCAAAACCGGTATACTGTGTTATTAAGGGGATAGGAAAGGTCTTGGAGGATTTTAATTTTTACCAAAGAGTGTTAATTAGAACATCTAAAAGTGTTTGAATTAGCGTATAGCGTATAGCGTATACATTTAGTTAACTGGTTAAAATTAATTGACCAATTAGCCGATTGACCAATTGACCAATTGAAGATAGGAAATTAGTTAACCACATATATTAGTTACCCGGTTAGCTAGTTAAGAAAATATAAAAGATAAAAATCAGTAGTCAGGAGCCAGAATAGAATAGCATCTCGTACAATCAGCTTAGGGTGTATAGCGGATAGTTTAAGGAGTTAGTTGGTTACTTAGTTATTTGGTTAGTTAGTTGATGTGAATTAATATTAAACTAGTTAACCAGGTAACCAACTAACCAGTTAACGACTAATTTAATTGGGGAATTGGGAATTTGAAAAAATTTTCTTCTCAAAATAATACTTTAATAATTTTTATTTTATTAATTATTATAACTATTTTTATAATGACTATAGACTACCATGGCAAAATGTACTTTAATTGGTTAGAGAGTATCGGATTAAAACTTTTTTCCCCAATTAATCGCGGGATAACTTTAGTTGCTGATAATACAAAAAATTACTTAAAGGCTATAGCGGAATTTAAGAGAGTGGAAGAAGAGAATAAAGAACTAAAAGAAAAAATTGAAATTATCTATCAGGAAAACGCTATATTAAAAGAAAAATTGATAGCTTATGATAGATTGAAAAAGATGTTAGAACTTAAAGAAACTTTTTCTTATGAAATGATCCCCTCTTTGGTAATCGGCCGAGAACCAGGAAATTGGTTTAATAGTATAATTATTGATAAGGGAATAACTGATGGAGTAAAGAAAAATATGGCGGTAGCAACTCATCGTGGATTGGTAGGCAGGGTAGTTAGTGTCGATTCCCGAACAGCAAAAATATTATTAATATTGGATCAAAGAAATGCTGTGGGAGGTATGATTCAGAGATCAAGAGATATAGGGGTAGTGAGGGGAAGCGAAAGCAATTATTGCTATATAGAATATCTTTCTCATGATGCTGATGTAAAAATAAATGATGTGGTGATCACTTCCGGATTAGGAAGCATTTTCCCCAAGGGAATTATTATTGGCAAGATAGTAGGGATAAAAAAGGAAAGCCATGATTTATTTCAAAAAGTAATAGTAAGGCCAGAGGTGGATTTTACTAAATTAGAAGAAGTATTTGTAGTGAAAAAAACTGAATAGAATATTAGTTATCCAGTTAAAATACATTTATAAGTGATGAGTAATTAAAGATTGACCAATTGACCAATTGAAGATAGGAAATTAGTTAACCAGATATATTAGTTACCCGGTTAGCTAGTTATAAGATATAAGATAAAAGATAAAACCATAGGACAGACGTCTTGCCTGTCTATCTAAATGTAGGGGCTTGATTTATCAAGCCCGTCTGTTTCTTCTGTCATTCCTGCGAAAGCAGGAATCCAGAGCAGTTCTACCCACATATATGAATTAAATTAACTGGGTAACTGGTAAACTGGGTAACCGGGTAACTAGTCTTTATCCTAACCAGTTAACTAATTAACCAACTAACTAAATTAATTGGTCAATTGGCAAATCGGTAAATTAATCTTAATCGGTCAATTGGTTAATGAAGTTAAGGAGGAATCATTATTTACAAAGTAATAAAATTAGAAAATGATTTAAGAATCGTAGTAGAAGAGATGCCCTACATGAAGTCTACAGCTATTGTTTTCGGAATAGGAGCTGGGTCGAGGTACGAAGTACAAAAATATCAAGGAATTTCTCACCTCATCGAACATATGCTATTTAAAGGAACTAATAAGAGAAAGAGCACTTTAGAAATATCTCAGGTAATAGAAGGTATTGGCGGAGAAATAAACGCTTCTACATCCAAAGAGACAACTCATCTATATGCTAAAGTCCCTCAGGAACAATTTAAAACTGCTTTTGATGTGTTAGCCGACATAATATTAAATTCGTTAATGAGAGAAGAAGACCTTCATAAAGAAAAAAATGTAATTATCGAGGAGATTAAGAAATATCAGGATATACCAGAAGAATTAGTAGAAATCTTGCTTGACAGGATAATGTGGAAGAATCATCCTCTGGGAAGACCTCTTCTCGGAGATGAAAAGAGTGTAAGAAATATTCAAAGAGAAGACCTCTTATCATATATAAATAAATTTTATCGTCCCAACAACTTAGTAATAAGTGTTGCAGGCAATATTAAGATAGCAGAAGTAATTCTGCAGGTCGAGAAATATTTTAAAATAATGGAAAAAGGTGAAGTTAAAAATTATTTATCCGCAAAGGATAATCAGAAAAATACTCAAATAGGAATAAAATTTAAAAAGAGTAACCAGACTCATCTTTCTTTTGGTTTTCCCGGAATTTCTCGCTTAGATCCTGATAAATACTCCGTGGATTTATTAGATATAATATTGGGTTCGGGATTGAGTTCCCGGCTTTTTCAAGAAATAAGAGTTAGAAAAAGTTTGGCTTATGATATCCATTCATTTATTCAGTATTTTAACGATATCAGTTCTTTTAATATTTATGCTGGTATCGATTCTAGTAAACTGAGGGAAACTATCCAGACAATTTTAGAGGAGCTTAATAAAATAAAAGATAATAATTTAAAAGAAGATGAATTGAGAAAAGCAAAAGAAATGTATAAAGGTGCACTATCTTTAAGTTTGGAAAGTACTCTAAGCAGGGCATTTTGGTTGGGGAATAGGATGCTTTTACATGGCAGACCTTCAACTTTTGACGAAATAAAAGAAAAAATTGAAGAAGTAAAAGTGAAAGATATTCAGAAAATGGCTCAAAATATTTTTACCAAAGATAAAATAAATTTATCTATTGTTGGCCCCTTTAAAAAAGGGGATAAGGAAGAATGCAATTCTCTCCTACGAGAACTGTGATTTTAGTTGGTTACCTGGTTGATTAATTAGTATCTCGTATCTCGTGAATCGTATTTCGTATTATAGCGTAGAGCGTACAGCGTTTAGTGCATACATTTAGTTATTTGGTTACCGGTTAGCTAGTTAAGAAAATAAAAGATAAAAATCAGTAGTCAGGAGCCAGAATCCAAGATTTAGAATTGTTTTAAGTTATAAGAGTATATCTTGGTTGTATTTTCTTCTGACTTCCGAATTCTTAAATAACAATTATGGCTTTTCGTTTTTAGTTTATTGATTTATTCTATACGCTAAACGCTCTACGCTCTACGCTATAATATATACTAACGACTAATTTAATCGGTCAATCGGTCAATCGGCAAATCGGTCAATAAGGAACAACACATGCCTTTAAAATTAGGAATGGGAGATATTATTAGATTGAAGAAGAAACATCCTTGTGGAGGTTTCCATTGGGAAATTACCAGGACCGGTATTGATATTGGCTTAAAATGTCTTTGTTGCGGCAGAAAAGTCCTGGTTCCCCGGGTAAAATTAGAGAAGAAAATCAGAGAAATTATCCCCAGAGATTAATTTAATTGTATAGTAATTTCCTTTTTTTCATAAAGCTCTAATTAGTGATTAGTATATAGTAATAAAACGAAAAATGAAAAGCGCAAAACGCAAAGCCATAGCTCAAAATTTAAAATTTAAATATATTATTTTATCTATTGAGTTTTATCTTTCTTATCTCGTATACTATATAGCAAAAATGAAAAGATAAAGAAGCAAAAAAATAAAACTTAAAATTTAGTATTAAGAGAAAAAGTTTTGAGTTTTGAATCATGGTTTTTCATTTTTAGCTTTTAGTTTTATTTTAAACTGAAAACCAATAAGTATAAACTGATAACTTGTATTTTAACCAACTAACTAAGTAACCA
>DMCY01000015.1:78062-148739 GCA_003451675.1 Candidatus Atribacteria bacterium
TAACCAACTAACTAAGTAACCAAGTGTAACCAAGTGGATACGAATAAAAACTTGATATCGAAAATATCTGTGATATAATATAAATCGTTTTATATTTCTAATTTCCTTGCTCCTGAAGAATCTTTCAGGGGCTGATTAAACCGAAAGGAGGTGGTAACAGATGAGAAGTTATGAAATAATGCTTGCCATAAATCCCCAGTTAGAAGACAAAGAATTAGATTCCTTATTAGATAAATTAAAAAAGCTTATTACCGACGCAAAGGGAGAAATAATTAAGACAAATAAATGGGGCAAAAGAAAGTTAGCTTATGAAATTAAGGATTTTACAGAGGCGATTTATGTCGTTTTAAATTTCAATGTGGATGAAAAAATTATTCCTGAACTTGAAAGAGTTATAAAGTTAGAAGAGAGAGTTATCAGATATTTATTAACCTTACAATATAAAGAAAAAATTCAAAATAAAGATAGCTGATTAATTATTTAAAGAAATAATAAAAAGAGAAAATAGATTAAGAAGGAGGAAAAATATAAATTAATGGCACGATACGGTTTTTTTAGAAAACCACAAAGGAAAATTTGTCTTTTTTGCAAAGAAAAAATAGTAGCCGATTATAAAGATGTAGATTTATTAAGAAAATTTATTACTGAACAAGGTAAAATGCTGCCTCGTAGAGTAACCGGAAACTGCGCAAGACATCAACGTACACTGGCCATATCTATAAAAAGAGCAAGAGAAATAGGGCTCCTCCCCTATGTGGCTAAATAAGTAAATAATAAATTCGTATCTCGTATCTCGTGAATCGTATCTAGTAGGGAAGATGGAAATCAGGAGCTGGAATCCAGTATCCAGAATGTTAAACGGCGTATAGTGTTTAAGTTCTAAACGAAATACGATATACGAAAATAATTCTTAAGTTTAAGAGGTTTTTTATTGAGTGAACGAATTCCAACTAAATCGGTAGTTGAGGGTGCATTTTTAGCAGCAATTACTGCTGTTTTATTTATTATTAGTATATATATCCCCTTATTAGGTACGTTTGTTAGTTTTTTGTGCCCTCTCCCGATTATAATTTTATGTTTACGCCATAGCATAAAGTTTGCCATTATCTCAACTTTTATATCAGGGATTTTGGTAACTATTCTAGCTGGTCCCTTGCAAGGGCTTATGGTTCTATTAGGTTTTGGAATATTGGGGCTAACTTTAGGTTTTGGCATAAAAAAAGGATTATCTTTAACAGATATTATTATCATTGGAAGCATAGCTTCTCTTGTTTCTAAAGGTTTAATCCTTTTAATCGGCTTTTGGGTTTCGGATTTTAATCCCGTATTATTTGATGTAGAAGAGATAGACAGAATTATAACTCAATCTTTGAATTTTTATAACAGTATGGGATTATCTCCGGAACAAATATCTTCCCTGAAAGATTCCTTAACTCAAACTTTTAGTATTGTTCGGATAGCATTCCCCGCAATGCTTATTCTTGCTTCAATTTTTGATACTATTCTAAATTATTGGGTAGTTCGGTTAGTTTTGAAGAGGTTTGGATATAAGTTAGCGGATTTTACACCCTTTTCTAATTGGAAAGCTCCAAAGTCTTTTTTCTGGAGTTATTTTTTTGGGGTAATTTTAATATTTTTAGGAGCAAAGTATGAGATTCCTCTTCTAAATAAAATTGGAGTGAATATACAAGTATTTTTTACAGTAGTATTTTTAATCTACGGTCTTTCTTTAACAAGTTTTATATTAGAGCAGTTTAAAATTAAAAGTTTTTTAAAGTGGGTTGTATATATTTTAGTATGTTTTCAACCCCTTTTATCCCAGATTGCTACCTGGGCAGCTATGTTAGATATCTGGGTAGATTTTAGAAGATTACTTGTTGCTAAAAAAGACTAAATTAGTCGTTAGTAAATAGTGAATAGTATTTAGTATATTAGCGTAAAGCGTATACATTTGTTAGCTGGTTAGTTGGTCATCTGGTTAGCTAGTTAAGAGGATTAGCGTAGAGTGTATAGTATTTATCGGATAGGATATTAGTTATTCAGTTACCCGGTTAACCAGTTTACCAGTTGATTGGGTTGTGAGACCTATGTTGTGGCTTACAGATTTTTTCTCAATTCTGTCATTCCCGCGCAAGCGGGAATCTATTAGAATGTCATTGCAAGCCCTGATTTATCAGGGTGGGGTAATCTCATCTAAAAACAAAAAAGGAATAACGAAAAACCAGTTTTCTTAACCAACTAACCAATTAACTATCTAACTATCTAACTAATTAACTAATTAATTAAAATATCTTGCTAAAAGCAGTAGAAGAATTTATAATAAATAGAGAATAGAGTAGGGAGGCTTAAAATATGAAAATAATTTTGAAACAAAATATGGAAAAAATTGGACAAGTAGGAGATGTAGTTGAAGTAAGCGACGGCTTTGCCCGTAATTTTTTGATTCCCCAAGGTAAAGCAATTTCTTTTACCATAGGTAATTTTAAACAAATAGAATATTTAAAGAAACGAGAAGCAGAACAAAGAGAGGGAGAGTTGAAGGAAGTTAAGGAATTAGCAGAAAAAATTAATAATATCTCCCTGGAAATTAAAGTTAAAGCTGGGGAAGAAGGGAAGCTTTTCGGTTCTGTAACCAGCAAAGATATTGTAGAAGCTTTATTAAGGGAACACGGAATTGAATTAGATAAAAAGAAACTTAATTTAAAAGAATCCTTAAAAAAATTGGGTGTTCATACTGTACCGGTTAATTTATATAAAGATGTAACTCCTCAAATTAAAGTTAATTTAATTTCTGATTCCGCATCTGAGCAGGAAACAGAGGATACAAAAGAGGAATAATTTAGTATATAATAAGGGTATATCGTATTCTAGAGGATAGCGTTTAGCGAATACATTTAGTTACCTGGTTAACTAGTTAAGAAAATAAAAGATAGAAATCAGTAGTCAGGAGCCAGAATCCAGGAGCCAGTGGACATAGAGAAACAGTGATGAGTAATATGTGACAAGACAAGTAAATAGTTGTATATTCCGAATTGTAAGCTTTTCTCTTTTTGTCATTTAAATACGAACGCGATAGCGATACAATATACAAAAAAAGTTAAGAATTTTGAATTATGGTTTTTCGCTTTTATTTTTGGGTATAATATATACAAAATACGAGCGATGAAAATAATTGGACAATCGGAGAATCAGTTAACCAACCGCTAACTGGCTAAATAGAAAACTAATTAACTAAATTGATTGATAAACTAGTAAACTGGTCAACTAATTTGTCTTATGTCTTGTAATTTACTTCCCTAACGAGTTAACTAGCTAACCAGGTAACCAACTAACTAAATACGGAGAAAAGCAAATGGAATTAGGCAGGAATCCTCCTCAAAATATTAGTGCAGAACAGGCTGCTTTAGGTTCAATGTTGCTTCAGGAAGATGCTATTTTGCATAGTGTGGATATTTTAAGACCTGAAGATTTTTACAAAAAATCTCACCAGATTATCTTTAAGTGTATTCTTGAACTGTTTGAAAAGAGCAGAGGTGTTGATTTAGTTACTTTAACCGAGGAATTAAATAGGATAAATTTATTAGAAGAGATTGGGGGAGTTACCTACCTAACCAATTTAATTAATAGTGTCCCTACTGCAGCAAATATTGAGCACTACGTCAAAATTATCGAAGAAAAATCGATTTTGCGTAACTTAATTAATAATGCTACTAAAATTATTTCTATGGGTTACGAGGAAAAAGAAGATGCTAAAATTTTGCTGGATAAAGCAGAGCATTTGATTTTTGAGGTTTCAGAGAGAAATTTAGGGCAGTCTTTCGTTCCTATTAAGGAGATACTTCAGGATAGTTTTGAGAAGATTGAAAATCTATATCATAGAGATGAATTTATTACCGGGATTCCCAGTGGATTTAACGAATTTGATGATATTACTACCGGATTTCAGCCCTCCGAGCTTATTGTTATTGCCGGTAGGCCTGGAATGGGTAAAACAGCTTTTTGTATGAATATTGCCCAGTATATAGCAGTCTCGAAAAATATACCGGTAGCCCTTTTTAGCTTAGAAATGTCAAAATCTCAATTAGTTCAAAGGATGCTTTGTTCAGAGGCTCGGGTTGATGCCCATAATTTGAGAAAAGGACGATTAGCAGAATCAGATTGGCCTACACTTTCTATGGCAGCAGGTCGACTAGCTTCTGCCCCCATTTTTATTGATGATACAGCCGGGATTACTTGTTTAGAGATTAAGGCTAAAGCCAGGAGATTAAAAGCTCAAGCCAATCTTGGTTTAGTAATAATAGATTATTTACAGCTTATTACAAGTTCTGGCAGAGTAGAAAATAGACAGCAGGAGATTTCAGAAATTTCTCGTTCTCTTAAAGGTTTAGCGAGAGAATTAAATGTTCCGTTAATAGCAGTTTCCCAATTATCCAGAGCGGTGGAACAAAGAACTGAAAGAAAACCACGTCTTTCTGATTTAAGAGAGAGTGGGGCAATTGAGCAGGATGCTGATTTGGTTGTTTTTTTATACCGAGAGGAATATTATAAGCCAAAAACAGATAGGAAGGGCATTGCTGAGGTAATTATTAGCAAACAGAGAAATGGTCCTACAGGTCAAATAGATTTAGCTTTCGTAAAAGAATATGCAAAATTTGAAAATTTAGCCCGAATTCCCGAAGAGGATAGAGAGTATTAAGTGCGATAGACTAATAATTTGTTTTACTAACGACTAAATTAACTGGTAAATTGGTGAATCGGGCAATTAATTTCCTAATCTTTGTTCTTATCTTAATCGGTCAATTGGTAAATTGGTGAATCGGGCAATTAATTTCCTAATCTTTGTTCTTATCTTAATCGGTCAATTGGTAAATTGGTGAATCGGGCAATTAATTTATCGGTCAATTGTATTAACTTGCATCTTGTAACTTGTAACCTGTATTTAATACTAACGACTAACGACTGTTAGTGTAAACTTTAATGGAGTAGTAAGAAAGAGAAAAGAATATTCATTGCTTTTGTTTTTTTATCTTCTTTTTTCTTAACTATACGCTCTACGCTAACGTACGAGATACGATTCACGAGATACGAGATACGAATTAAGTTATTGACAGGTAGTAAAAAATATAGTAACATTTAGAAGCAAAATTTTTTAATTTTAAATATTTTTAGGGCCGTTAGCTCAGTTGGTAGAGCATCTGACTCTTAATCAGAGGGTCGCAGGTTCGAGACCTGCACGGCCCATCAAAAAAATGCCCCCATCGTCTAGGGGACAGGACACCGCCCTTTCACGGCGGCGACAGGGGTTCAAATCCCCTTGGGGGCACCATTTATTTATTATAAAAAATGGGCGGATAGCTCAGTTGGCAGAGCACCTGCTTCACATGTAGGGGGTCACAGGTTCAAGTCCTGTTCCGCCTACCATTTTTTTAAGAGGATATGATGCCGGCGTAGCTCAATTGGAAGAGCAACGGAATCGTAATCCGTAGGTTGTCTGTTCAACTCAGATCGCCGGCTCCAAAATTCGTTAGCTAGTTACTTGGTTAAATGGTTAATTGGTTAAGGATTTATCTTAGGTTATCTAACCAGATAAAATAGCAAACAGGCTAACTAATAACTAATTGGCTAATTAATTTTGCATTTGCATTTTTAACTAACAAACCAGGTAACTAAGTAACCAACTAACCAAATATATACACTACCCGCTATACTATTCACTGCTAACTGAAGCCTCGGAACATTGACTAATTAAGCGAGGTAAAAAATGAGCAATCCTAAATTAACATCCCCTACAGAAGTTAGAAGGCTCCTTACTAAATATGATTTTAAGTGCAAAAAAAGATTAGGCCAAAATTTTTTAGTAGATCAAAACACCTTACAAATAATTATTAATTCACTAAAATTGAATAAAAAAGATTGTATTTTAGAAATTGGCACAGGTATTGGAACTCTAACCTCTGCATTATCTCCCTTGGTCAAACAGGTTATATCTGTTGAGAAAGATAAAAAATTAGCTCCCCTTTTAAAAGAAAGTCTCTCCTCCTCTAATAATATAGAAATTATTTTTGAAGATATTATAAATTTTAATCTGATTAATTTTTTTGAGCAGAAAAGAAAAAAAGGTGGAAAAATTGAAAAAATAGTGGGTAATCTTCCTTACTATATCTCCATATCCTTAATAAGACAGATTCTTGAACTTAATCGATATTTAAGATTAGCCGTATTTTTGGTCCAGAAAGAGGTAGGAGAAAGATTGATGGCCCAAGCAGGAAATAAGAATTATGGCATATTATCCCTTGTTGCCCAATATTACTCTCAACCCCAAAAAGTACATATTGTCCCTTATACGGTATTTTATCCCCAACCCAAAGTGAGTTCGATGATAATAAAATTAGATATCTATAAAAAACCACAAATACAAGTAAGTAATGAAAAACTGTTTTTTAATATTATTAGAGCTTCCTTTCAACAAAGGAGAAAAAGATTGATTAATTCTTTGTCTAACTATTTTAAAAGAGTGATCGCTAAAGCGGAAATAGAAGATATTTTAACTGAAATTAACATTGATAAGAAACGGAGGGGAGAAACCTTGACTTTAGAAGAATTTGCCAAACTAAGCATAGCGATGGGGAAAAAACTTTCATAGACATACGAGACGCCTGTCTATGAAAGTAGTATATAGTATATCGTATCCATTTAGTTAGCTGGTTAGTTGGTTACCTGGTTATCTAGTTAAGAAAATAAAAGATAAAAATCAGGAATCAGAATTCAGAAGACAGAAAAAAATAGTAATGAGTCATTTGTGGCAAGTAATCAGTTTTTATAAACTTAAAAATATAAGCTCGTTACTCATTACATATCACTTATAACTGTATTTTATTCTAGCTTTTGTATTTTTTCTTCTTTTCCCTGGTTTTTCTTTACTATATACTACAACTATTCTATACGCAAAACGCTCTACGCTATAATATATACTAACGACTATTTAATCTTGTATTTGTTTTTTAACTAACTAACCAACTAACCAGCTAACTACTACTTTTTTTGACAATAAAATTCTATCATGTTATAATTTCTTCAACTAAAACCTTACAGAAAAGAACAGGGAATTAACAGTGCTGACTAATAACATTGCAGAAAATAAAGACAGATATAATTTATCAAGAAGAGAAAAATATAAATATTAAATAGATTATTCCAGAAACACAGCAGTTATTATTGCTGTGTTTATTTTTTAATAAAAATGTTTAAACATTTACTGAAACAGGGAGGTAATAGCAGCTATGTGAGAAATCTGGAGTAAATTAGTCAAAATGAAGGTTTAGGAGGTTATAGTTAGGATTAGATTTATTTTATTAAACAAAAAAGTTTGGTAGTAGTGCAGCAGGAATGTATTACATACATAAGAAGCAGCTATAAATAGAGAATATAATTGATTGTATTAATTTTTAAAAAACTAAAATTGAAAACAAAAAAGGCGGTGTATTAAGTGGAAATTACAGATGTTAGACTTAGAAAAATAGAAACAGAAGGAAAATTAAGAGCGTATGTGTCAATTACTTTCGATGATTCTTTTGTAGTGCATGATTTACGGGTTATCGATGGCAATAAAGGCATGTTTGTAGCAATGCCTAGCAAAAGGCTCCCCAATGGAGATCATAAGGATATTGCCCATCCTATAAATACTGAGATCAGAGAAAAGATACAAAACGCAGTTTTAGAAGTCTATAACAGAGAACTGGAAGAGACTCCTCAAGTTAAAGTAGAAGAAAAAGTAGAAGAAGCGGAAGAAACAGTAGCGGAAGAGGAAACCGAGAAGAAAGAAGAAGGTCTATTTTAAGTAAGTTACAAGAATAAAAGATCCTGGTTTGGGGCGTAGCCAAGCGGTAAGGCACGGGAATTTGGATCCCGCATTCGAAGGTTCGAATCCTTCCGCCCCAGCCATATAGATTTGTTACTTCGTTACATGGTTAACTAGTTAATGGTTGAGGAATTATAGTATATTGAAGAATTAATATTAGCCTAATTAACTAATATATCGGTCAATTATCTTATCTTGCATTTTAACTATCTAACCAATTAACCAGCTAACTAAGTAACCAAGTAACTGAATAAAATTGCATCTTGTATTTTAATTAACGACTAATTATTGGAGGTATGATTATGAGCGATACTGCCGTAATTATTATGGCAGCAGGTAAGGGTAGGAGAATGAAATCTAATCTGCCCAAAGTCCTTCATAATCTTGCAGGAAAACCAATTTTAAATTATGTATTAGACACAGTTGATCGACTCGAAGCAAAAAGAAAGATATTAATAGTCGGTTATAAAAGCTATAAGATAAGAGAATTAATTGGTGATAAAATAGAGTATGTAGAACAGAAGGAGCAGTTAGGAACTGCCCATGCAGTTTTACAAACCGAAAAATTATTGTCTGCTTTTAAAGGAGATGTGCTGATTTTATCCGGCGATGTCCCCTTTTTAACGGTTAAAACTCTAAAAAAGCTTTTGAAATATCACCAGGCTAATAATTTTTGCTGCACCTTGCTCTCTACTGTTTTAAAAACCCCTAAAAGTTATGGTAGAATTATTAGAGATAAAAAGGGTGAAATAAAGGGGATAATCGAAGAGGCAGATTTATCTCTAGAGAAAAAGAAAATAACCGAAATAAACAGTGGAATTTACTGTTTTAAGAAGGAAAAACTGTTTCAGGTTTTAGAGAAGATTACCACAGATAATAAACAAGGGGAGTATTACCTAACTGATACGGTAAAGATATTATTAGGGGAAGGATTAACTGTAGGGAATATAATAGTAAAAGATTATTCGGAAATATTAGGAATAAATAATCGATTAGATCTTGCTAATGCTTCCCAAAAAGTATATCAAAAGACTCTTCAAGACTTGATGCTTCAAGGAGTAACTATAGTTGATCCTAACAATACTTTTATAGAACAGGGAGTTAAAATCGGCCAGGATAGCATTATATATCCCTTCACTATTATTGAAAAAGATACTAAAATTAAAAGTAGCTGTCTTATCGGACCATACTCTCATCTAATTGATGCCGATATAAGAAAGGGAGTTAGAGTTTGGGCTTCAATAATAGAAAGTAGTACCGTTAAAGAAGGAGCAAATATTGGCCCTTATGCCCATTTGCGACCCGAAACTGTCGTGGAAAAAGGAGCAAAGATAGGAAATTTTGTAGAATTAAAGAAAACTATTATGGGTGAAGGCAGCAAGGCCTCTCATTTAACCTATCTTGGCGATACCACAATTGGTAAAAGAGTAAATATTGGAGCGGGGACTATAACCTGTAACTATGACGGAGAGAAAAAACACAAAACTGTTATAGAAGACGGAGTATTTATCGGAAGCAACAATTCTTTGGTAGCACCGGTAAAATTAGGGAAAGATTCTTATACCGGAGCTGGCTCAACTATTACCGAGGATGTGCCAGCAGGCAATTTAGCTATTGCCCGTTCCAGGCAAAAAAATATTTCCGGATGGCAAAAGAAGAAGAAAGAAAAAGAAGGAAAATAAAAATTAAAATTTTATATAATAAATTTAAAAAATGGGGATGATAAAACTTTGATACCTGATGAGAAAAGAGTATTAAAAATTTTTGCTGGTAATTCCAATAAAGATTTGGCAGAAGAGATATGTAGGTATTTAAATATTCCTTTAGGAAAGGCAGATGTTTCCAGATTTCCTGATGGCGAAATTAAGGTTAAGATTGAGGAGAGCGTAAGAGGTGAAGATGTTTTTATAATTCAATCTACCTGTCCACCCACCAATGAATATCTTATGGAATTATTAATTATGATAGATGCTCTAAGGAGAGCTTCAGCGGGAAGAATTACTGCGGTAATACCCTATTATGGTTATGCCCGACAGGAGAGGAAGACCCAGCCTCGTGAGCCTATTACCGCAAAGTTAGTGGCAAATTTATTGGTCTCTGCGGGAGTAAACAGGGTGCTTACTATGGATTTGCATGCTGGGCAGATCCAGGGATTTTTCGATATACCTGTAGATCAATTAGAAGCTGTAAGCATATTATCGAGTTATTTTAAAGAGAAGAATTTAGATAAAATAGTGGTAGTTTCCCCCGATGTAGGAGGAACTGCTCGAGCAAGAGAATTTTCCGGGCGTCTTAAAAAACCGATTGCTATTATCGATAAATATAGGTCGTCTTTTGACGATGTAGAGATAATGCATATAGTGGGAAA
The DNA here is from genome assembly GCA_003451675.1 of Candidatus Atribacteria bacterium. Next base: position 88,289 of record DMCY01000015.1, read on the forward strand.
AGTAAAAGGTAAAACGGCTATTATAGTTGATGATATTATTGATACAGCCGCTTCAATAATAAAAGGAAGCCAGGCCTTATTAAATGCTGGGGCAGAAAAGGTTTATATTTGTGCTACTCATCCTGTGTTTGCCGGTCCGGCAAAAGAAAGGATAGAAAAATCTTTTCATGAAGGTCTATTTAAGGAAGTAGTGGTAACCAATACCATTCCCGTTGATAATTATAAGTGTTTACCTGGTATTAAGGTTTTGTCAGTAGCAGAGATATTTGCTGAGGCCATTAACAGAATTCATAAGAATTTATCAATAAGCACTTTATTTAAACAGAATAAAATTTAATTAATCAATTAAATTAGTTAGCTGGTTACCTGGTTAGCTAGTTAGAAAAACATATTTAAGATAGAAAACTGGTTTTTCGTTATTCGTTTTTTGTTTTTAAATAAAGAAAATCAGTTTACAATTTTTAGTTAATGTTTAATAGACGCAGTTTATTAAGTTGTCTATAGTTACCGGGTTAATTGGTTTGATATCAATTTCTTGAATGAATAATCAACTATCTAACCAACTAACCAGGTAACCAACTAACAAAATATATACGAAATACTGAACCGGAGGTTAATAGGGTGAAAAAACCAAAATTAAAAGTAGAATTAAGAGATAATACAGGAAAGGAAATTAATAAGAAATTTAGAAGAGAGGGGATTGTCCCTGGAGTATTATATTCTCCCCATGACAAAGAAAATTTAATATTAAAGGTTAAAACCAATGAATTGTCAAAAATATTATCCGCTAAGACGCACGGACTCATAGATTTAGAGATAAATGATGGGACGAAAAAAGTTAGCCGATTAGCAATAATTAAAGATTTCCAGTACAATTCGTTAAAAAGACAGATAGTGCATGTTGATTTTTACGGAGTAACTTTAAAAGAAAAATTAACCTTAGAAGTCGATATTGAATTGATTGGCGAACCTATCGGGGTCAAAGAAGGAGGCATTCTACAGGTTGAATTACGAAAAGTAGAAATAGAATGTTTACCTTCCCACGTACCAGAGAATTTAAAAGCCGACCTTACCAGTCTTAAAGTAGGCGATCATATTACTATCGGAGAGATGGAAATTCCGGAAGGTGTTGAAGTATTAACTGACCCAGATAAAATTATTGCAGCAGTAGTTCCTCCCGCCAAAGTAGAAGAAGTGGTTGAAGAGGAAGAAGAAGTGGTAGAAGGAGAAGAAGCTAAGGGAGAAGAAAAAGTTGAGACAAAGGAAGAACCCTCTTCTTCTGTACCTAAAAAAGAATAGAACAATAAAAGGATAGTGAGTTTTATTGAAGGTCGTGGTTGGCTTGGGTAACCCTGGTTTAAAATATGAATTTACCAGGCACAATATAGGGTTTAGAATAGTTGATAGTTTAGCCCAGGATATAGAAATAGAATTCAAGAAAGTAAAATCTTATTATTCTTTAATTTCCCGGGGGATGATAAATAATCATAAAGTAATTCTGGTAAAGCCGCAAACTTTTATGAATTTAAGCGGAAGAGCAGTAAGTAAAGTAGTTTCTTATTATAAAATACCCCTTCAAGATTTATTAATAGTTTATGATGACCTGAATTTAGAATTGGGTCAGGTAAGGATTCGCAAAAAGGGGAGTGCTGGCGGTCACAAGGGGATAGAGTCGATTATGCAATATTTGGGCAGCGAAGAAATCCCCCGTTTGAGAATAGGAATTGGCAACCCTTTAGTGAACTTCAATTTTGATTTTGATTGTGTGTCTTATGTCCTTTCTAATTTTAATGGTGATGAAAAGGATAAAATAAAGAAAGTAATACAACTATCTACTGAGGCAATAAAAACAATAATAGAAGATGGCTTTGAGAAAGCTATGAGAAAATATAACAGAAAATTAGAGGTATCTTAATCGATAATCTTTTGAAATAAAGAATATTATCTAAAAAATATAGTAGGGGCAGACCTTGTGTCTGCCCCTAGCAAGGATAATTAGTAAAAATTCAGGGACATGTCTTCACATGTCTCTTTTTTTATAGACAAATCTAGTGTAATTAGATACAATATCAATATAGCGTGGAGCGTACAGCGTTTAGCGTATAGGATATTAGTTATCCAGTTACCCGGTTAACCAGTTTGCCAATTAAAATACAGGTTACAAGATGCAAGGTACAAGATAAAAAACTTGTTTTTAGTTATTAGTTTTATCTTAAACTGAAAACCAAGAACCGTAAACCGATAACCTGTATTTTTCTTGTATTTTTAACTAGCCAACTAGGTAACCAGCTAACTAGTGCTAAGTTAACTAAGGTAAGATAGTTTTGAGATTGCTTCGCTAACGCTCGCAATGACAAAATACCGAGTGTCATTGCGAGGAGCAAAGCGACGAAGCAATCTCAAGAAATATAACATACTTTATTTAATAGAGCACTAGCTAACCAGGTAACCAATTAACCATCTAACCAACTAACTAATTGAGGAGAACAGAGATGACTGAATTGAGGAAAGATCCTATAATCGACAATTGGGTGATAATTTCTACAGAGAGAGGCAGAAGACCCTTAGATTATAAAATAAAAACAGAGGAAAAGAAAAAAGTTAATTGCGTATTCTGTGAAGGGAATGAAGGTGAAACACCCCCTGAAATATTTGCTTTTCGAGAAAAAGGCACTACGGAAAATAGCCCGGGATGGAAAGTAAGGGTGGTAGCAAATAAATATCCTGCTTTAAAGATGGAAGAGAGGGAAATAATCTTGAAAGAGGCAGGAATGTTTAAAAAAATGAACGGTTTGGGAGCTCACGAAGTAATAATTGAAACTCCTCATCATCATAAAGATTTTGATAATTTAAGTGTTGATAATATTGTTTTAATCTTAAAAACTTATCGGAAAAGATATTTAGATTTATCTAAGGATAAAAGGATAAAATATATTCTAATATTTAAGAATTACGGTATTGATGGAGGAGCATCTTTAGAGCATCCTCATTCTCAGCTAATCGGTACTCCTATTATCCCTAAAAGGGTAAAAGAAGAGTTAAATGGCGCGAAAGAATATTTTGACCATAACGGAAGATGTATTTTCTGCGATTATATAAAACAGGAGATAGAATCTAAAGACAGATTGATAAAAGAAACAGAAAAATATGTGGCTATTTCGCCTTTTGCTGCCAGATTCCCCTTTGAAACCTGGATACTTCCAAAATATCATAATGCCTATTATGAGAAAATCAACGATAATGATATTTTAAGTTTAGCTAGAATAATGAAAGAAATTCTATCTAAGATAAAGAAAAAACTAAATAATCCTCCTTACAATTTTATAATTCATACTGCACCCTCTAAAGAATTTTCTACCAGAGAATGGTCGGATTTGGATAAGAAATATCACTGGCATATAGAAATAATTCCTCGATTGACCAAAATAGCCGGTTTTGAATGGGGAACAGGATTTTATATTAACACTACTTCTCCGGAAGAAGCAGCTGGAATTTTAAGTAGTACTTAGTTAGTTGGTTACTTGGTTACCTGGTTAATTAGTTTAGGATTTAATCTTAAACCAACTAATATACTATACAACAGGATTTAAATTTTGAATTATGTCTTTAAGTTTTTCGCTTTCAGCTTTTAGTTTTGTATACTGATAACTATAAACTATGAACTAAAACCAGGATTTCTCTTGTATTCTAAACTAACTAACCAACTAACTAACCAACTAACCAACTAACTAACTAACTAACCAATTGCATTGGAGGTAAAACTGTTATGAAAATGAAAAGAATCGCTGTTCTTACCAGCGGGGGAGACTCCCCGGGAATGAATGCTGCTATTCGAGCAGTGGTACGAACCGGAATATTCCATAATTTAGAGGTATTTGCTGTGAATAGAGGATTTGCCGGTTTAATGGAAGGACAAATTTCTCCTATGAATCAGGTATCAACAGGCGGAATTATGCAAAGAGGAGGAACTGTTCTTAAAACTTCCCGCAGTGAAAAATTTAAGACTAAAGAAGGTCTTGATATTGCTCTACAAAAACTTAAAGAATTCGATATTGATGGGTTGGTAACTATCGGGGGGGATGGTACCTTACGAGGAACCCGGGATTTAAGCGCTTTAGGACTGAAGACTATCGGAATTCCGGCTACTATCGATAATGACCTGCCTAAAACAGATATGGCTATAGGTGTAGATACCGCCTTAAATACAGTTATTGATGCCATTGACAAAATCAAAGATACTGCTTCTTCTCATCAGAGGGCATTTGTAGTGGAAGTTATGGGAAGAAATTCAGGTTATTTAGCCCTGATGAGCGGAATTGCCGGAGGAGTTGAAGTAATTCTTGTTCCGGAAATATCTTATAATTTACCGGAAATTAGTTTAAAATTAAAAAAGGGTTATCAAAGAGGGAAGACTCATTGTATTATTGTTATTGCCGAAGGAGTAGGAAAAACCGATGAAGTAAGCAAGTATTTAGAAGATAAAATTGGTTACGAAACACGGATTACCATTTTAGGTTATCTGCAAAGAGGTGGTTCCCCTTCTGCCTTTGATAGGATATTAGCCAGCCGCTTAGGGGCAGCAGCCGTAGAATATCTATTAAAAGGTGAAACCTCTAAAATGATTGGATTAATCGGGAATAAGATTGAAGCAACTGATTTAGAAGAAGTCCTTAGTCAACAAAAAACCATTAAACAAAATCTTTATAATTTAGCTTCGGTTTTAGCAAAATAGTAACTAGTCGTTAATTGGTTAGTTGGTTACATGGTTACTTAGTTAAGAAAATAAAAGATAAAAATCAATAGTTAGGAGCCAGAATCCAGTAGCCAGAATAAATTAGTATCGTGTATGTTAGCGTATAGTATAATATAGTATATAGCGAAAAACCCAAAACTATAACTCAAATCTAAAAACTAAGAAAAGTTTTGAATTTTGAATTATGGTTTTTCGCTTTTCGCTTAAAATTTTTAGTTGCATACTGAAAACCAATAACTGAAAACCTGTATTTTTCTTGTATTTTAAACCAATTAACTAGGTAACCAACTAACCAGCTAACTAAATTGAAAGGAATTTTAATGAGCTTATCGGGAATACTGTCTTTATGGAAGCAATCAAAGGAATTTGAAGAAATAATAAAAATAATAAAAGGAAAGTTGATTAACAAAATTTTACTTTCCGGCCTGAAGGATAGTGCTCGTTCTTTTTTTATCTCTGCCTTAACCTCACCAGAAGAATTAAAAAAATCTTACCTCATTATTACCGATACTCAGGAAGATGCCTTAAAGATATACCAGGATTTAGGTACTTTTTTAAATAAGTCTAAAAACGAGGAAGAGAATATTTTTCTTTTTCCTTCTTTTGATGTTCTCCCTTATGAAGACATCAGTTCTGATCCCCAGATAATCCAGCAAAGAATTAATATCCTGAAACATCTTTCTACGAACGACCACAATAATAAAAAGAGGATTATTTTAATTGCTGATGTTAAAGCCCTCCTGCCCAAATTAGCCTCTCCTCAAAAATTTAAGAAGACGAGTTGGAAATTAAAAGTAGGAGATGTCCTAAAAAAGGAAGATTTTTTGAAAATTCTATTAGACCAAAATTATCGATCAGTAGAGTTAGTTGAAGAAAAAGGCGAATTTAGCAGCCGGGGAGGGATTATCGATTTTTTCCCGGTAACCAGCGAAAACCCTCTTCGATTAGAATTGTTCGGAGACCAGATAGAATCGATCAGGTATTTTAATTTGAGCACTCAAAGGTCGATACTTAAATTGAATGATTATACCCTTCTTCCTTCTCGGGAATTAATTGCCGATGGTTCATCTAATTATAATTACAGCACTATATTTGATTATCTTCCCGAGGAACTGATAGTATTGCAAAATGACCCGGAATCAATCAAAGAAAAAGAGGAGGAGTTTCAGGAAGAAGTTGAAGACATTTACCAAAAAATACAGCAAGATAAAAAGGAATTAATCTTCTCACCTTCTTCTTATTTTATCACTAAATCTGAGATATGTGATAAACTAAAATCTAAAAAAATAATTAATTTTACCTATCTTCCGGAGGAAAACAAAGAGGGTACTTCCGGTAATCAGGAAGAGAGAAAAGAAGATATCAGAGAATTTACTTTAGAAGGACAGGAAATTAGTTCTTATTTTGGAAATTTAGATCTATTTGTTAAAGATTTAGAAAAGTGGCAGAAAGAGAAACAATATATTGTTATTCTGGTTAGGAATGAAGGACGGGCCCAGCGCTTAGGGGAGATATTAGAGGAAAGAGGAGTAGAAAGATTTACTATAGGAAGGATAGAAGAATATGCTCATTTAAAATCAACTATCTTCATTTCTTATGGTTACTTAAATTATGGATTCAGACTTCCTGATCTTAAGACAGTTTTTATAACTGACCAGGAAATATTTGGCAAGGAAAGGAATAAAAGATATAAATTAACCAGGCGTAAGAGCGAACCCTTTTCTACTATAATGGATATCTCTCCGGGAGATTATGTAGTGCATATTGATCATGGTATAGGCATATATAGAGGGATTGTAAATTTAACTATTAAAGGAGTAAAACAGGATTATCTTTTAATCGAATACGCGCAAGGAGATAAACTGTATGTCCCGATAGACCAGTTTAATTTAGTTCATAAATATATAGGTATTAAAGATAAAACTCCCAAGATTTACCGTTTAGGAGGAGTCTCCTGGGGAAAGGCTAAAGGAAAAGCAAAAAGGTCAATTCAAAAATTAGCCCAGGAGCTTTATAATTTATATGTTGCTCGCAAAGAAATCAGGGGTTTTGCTTTTTCTAAAGATAATAACTGGCAGCAAGAGCTGGAGATGTCTTTTCCTTTTGAAGAGACTTATGATCAATTACAGGCTTTATCCGAGGTTAAAGCTGATATGGAAATAGTCAAACCTATGGAGAGATTAGTTTGCGGAGATGTAGGTTATGGTAAAACCGAGATAGCCATAAGAGCTGCCTTTAAGGCGGTATTAGACGGAAAACAAGTGGCAATCTTAGCGCCTACCACTATCCTGGTTCAACAACATTATGATAATTTTCGGGAAAGGATGAGTTCCTTCCCTATAAATATAGATATGCTCTCCCGTTTTAGAACCAAACAGGAACTGAAAAAAGTAATCGAAGGCCTGGAAGAAGGGAAGGTAGATATTATTATAGGAACCCATCGGTTAATTCAAAATGACATCAGGTTTAAGGATTTAGGCTTGTTAATCGTGGATGAAGAGCAGCGTTTCGGAGTCCTTCATAAAGAAAGAATAAAAAAATTAAAAGAAAGTATTGACTCTCTTACCTTGACTGCCACGCCTATCCCCCGTACCCTGCATATGTCGCTTATCGGAGTCAGAGATTTAAGCGTAATAAACACTCCTCCTGAAGACAGATTCCCTATCGCTACTTATATATGCAGAAGAGATGATAAAGTGATTATAGAGGCTATAAGAAGAGAATTAGACAGAGAGGGGCAAATATTCTTCGTCCATAATCGAGTAAGGAGTATCCAGAAAATAGCCCGGGATTTGAATCGACTCTTCCCTCAGGCCAGAATCGGAATTGCTCATGGACAGATGGTAGAAGAGCAGCTGGAAGATATAATGATTGATTTTTTAGAAAAGAAATACGATATTTTAGTTTGTACTACCATTATAGAGATTGGCCTGGATATTCCTAATGTCAATACGATTATTATTGATGATGCCCATAAATTTGGCTTATCTCAGCTTTACCAACTAAGAGGGAGAGTAGGGAGGACTGACCGACGTGCCTATGCTTATTTTCTTTATCCTTCCTATCGCTCTATTTCTGATACTGCAAAAAAAAGATTACAGGCTATTAAAGAGTTCAGCGAGTTAGGCTCCGGTTTTAAATTAGCCATGCGAGATTTAGAGATTCGTGGAGCAGGTAATCTATTAGGTAAAGAGCAGCACGGTTCTGTAAGCGAGGTTGGATTCAATCTTTATTGCCGCTTATTAGAAGAGGCGATTAAGGAATTACGGGAAGAGGAAGAAGGAAAGGAAAAGAAAAAAGATATCACCCCGGTTATCGACATAAAGATAGATGCCTATATTAGCGGAGGTTACATTCCTGATTTAAAACAAAGGGTCTTAATTTATAAGAAATTGGCTGAGATAAAAGATTTAGAAAGTTTAGAGAGGGCAAAGGAGGAGCTGAGGGACAGATATGGAATTTATCCCCAGGAGGTAAGAAATTTATTAGAGATAATATATCTGAAGATATTTTTAAGAAAGTTAGGTATTAGTTCATTGGTGGTAAAGGAAAACAGGTTAATTCTTAGATATCTGCAGAATGTTAAGATAAAAGCTAAATTAAGTAGGCTGCCTTCTTTTTATCAGCAAAGATTAATAAAGGAAGAACATAGATTATCTGGAATTTCTAAAATTGACCTTTCCGGGATTAAATCTGCAGAAATTTTGAAATTTTTGAAGGAATTTATAATACACTTGGCGAAATAAAATTAGTTAGCTAGTTAGCTAGTTACTCAGTTAGTTGGTTACCTGGTTTTAAATACAAGAAAAACAAAGGTTATCGGTTTACGGTTCTTGGTTTTCAGTTCAAGATAAAACTAAAAAGTTAGAGCTAAAAGTAAAAAAACATTATTCAAAACTTAAAATCTTTTCTATAATTTTGAATTTTAATTTATAGTTTTACGCTTTTAGCCTTACACTTTACACTCTATATTATTCACTAACGACTAATTAATCTTGTATTTGTATTTTTAACTATCTAACCAAGTAACTAACTAACCAAGTAACTAACTAACCAACTAACCAAATACGGAGGAACAAATGTACGAAAAAGAGAAAGAACTATTTGCAGAAATGATTAGTATTATTGTTAAATTGAGGGGGCCGAAAGGCTGCCTTTGGGACAGAAAGCAGACCTTAGAATCTCTGGCTCCCAATATTTTAGAAGAAGCTGAAGAGGTTTCCCAGGCAGTTAAGTCTAAATGTAAGGATAATCTGTGTGAAGAATTGGGTGACCTGTTGATGGTAATACTTATGGAGATTGGAATTGCCCAGGAAAAAGGCTTATTTACTTATTCTGATGTACTGACCGGAGCAATAAAAAAATTCGTCAGGAGGCACCCTCATGTCTTTGGTGATGTAAAAGTGAACACTCCCGAAGAAGCCTTAGCGATATGGAAAAAGATGAAAAGAAAAGAAAAAGAAGCAAATAATTAAAAATAATACAATATAGATTAAAAATTACATTTAACCTATATAGGATATATGATATAATAAATTGGTTAACTGGTTAACCGTTAATTAGTTACTTGGTTACCTGGTTAAATAGTTAAAAATACATGATAAGTGATGAGTAATGTGTGACAATTAAATAGTTGCAAGTTTAAAAAGCATTTATTTATAGTGAACTGATAACTGAAAACTTAAAGCGAAAAGCGAAAAACCATAATTCAAAATTCAAAACTTTTTCTTCAATTTTAGATTTTAAGTTTTGGTTTTGCGTTTTTAGTTTTACACTTTACGCTCTAATATTATTCACTAACGACTAATTTAATCGGTCAATTAATGAATTAATTTTAATCTTTATCTTAATTGGTGAATTAATATAATTGGTCAATCGGCCAATTGGCAAATCGGGGAATTGTTTCATGTCTGATAAGAAATCAAAAAAATCCTTTCCAAAAATAATATTAATTACTCTGATTCTCGTTGTTCTAATTACCGGAGGCTATTTTGCTGTTCGGAGTAATCAAGCTAAAAATGAGCTGAAAAGTCAGATCATTTCTACGATAGAAAATGCCATTGATCGGGGAATTTATATTGGTAAAGTTAAAAATTACTCTCTTAGTTCTATAACTTTATCTAATTTTAAGGTATTCAAAGACAGTTCATTAAAAGATGAAGATTTATTTTTTGAAGCAGAAGAAATAATTGTCAATTATGATCTGGATATTCTCTCTGCTTTAAAAAGGAAAGCAGCTTTGAATATTAAAGATATCACCCTGGTTAAACCCCGGGTGACTTTGATTAGAAACAGTCAGGGGATTTTTGATTTTATAGAAAAATTTAATTTTGGTAAGAATGATTTTTCCAATTCCTTTTTAGTTAAAAGAATAAATATTGAGAATGGAAATTTATCTTACAAAGACTATCGAGTAACTAAAGAAGAAAGCCTCTTAACCAAAGTAAAATCTTTAAATGGTTATTTTTATCTGGGAAATTTACCCAAAGTTGAATTTGATTGTTCAGGTTTAAGGGAAGAAGACAATGCTCCTCTTGCCCTAAAGGGATATTTCTTTGCTGATAGAGCAGATTATTCCCTCGATTTTACTTTTAAAGATGCTGATGTTACTCATTTTCAATATTATTTTGCGGAAACCAAGCCCTTCAATTTAAAAAGGGGGTTGTTTAATTTAAGTCTCCACCTGGCCAATGATTCAGATACTACTAAAGGAGAAACTATCTGGTATGGCCAGGTCTCCGCAAGAGATGTTGATCTATCTCCGGATTTTTTGGACGGCATAGAACTCAAACAAGCTGAGGGTTCAGCGACCTTTGATTCCAAAGAAACCATAATAGAAAAGGTAACCGCACTTTATAAGAATTCCCCCTTTACCCTAACCGGCAATCTCACTTATATTGATAAGTTTAATTACAATATAAGGGTTAAATCAGATGATTTTAAATTAAGCGACCTGGAAGAGGGGCTAAAAGAATATATATCTCTGTCTCAGGAGTTTCAAGCTAAGGGAAACTCTAATCTATCATTTGAAGTAAGTGGTTCAGAAGATATTTTTCAGATGCAGGGTGAATTGTTAACCGAACAAGGGGAGATTCAAGGATATGATTTTTCCCATCTAAAGACAGAATTTTATTATGACCAGGATGGTTTTTATTTTAAAAATTTGAAAGCAGGGGTTGGAGAAGGCATTATTGAGGGCACAGGTAGAATTAATCTGAAAAGTGAACTGCCCGAATACAATCTTTTATTTAACCTGGCACAGGTAGACGTAGAAAGTGATTTTCTAAAATCTTTCCATCTGGATTATCTAAAGAGGGGATTATTATCGGGAAAAGTTGAGATTAGAGGGATTGCTGCTCAAGGCGAGAAAGTGAATCTTTCTACTGAGGCAAAGATTAAAAACGAAGCAGGAATTCTTTCTCTAAAAGCAGAAGGAATAATCGCTGAAAATAATTATATGAATTTGAAAGTAAATACTAGCGGAATTAAGTTGGAAGAGCTGGGAGAATTCTTAAATTATCAAGAGATTAAAGGATTGGCCAGTTTTAATGGTGAGTTGAGCGGTCTGCCCGATAATTTAAAGATTAAAGGTAAAATCGAAGCAGAAAAAGGACAGATATCTGAATTACCTTTTAATTATCTGGAAGGGAAGATAGATTATCAGAACAATAGTTTAAAGCTGGAAGAGCTTGTTTTTAAAAATGAAGGTATTATCTTTAAGAGCAAAGGAAATATTGATTTTTCTGAGAAAAATGATATTGAGACGAGCCTTGCCTTCAAGGTGGAACAGGCAGACATAAACTATCTGGCAAAGCTTTTTAATTATGATTTGCCCCTATCCGGTTTGGCTCAAGGAGAAATTATCATTGAAGGCATTTGGCCTAAATTAAATGCACACGGTAATTTAGGGTTAAAAGATATTAATTTAGTTAGCCTTAAAGCAGAATCCGGGAATCTCATCTTTGTTTTAGAGGATGATAAGATAGGAATTGACAGTATGGTTTTGAATTTAGGGAAAAACCAGCTCTATACCCAGGGAGAAATAAATTTAGAAGAAGATTTCCCCCTAAACTTGAGAGTTAATTTCCTAAATCAAGATATTTCATCTTTAATATCAAATTTTGTAGAATCAGATTTAATAAGTAAATTTAGAGGGCAGGCCACAGGCTCTCTGGAGATAAAAGGTAATTATGCTTCTCCTGACCTATATCTATCTGCCTTGATTAATGATGCCCAGTTAGAAGGAGTAGCTTTAAACTCCATAGAAGTAAAATTAGAAAAAATTGGTTCTATGGTAAGGATTAATCAGCTAAAACTGAGTCAGAGAAAAGGGGAGCTTACAGCGGGGGGATGGATTAATCTTGATGAGGATAATAAAAATATAGATATTCACCTCTCAGCAGATAATGTGGATATGAGCCAATTGTCTAATCTTTTTGGTATAGAAGATAAAATTGAAGGTATGATGAACTTTAAGGCGGAGGTCACGGGAGATATCAACTCACCCGATATATCTTTCTCGGCAAAGGTTGAAAAGGGGAGATTCCAGGATTTTATTTTTGATAATCTTACCTTTGAAGCTCTATACAACCAGGATATTTTAGAGGTTAAACAATTTGCAATGGATAAAGGAGGTCATCAAATAAAAGGAAAGGGCAAGATACCTTATGAGTTTTCTTTTATGGGAAGAGAAAAAGTTACCCCAAGCTTAGCCGATATTCCCATAGATTTCATCCTTACTTTAGAAAATACTGATTTAAGTTTTATTAGTATGTTCTTCAAGGAAGAAATTAAACAACTCCAGGGCTTAACTAATGCCGAATTAGAAGTTTCTGGCACTTTAAACCAACCGATTTTGAATGGACATATCACCCTTGCAGGCGGCGAAATAGAACTTTACCAATTTCCAGCTAAAATAAATGGCCTAAATGTCTCACTCCAATTAGAAGATAATTTAGTTAAAATAAAAGATATGAATTTTCAGATTGACCGATATAGGATGTATACTTCCGGAGAATTTGCTTTGAAAAACTTGCAACCTCAGGATTTAAGTATTAATATATGGAGTGATAAGGAGGAAATTCTATACCAGGATATTTTCAAGGCTCAGGCTGATTTAAAAGCAAAGGTGACTGGCCAGTTTACTTCTCCTCATATAGAAGGAATTTTAACTCTTTCTCAGGCAGAACTGAACTGGAAAGATAATAATAAAGATATCTCTTTGAATCCATCTGCGCTTTTATCTAAATTAATTAACCTTAAAGGAGATATCGATCTTGAGGTGAAAATTCTAAATGATTTTATGGCTAAAACTAATGATTTTAATTTGAAATTAGCGGGAAGCGTAAAAGTTCAGGGAGCTCTATCTGCTCCCAAATTGAACGGGGGATTACAGATTAAACAGGGCTATGCCACTTTTTTAGATAAGAGGTTCAGGGTATCTGATGGTAAAATAATATTTGTTGATTCTATAGGGAAAGATATGATTTTAGATCTAAGAGCAAAGACTGAAATTGATGACATAGATGTTTTTTTAAATGTGAGCGGGATTCTTGCTCAACCAACGATTACCCTTAGTTCCTCTCCTACCTTAACTGAAAGTGAAATAATTTCTCTTTTAATGTTTAATAAAAACTATGCCGGATTGACCGAGGGAGAAATGGAAACAATTTTAAAAGAAGAAATGGTTAATTTAATAGCCCAGGGGTTGAGCATAAGATTTTTAAACCAGATAGAAGATGAAATTGCTAATTCCTTAGGTTTAGATGAATTTAAAATTGAAACAATCTTTAAAAAGGAAGAGGGTTCTGATTTAGTTTTTTTCCCTGGCTTTACCTTAGAAACCTTAGCCTTTAAAATAGGAAAGTATTTTTCAGAAAATTTTTATTTATCTTATTCTGCGCCTTTATTTGAAATGGAAATAGGTGACCTGGAATTGGAATATAAGCTTGAAAATGACTTAACTTTAAGTACTCAAATAGGTTCAGTAGGTTCGCAAGATGGTGAATTTGAATTAAAATTTGAATTACAATATGAATTTTAATAAAAATGTAAAAATGGGGTCAGGTCTCAACATTTGACATAACTTACACCTAAATAAGACAGCAAAAAATGTTATGTCAAATGTTGAGACCTGACCCCCAATCAAGGGGAGGAATAAAAAGTGAGGAAGAATAAATGGAGCAAGATACTCATATTTGGAATTTTAGCTTTAATATTTGTTTTGAGCAGTTTAAGCGTAGTTCAGGCACAGGCAAACAATCAAGGAAAGATAACTGCTATAGTGGTCCAGGGGAATGAAAATATTTCTAAGGATTTAATAATTTCCCAAATTGCCTCTAACCTGGGAGATGTATTTTCCAAAGAAAATATAGAAAGAGATCTAAAAGCAGTATATGATCTGGGTTATTTTAAAGATGTTAAAATAAAATTAGAATCATTCAGAGACGGCTACAAAGTAGTTTTTGAAGTAATAGAGAACTTGCCTATAAAAGAGATCAATATTGAAGGTAATACCGTAGTCTCCGTAGAAGAGATGCGAGAAGTAATGGTTTTGCAAGAAGGGCAAATTTTTTGCCAGAAGATACTAAAAAACGACCTTGATCGTATTTCTCAACTATATAAAGACCGTGGGTATCTTTTAATTAATATTAAAGATATTAATTTTGATGAAGAAGGAAAATTATGGATAAACATTTCCGAAGGCCGACTGGAAAAGATAGTAATTGAAGGTAATGACAAGACCAAAGAAAAAGTAATTACCAGAGAAATTGATATTGAGCCCGGTGACCTCTTCAATTTTGAGAAAGTAAAAAAATCCCTGCAGAAAATTTATAACTTAGGATTCTTCGAAGATGTAAGTATGAAATTGGAACCGGGTGCCGAAGAAGATTCAATAGTTTTAGTTGTAAAAGTAATTGAGAAAAATACAGGGAAATTTGGTATTGGAGCAGGATATAACTCCGAAGAGGGGCTTATGGGATTTACTAGTTACGAGGAGAATAATCTTTTTGGAGGAGGACAGAAAGTACAAGCCAAAATAGAACTGGGAGGAAGGACTACTTATAAACTTTCTTTCCTTGAACCCTGGTTAGCTGACACGCCTACTTCCTTCGGTTTTGAAGTATATGATACTATAAATCACAAAGAAGACAAGGAAGAAGAAGTGATTCTTGCTGAATATGATGAAGAAAGACTGGGAGGAAGGCTTATTTTCGGAAGGAAGGTAAGCGATGCAGTTAAATTAGGATTGGAATTAAAGAGCGAGAGAGTAACCTATGATCTAGTTTCCGGAACCCTACCCGAAGATACTAATGAAGGGTTAACTAATAGCTTTGTACCTACTTTTTCTTATGATACTCGTGATAATGTATTTGAACCTACTTCCGGTTGGTATCATAGTTTTTCTTTAGAAAAAGCGGGAGGATTTTTAGGAGGAGATTATAACTTTACCAAATACAATTTAACTCTTAGAGCATATATTTCTACTAAGTTTATTGGAGACGTAGTCGATATCGGCAGTGTTAAAAAGATAACCGATAATTTAAGCAAGGGGGTATTAGCTCTCCGGGCTATGGGTGGTATGGCGGATACTGATTTACCTTCTTTTGCAGCATATCAAGTAGGAGGAATGAATACTTTAAGAGGTTATGATTTAGGTGAATTTTCCGGAGATAAGTCTTTGGTATTTAATGCGGAGTACAGATTTCCTTTAGCTGAAAATTTCCAGGCAGTGCTTTTTGCAGATTGGGGTCAAGCCTGGGAGATCGAACAAAGCATTAATTTAGAAGATTTAAAATTTGGCAGGGGAGTAGGTATCCGTTTTGATACTCCTCTTGGGCCAATTAGATTAGACTATGGAATCAATGAAGAAGGAGAAGGCGAAACTTACTTTAGTATGGGGCATACTTTTTAAATAGTTAGCTGGTTAGTTGGTTACCTGGTTAATTAGTTAAATAAATATTCACTAACCATTAACTAATTAACTAATTTACCAATTTACCGATTAAATTAGTCGTTAGTATATAATATAGCGTATAGCGGGTAGCGTTTAGCGTATAGTTGTGAGCTGCAAGTGTAAGGATAAGACAATAAAAAAATACTATATTCCGTGTAAAATTAAGTTTTCATTTATCGGTCTTCAGCTAATAGTTACAAGTTGCAAGATGCAAGTGTTTACAATTTGCCAATTAAATCTAATTCAATAATCAGCAAGTTGGCCGGTTAGAAAGGAAATTGCAAGACTAGTTTTTAGTTGGTGTTTATTATGCTCTCTGTCATTGCGAGCTCCGATTTATCGGAGCGTGGCAATCTCGCAATGACAAAAACTTATACGCTAAACGCTATAATACGAGATACGATTTACTAGATACGAGATACTAATTTTTGACGCGATAACTAATTAATATATTAAGGAGGAAAACAATGCAAGTAGCAGAAAAAAGGATAGGGAATAAAGCAATTTTTATTCTATTGTTTACAGTAGTAGTCTTTTTATTTTTAAGTTTTCAAAATATTGAGGCAGCAGCGGGAAAGGTAGGTTTAGTAAATCTGGCGGAAGTTATATCTAACCATCCTTATACCCGAAACATTAATCAACTTAGTTTAAACTTACGAGAAGAACTTCAAAAACGCCAGGAAGAATTAAATAAACAAGGTAAAGGACTTGATGAAACTGGACTTAAAAAGTTGGAAGATAAATTTAATAAAGAATGGTCACCAATTAAAGAGAAGATCCTTGCTGAGATAAAATCATACCAGGCAGCTCGTTATTCAGATATTATTGAAGCAATTAAGGCAGTAGGAGATAAAGGGAAATATGATTTAATATTAAATAGTGAGATAAAAGTGCCAGCTGGGACCGATATTTTAAATTATCCTATTGCTCTCTATGGAGGAGAAGATATTACTCAGGATGTAATAGCAGAGATTAATAGGAAATTAGAAGAAGAACAGAAAGAAAAAGATAAAACACAATGAAACAAAAATTATCCATAGGAAAAATTTTAAATCTTTTACCCCATCGTTATCCTTTTTTATTAGTAGATAAAATATTGGAGCAGGAAGAAAATAAAATTGTAGGGTTGAAAAATGTAACCATAAATGAGCCCTTTTTTCAGGGACATTTTCCGGGGCATCCGGTGATGCCTGGAGTTCTCATACTTGAAGCTATGGCTCAAACCGGTGGAGTACTGATGTTCTCCAAAGAAGAAAACAAGGGGAAGATTCCCTTATTTGCCGGTATCGATAAGGCTCGCTTTAAAAAACCTGTTTATCCCGGAGACCAATTAATAATTAAAGTAGAAATTGTAAAGATGGTAAGAGGAATTGGTAAGGCTAAAGCAAAGGCCTATGTGGATGATAATTTAGTAGCCTTTGCTGAGTTAATGTTTACTGCAGTTTGAATTTAGTTAGCTGGTTAGCTAACTGGTTAATTGGTTAGTTAGTTAAGATAAAAACTAGTTAGTCGGTTGGCAAGTTACCCAATTTACCAGTTAATGGAACAAGCAATGCGGCCCTACTTACTGAAAACTGAGAATTAAAAACTGTAAACTAATTTTCTTTATCTAAAAACTACTTTGTATCTTGCATCTGTGTTCATAACCAGCTAACTAAGTAACCAGTTAACCAACTAACCAATTTAAGGGAGTTAATCGTGCAGGGAATAAGGACAGAGAATTTAATAAAAATTTACCGAAAAAGACGAGTGGTTGATGATATTAGCTTGGAAATTAATAAAGGTGAGGTAGTAGGTCTTTTAGGGCCAAATGGGGCAGGAAAGACCACTACCTTTTATATTATAGTGGGCTTAATAGCTCCGGATGAGGGAAAAGTATCTTTTAATAGTAAAGAAATCACCAAAGTTCCTATGTTCCAAAGAGCCAGGATGGGCTTGGGGTATTTAGCCCAGGAACCCTCAATCTTTCGTAAACTTACCGTAGAAGAAAATCTCCTTCTAATTTTAGAATCTTTGGGAGTTAAGAGAGATGAACAGAAAGAAAAATGCTATTCATTGCTAAAGGAGCTGGAAATAGAACATCTTGCTGATTACAAAGGATATATGCTCTCCGGAGGAGAAAGACGCCGGGTGGAAATAGCCCGAACTTTAACCAGCTCACCTTCTTTCATGCTGCTTGACGAACCCTTTACCGGAGTTGACCCTATTGCGGTTTATGATATTCAGGAAATAATTTCTTATCTAAAAAAGAAAGGGTTAGGAATATTAATTACCGACCATAATGTAAGAGAGACCCTTAAAATTACCGATAGAGCTTATATTATGCATAATGGGAAAATACTGACTTCAGGAACTCCCCAGAAGGTAGCCAATTGTGAAATCACCCGAAAGATCTATCTGGGGGAGAGATTTAATTTATGAATTAGTTAGCTGGTTAGCTAGTTAATTAGTTAATTGGTTAGGAATTTACAAAAGAAAGAAATTAATAATATAATAAAGGGAAATTTATATGTCAACTGTAAAATTATTTGAAGAACTGACTATTTGGCAGGAAGCAAGAAAATTTACTATCAGGATGTATACTCTAACTAAAAGGTTTCCAAAAGAGGAGTTGTATGGTTTAACTTCGCAAATGAGAAGAGCTTCAGTTTCCATCATGTCCAATATTGCTGAAGGATTTAACAGAAGATCAACAAAAGAATTTATAAATTTTTTAATAATATCTCGAGCTTCGATATCCGAAGTTCAAAACGATCTATACATTTCTCTAGACCTAAACTATATTAATAAAGAAGAGTTCAAAACTATTTATAATCATGCACAGAAAATATCTATGTCAATTAATAAATTGATTACTTATTTAAGATCACAAGTAAAAACTTACCCAAAAACAACAAAAATTAATGAACAAATTCAACAGTATTTTTAAGTATTTTTAATATTTTTTGGTTAGAAAATCTGGTAAACTAACATTGACCTACTAACTAATTAATCCGGTTAACCAGTTAACCAACTAACCAGGTAACGACTAATTGGACGACTGAAAGGAGTCCAAGAAAGACATGTACAGTTTTATTTTAATTTCTACTCTTATTATAATCAGCGGATTAATCGCCTTTATCGGTGATTGGGTAGGCCTTAAAATAGGTAAAAAAAGAGTAACTATCTTTGGCTTGCGCCCCCATTATACAGCTATATTTATTACTATAATTAGTGGTATTTTGATTGCCATCATTACAGTAACTATACTTGCCATTTCCTCCAATGATGTTAGAACCGCCCTATTCGGAATGGAAGAATTAAAGGAAAAACTCTCCAACTTATCCCGGGAAGTAGAGTTAAGAAATATGCAGCTATCTTCTGCCAAAGAAGATCTAAAGGAAAAAACTACTCAATTACAGGAAATAGAAGAGAAATATCAGAAATTATCTGAAGACATAAAAAACAAAACAAATCAATTAGAAGAATTATTGATAATTAGAGAAGGATTGATAGAGGAAAAAGGGAAACTGGATAAGGAAGTAGAAGAATTAAATGCCACCATAAAAGCCCTTTACTCTGGAATTGCCTGGGTTAGAGAAGGAGAGGTTATTTTTGGGTCGGACGAACAGATTGCGCTGACTATTATTCAAGGACAAAGGCCGATTGAAGAAATAAAGAAAGCTCTATTTAAATTCCTAAATGAAGCTTCCAATAAGGTATTAGCTATGGGTGCCAAAAAAGATGAGCGTACCAATCAAGTATTTATTATTTCTCAAGAAGAATTTGAGAATGTAGCACAGAAGATATATGACAGTGATAAAGAGATGATAGTAAGACTTTTATCTTCTATAAACGTGATTAAAGGAGAACCTATAGTAGCACATTTTAACATCCTGGAGAACAAGTTAGTCTTTAAAATAGATGAAGAAATTATTTCCGAGGAAATTGAAAGTTCAGAAGTTTATAGTGAGGTGGAAAAAAAACTTTTATCTCTTCTAAGAAAAGTGAATATTATTGCCGTGAAAGAGGGGATAATTCCTGACCCTAAAACCAGTTTTGTAGGAACTATATCCGCAGTTAATTTATATGATACAGTTAAAACTATTGTAGAATCGGGTACAACAATGAAAGTTTCATTAATTTCGGTTTACGATACCTGGAGTACGGGTCCCCTGAGAGTGAGGATGGAAGCCAAACCCATTTCTTCTTTAAACCTCTAACTTCTAAATTAGTCGTTAGTTAAAATACAAGATAATTTGGTTAGCTAGTTAGCTAGTTAGTTGGTTAACTGGTTAAAAATACAAATACAAGATGCAAAACTGGTTTTCAGTTTACAGTGAATAAAGGCTTTTTTAAACTTGCAACTCGAAACTTATCACTTGCCACACATTACTTATTACTCATCACTTATTACTGTATTTTATTCTGGCTTCTGGTTTCTTCATTGTATTTTCTTAACCAACTAACCAGTTAACCAACTAACTAGCTAACTAAACAGATACAGATAGTGTAAAATTTTAGTAGGGGGTTTTGAAAATTTATTTGACATTATAATACAGTAACAATTATAATAAAAGCAATAGAACTATAATATTATAGTGGATTATTTATAAAAAACATTGTGTAAAATATGCACCTGTGGAAATATTAAATATTTTATAAACTTTTTTAAAATATTTTCAAAAAAAAGAAGGATTTTTAAACATCGATGTAGTATATATACATGATATGTAAAAATGATATACAAGTATATCATCTAAGATTGGTTAAAGTAGGGAGAAAGGAGGTGAAAAAATTCTTGGACCTGCTTTAATTTAAATAAAAGATGATATAAAAACCAGTTAGCAATTTAAAAAGAGAAAATATTAGTGAGGGAACTTTGGATACTCAATTAATAGATACTCCTTAAAATAAAGCTGACTGGAAATATAAAAAAACCAAGGAGAAAAAAATGAAAAAATTAGCATTAGTATTAGTATTAGTTTTGGCTTTCGCTCTTCCTGTATTTGCTAATCCTTTTGTAGATGTTCCTTTAAATCATTGGGCATATGATTCAGTCCAAAGCTTAGCCGCAAAGGGTGTTATCGTAGGTTATCCTGACGGTACCTTTGGTGGAGCAAAATCTCTAACTCGTTACGAATTTGCTGAAGCGGTAGCCAAAGCATTGGCTTATGTTGAAGGTATGGACTTTGCTTCCGCTGATGATGTAGCAATATTAGAGAAATTAGCCATCGAATTTGCTGACGAATTAGCCAGCTTGGGCGTAACCGTAGCTGACTTAGAAGCTTCCTTAGGTGCAAACACAGAAGCAATCGCTGCCTTAGAGACAACCGTAGCCAAATTGGATACCTTCTTTGAACCAGTTGTGATAAGTGGTGACTTTACTGCAAGTTATGAAAAGGTTGTAGTTCCAATGGCTGCCGCAACTTTAACAGATGACACAAACATTAATATTGAAGCTACCATTAATGATGAAACTACTGCTGGTATTTCTGTAGAAGTTGAAGACATTTTCGGTGGAGCACCTGTAGTAACCTGGGGTAGTTTCTTTGTTGACTATCAAGGTGCAGATTTACAATTGAGAGTAGGCGAAGTTGAACCAGCTACCATAGGATTGGGATTAGTATATGACTTTGATACCCTTGAAGAATTTGATGGATTCTTAGCTACCTGGGTTTGGGATACCGAAAATGATCTCGGTAACTGGACTCTATTTGGAGACGTAGAAGATTACTATGTGGCAAACGTTGGCTTTGCTCTTGGCGATGAAGATGAAGTAGCTGTTGGTATTACCGGTTCTTACGATGTATTAGCTTCTGGTTATGCTGGTAGTTTAGACTTAGCATTTAACTTGGGCGATGAAGATGAAGCAGCTATTGCTGTTGAAGCCGGTGTATTCTACGGTACCGCATTAACTTATGCAGGCGCATTAACTCTTGATACTGCATTAGACGACCTCGGTTTGGCAATAGATGCTCATTATGTACAAGCTGGATTTGTTCCATCAACTGGTGGATTTACTGCTGATAGATTTGGTGGTGGTATAGAAGCTACTTATCCATTAACCGACGAAGTTGGTGTAACATTAGGCTGGACCTACGATATGGATACAGCTATGGCAGTCCAAACTCATGAAGCAGAAGTAGATTTACTCTACACAGTTGATGCTGATACCTCAGAAACTGCAGGATTAGGTGTTTCTTATGATGTGTTATTGACCACAGCTACCATAGATGCTAACTACATGAACTATCCATTAGCTGATGATTATGTCTTAAGCGGTGCAGTTCAATATGATTATCCTGCTGCTACCTATGCCGGTGTAGCTACTTTAGAGTATGATTTAGCTGAGGATATGGATCTTACAGTAGAAGGAAGAGTTGATAGTGATAGTACTGCTTTCTGGAGTGCTGAAGTACAGTTAGCTTATGCTTTAGCTGAAAATACTGACTTAACCGTTGGTTTTGAAATGAATGATTGGGATGATGATATCAATGATTATGGTGATATGGTCATTTCTGGTACTGCTGGTACTTTAACCGCAGAACTCGCAGTAAGCTTCTAATTGTAAAAGCTTAGTGTGATTTTCCAAAATAACCCTCAGAAATTTTTCTGGGGGTTATTTTTTTTTGGGAAAATATTTGCGGAAATTAGAGAATCATATTATAATCTAATTAGTTATTTGGTTAGTTGGTTACTTAGTTAATCGGTTAAGAAAAAAATAAAAATAAAGATTAAGACTGTTAGTTGTTTTAGTAGTTATTTAATTTATTTGTAATTTATTTACAAACTAATTAACCAAGTAACCAACTAACTAACAGTCTTTATATCTTTATCTTAACCAATTAACCAGGTAACTAACTAACCAGCTAACCAATAATAAAGGTAGGTGACCTTAAATGTTATTTAAAAAATCATTTTCTCTTATTTTAATAACAGCTTTTATCTTCACTTCAGTATTAGCTCAATTTTCCTGGGCGGCCGAGGCCTCTCAGGCGACCTTATTGGAAGATTTATCGCAGATAGAAATGGCTATCTATGGAACAACCCAGGAAAAACCTTTAATTGAGCGGGTAGAATATTTAGAAAAAGAATTAGTAGGCCGAACTCTCCCCGGAACAATTACTAGTAGAGCAAAACAGCTAAAAGAATTTATAATTTCGGGAACCCCGGAAGACCCTTCCGTAATCTTCAAAATCAATGCCTCTCAGTGGATATTAGAAGAAAAAATTACCTCGGAACCTTTAATTGTTAAAATAGAAAATTTAGAAAATGTGTTATTTGGTAAAACATCGGATGATGTCCTGGCTATGAGGGCAGAGAGTATTTTTGGAGTTTGTTTCAAAGAGGGTAAACCGCTGGTTGAAGAAGTGTTAATTCCTGCCGGGACCTTGGTACCTATCCGTTTTTTAAGTGCTCTAAGCTCTAAAAATAATAAATCCGGTGAAACATTTAATTTCCAAATAGCTGAAAATGTATTTATAGATAATAAATTAATTATTCCCGCCAATTCTGAAGGGGTAGGCGAAATAATTAAGGCTAAGAAAGCTACCCTTTTATCTCGACCCGGGAAGTTAGAGATAGAATTTAAATCAATTTCAACTTTAGACGGGACTTCTCTTAGTTTAATATTAGGAGAAAAGGCAGAAGAAGAAAATAAGAGATTATATGTAGCAATAGGAGCAGGAATTTTAGGATTAATTATCTTAAGTAATCCCGTGGGATTAATTTTTGGGGCTTTAGTCCCAGGTAAAAATGTAAAAATAGAAGAGGGAAGCGAAATGTTCCTGCAGGTTAAAGATGATACTACGGTAATAGCGTTGGTACAGTGAATTAGTCGTTAGTGAATAGTTAGGAAAGAACAAAGAATTTTGTGAACTGAAAGTCAGAGGCCAAATCAGTATATAATATAATGCAAAATATGTAGGGGCAGACCCTGTGTCTGCCTTTTTTTTACAGTTGGCCAGTTAAAATACAGGTTGCAGGTTGCAAGTTAGAAGTAGGGGCGTATTGTATAGGCCCTCAATAATCTATATAAAACCGGAGGACAGGCGTCTCGCCTGCCTATGTAAATGTAGGGGCTTGTTTCCTGTCTGCGTGCGTACACGCACAGGTAGATATCAAACCCGTCTGTTTTTCCGTCATTCCCGCGTCTCTTTATGTCATTCCCGCGAAAGCAGGAATCTAAAGCATTTCTACCCACATATATGAATTAAATTAACTGGTTAACCGGTAAACCGGGTAACCAGATAACTAATTAACTAACTAACCAGCTAACCAAATTAATATTCCACAATCGTAAAAGGTGAATTGTTGGGGTAGACTTGCACATCCTGGATAACTCCGTAAGAAAAAACCCAATCTCTTACATAAAGATATGCTTCCTGTAAACTGACTTGTGTATTAAAGTTAGTATCTGCCGGGTAACTACCGGAATAACCACAACCATCACATAAAGCCATGGTAAATACTCCAAAAGGGTCGCCTTCTTCTGGTTGTATTTCCCAACATTCCTGGTAGTAATGGCAAGAAGTCAAAACTTTATATTTATTAGTAGTAAGCAGTCCTTTGGATTGGGCTTGGGAAAAGACGTTAATAACCTCATCATTAAAAAATTCTAATTTTTCTTTAGAGGCTGCTGTTACATCTATTGCTTTTCCAATAAATCCGCCTGAATAACAAGAATCAAGGAAAACAATTTTTATACCTGGAATTGCGCTTAAAGCAGCTTCTAATTCATCTATACTGATATAAGTGGACATAGGCGCGTAATAATTTGCTTCAGTTGGACAAAGATAGGAAATATTATTTCCCCAAATTCCGTGGCCACTAAAATAAAAATAAGAAATATCATTATAATCTGCTTCAGAGAAAACATTGGCAATTCCCTGCAAGATGGCTGATTTTGTAGCAGACCAATCAGTGGTATACCAGATTTCCGAAAATTCGGTATTTGATGTCCCAAATCGACATTTGCTAAGAGTATAACATATTCTGTTTACATCATAAGGCGGACCGGGAAGGTCGATATTCCCATAACTATCGGGGAAGTAGGTATAATCCCCCACCCCCACGCAGTAAGCGCGGTATATTGTCTTATTAACAGTGATGGGAGGTGAAGTGGTTCCCCCGCATCCGGAGTGTAATAATGAGCTTAACATTAGAATCGTCAGCAAGATTAAAAAGTTTTTATTCAGTAATCTTTGATTATGCATAATTCATAACCTTTATTTATGAAATATTGTTGTCTTATAATAACCAATATTCGATAGTATTTCAAAAAACCTCTTTTCTTTTTAGAAAAATATTTATTTAGGAAAGGAAAGACAGACTACTTTCATCCGAAAAATATAGATTAAGAGCAGTCTGTCTTTTTTAATTTTTTCATACTTAATTCTTTGTTATATTACTTTGTAGATATCCATAAGATTGAGCTAAAAATCAAGGATTAAGATATACATAATTTACCCCACCAGCTATGTATTGTGTAGCAGAATCATAACCCCAAGTCCATCCCCAGGTATCAATTGCTTCGAAGAAATGAGTTCCTATGGGAACGTTGAATAGTGTATAAGTACCTGGTGCAGCTGACCAGAATTTTTGGTTGTAATCCATGTAAATGTCATATACCCAACCACCTGTAACAATAATGTAAACTGTTCCTGTGGTAGGCGCACATCCTGTAAATGCGAGTGACAAAAATGCAATTACTACTAATACTAAAATACCTTTTATTAGAACATTCTTTTTCATGAAAATTTACCTCCTTTGGTAAGTTGTTTTAAATTATCCTCCTTTCTTCAATTATTTTATTATACATGTTATATTATGTTAATAATACATTTATATTTATATTTATAATACCATATAGTTTTTAAAAATCCTTCTTTTTTTTTAAATTTTTTTAAATTTTTTTTAAAAACCATTTTTTAGACGCACAATCTGCCTTGGAAGTTGTATTTTTTATATTGCTAAACCGACCGGTCAATTAATTTCCTAATCTTTATTTTTATCCTAATTGGTAAATTAAATAATCTTGTATCTATCTTCAGTATTTTCTTCACTATATTATATACCACATACTATATACTAAAATAATTGGGCAATCGGTCAATTGGTCAATTGGTGAATTGGTCAATTATCTATATTTTTTCGACTTCGTATCGATTATATGCTATATTATTTAAAATAACAAAAAATAAATTTGCAATGTCGGTATAAGTATCCATTTTTATTTTTTGTCGTTGCAAGGAGCATCGCAAGCCTGCCCCTGCGAAAGCAGGGGAAGCAATCCTAAACCGAGATTGCCACGCTCTGATAAATCAGAGCTCGCAATGACAGAGAATATCATAAACTAATAGCTAATGAATAAAAATCTAAAAACCGTCAACTGATAACTTATATTTAATACTAACGACTATATTGACTGGTTAACTGATATTTATCTTAATCTTAACCAGCTAACCAACTAACCAAAAAAAGAGGAGTAACAATTTATGAACAATAAATATATAATAATTTTTATTCTAATGATCTTATCCATCGGTCTCACTGGTTGTTTTCTATTCCCGCCGATTAACAACACTACTGAATGGACAGTAATGATTTACCTTGATTCTGATAATAATTTAGAGAGTGCTGGTATCGATGATATTAATGAAATGGAAATGGTCGGCTCAACTTCTGATGTAAACATTGTAGTTCAGGTAGACCGAATCCCTTATAGTGTATTAGCTGCCAATAATGAAGGTTATGCTGATGATATATCTAATGGCAATTGGACTAATACTCGAAGGTATTATATCACTCAGGATTTTGACGCGGTTCAGATAAATTCTCAATTAAAAAGTGATTTGGGTGAACTTAATATGGGTGACCCTCAGACCTTAGTCGATTTTACTAATTGGGCAGTAACTAATTACCCGGCTAAAAAATATTTGCTGGTAATCTGGAATCATGGAGGAGGGTTCCGATCCTTAAACCTCACCAAAGATATTGCCTGGGATGATACCAGTGGAGGAGACAAAATAACTATGCCCGAGTTAGAATATTCCCTCTCTGTCATTAATGCTCAAATGGGGAAAAAGATTGATATTGTGGGAATGGATGCGTGTTTCATGGCTATGACTGAGGTGGCTTATCAGATAAAAGATTATGCCGATATCTTGGTTGCCTCAGAAGAGAATGAACCTGGAGATGGCTGGCCTTATGATACCATTCTGGGAGAATTGGTGGGCAATCCTCTTATGCCTGCAGAGCAATTAGCAGTTGATATTGTTAATAAATATATTTTTTCTTATCCTTATGCTAATGTCACCCAATCAGCAATTGACCTAAGTTATATGGATACTTTGACTGATCAGCTATCCGCTTTAGCCCTAACTATAATGAGTGATAATCTGACACCAAAATATAATTACTTAAATGCTGCTAATTCCAGTCAGTATTATGGTGATTGGGATTTTATTGATTTATATGATTTTTGTAATCAATTATTAGCTTATTCAAATAGCCTTGAAGTCAAAAACATTGCCTTAAACATTCAACAGACTTTAAATTATGCAGTAATAAAATCGGGATATAGTGGCGGAAGCGTAAGTGGCTCCAAAGGCCTTTCTATCTACTTTCCCTATATTGCTTACCATTATTATTATAACTATACTAATTTTTCTAAAGATACTTTATGGGATGAAATGCTTTTATCTTTGGGACTTTAATGATATTATTATAATATGCTTAAACAAAGATATTCATGGATTATTTTAATAATAATTCTGGCTGTAGCCCTTTCTTTTTATTTTATTTATAATAAGGGGAAAGATGGGGGTACGGTTCAGACAGAAGAAGAGATTGAAGAATTTGAGGAAGAAGATATCGAAGTAAATGAAGCCCCGGTTAAAATAGAAAAAGGGACAGTGGTAGGAGTTAAAGCCGGGGAAAAAGAATGGGAGATAGAAGCCGATAAAATATCTTTAGCAGAAGACAGAAAAAAAACTATCTTTGAAAAAATTAAAAAAGCGGTTATCTTTAAAGATAATGAACCATATCTAAATATTAAGCTTAATAAATGTATTGCCGATATGGGAAGCAAGAGCATGGAATTGGTGGGAGAAGTAATTATCGAGACTGAAGAAGGGGATATCCTAAAAGGGGAAAGGTTTTACTGGGATTCGCAAGAGGAGACCTTAGCCAGTCTGGAACCGGTTGAGCTAACAGTAAAAGAAAATAATATTACCGCCGACTGGCTGATGAGTGATGTTGAACTAAATAAACTTGAATTACAGGGGAATGTAAAAGTAACTTTTAAAATCGAATAATTTCACTTCCTGTATTTCTTATCTCTAATTGGGCAATTAGTGAATTAATTTCCTAATCTTTATTCTTATCTTAATCGGTCAATTGGGCAATTATTTAATCTTGTATTTCTCATCTTTAACTGGCAAACCGGCTAACTGGGTAACTGGTTTTTATCTCTATCTTAACTAGCTAACCAACTAACTAAATTGAAAGGAGTTTTTATGCACAATGAAAAATTGTAAAAAATTCTATTTTAATAGGTTTCTATTAACATTTATTAGCTTATCTCTTATTATATTTTTATCATTTTGTGCTTCTGCCCAGGAAGAAAAAAAAGAATCAGTAGTAAATATTCAGGCAGATAATGTAACTTATGATAAAAGCACGGATAAGATGATCTTTAAAGGCAATGTCATTATCACCCAGGAAGATATCACTCTAACTGCTCAAGAAGCTGATTTTGATGTAGATAAAAAGATTGGCCAGATAAAGGGTAATATAAAATTAGTCCAGAGCGATATCACTATTACCGGCGAAACCCTTGAAGCTTTTCTCAATGATAAAAAATATATCTTTCAAGAAAAAGTAATATTGGTTCAGGAGCGAAAAGATAAAAAAGACAAAGAAGACAATATTACCTGGAATTGTAACAACTTGGAGATTTTTACTGATACCCAGGATTTAACCGCCACTGGAGAAGTAAAGATTTTAAAGAAAGATTACACCATCACTGCTGAGGAAGCAGTTTATAATGATAAAGAACAGAAAATAACTTTAGTGGGGAAAGTAAGAATAGAAGAAGAAGCCGGTAGATGGATTACTGGCGATAAAGCCGTCTTTTATATTGACAGCGAAAGATTAGAAGTAGAAGGAAATGTCCGAAGCGGCATTAAATTAGACTAAAGTTTCCCAAAGGTGCCTGGCACCTTTGGGAAACTTTAGTCGTAGAGAGGCGATTTTATGAGAATTATGAAAGTGAAAAGAGCGATAATTATTTTATTGATAATAGGAATAATGGCGGTAGTAGCCGGATGTGCAAGATGGCCGGAGGGACCGGGACCAGAACCTGGGGAAACCGAGTATCAATTAGAGATTACCGTGGAAGTTGAAGGCGTAATCGATTCTAGCAACGGAATATATTATATAGTAATGGATACCGATGGAAATTCAGCTACTGGGCCAGGATATGATATTTTATCTTGGGATGATAGATTTTATTATATTAAATTAGAGGATGGATTCTTTTATTTTGCTCAAAAAGAAGAAGGCTCTCCAGAACTTTATTTAACGGATAATTTAATCAGTGGAAATAAGATTCAAGTAACCATAGCATTAAGTGATTTAGAATATCCGAGCAGTGTTGACGTTAATGTTATTGCTACAGATTTAGATAATAATACTTATGATTCTTTAGATGAATATTTTACTATAGATGTTACTTATAATCCATCGGAGGAGGTAGAGGATCTGCCGCTAGGTGATTCAGGAGATGGAATAGATTTTGATATTATAAAAGTAACTGCCGAAATAATTATCCCTTAAATAGGATCCGGTTAGAAGGATAAATTTATAATGATTAAAGATAAAAAACTTCCTGAAAATATATTAGAGATTTTACCTGAAGTAAATAATTTCTTAGAAAATTACTCAAAAGTAGTCTTTGCTTATCTTTTTGGTAGTCTTGCTAAGGGCAAAGTTAATCCCCTTAGTGATATTGATATAGCTTTATATCTAAAAAAAGGAACAAATTTTGCCAGAGAGAAGATGGTTATTTTAAAAAAGTTGATAGATATATTTGGTACCGAGGAAATCGACCTGGTTATACTTAATATTACACCTCTCACTCTTAAGGCAAGGATAGTAGGGAATAAGAAAATATTGGTAGACAAAGATCCATTTTTAAGGCATTCTTTTGAGTCTTTAGTCTTGAGGGAGTATTTTGATTTTTCTAAGAAAGAAGAGGACATTTTTAAAAGGAGGTTTTCACTTGGTAGATAAAATGTTAATAATGAGAAAATTAGCTGAGCTCGAAACTTATATTATATTAAACAGATACAAGAATATTCCGCTATAACGGTAAAAGAATATTCCAGAGATTGGAAGATTCAGAGAATTATTGAAAGAACACTTCAGATGATGATTGAGTTATGTGTGGATATAGCAAATCACATTATTGCTGATAAAAAATACAGAATTCCAACTAGCTATAGTGATACTTTTCAAGTACTCGAGGAAGAGGATATTATCTCTAAGAAGCAGTACAAAACGATGAAAAATATGGCTCAATTTAGAAATATAATAGTTCATCACTACGATAAGATAGACGAGGCAATTGTAGTAAATATTTTAAGACGGAATCTTAAAGATTTTTTTGAATACAGGGATTCTGTATTAAAAATTATAAAATAATATTTCTAAATTTAATTCAAAAACCGACGAAATATCTATCTGTGAACATGTAATTGTAATATGGAGGCACAATGCATCGTGTCTATTTAATTCAATCGGCATGGCACGCCGTGTCGCTACATTAACTGCCCAACCGGTAACTTGCTAAAAAAGTAGACAGGCGAGACGCCTGTCTACTTTTTTATATAGATTATTGAGGGCGTATGCAATACGCCCCTATGTGTTGTTTTCTTCTGGCTTCTATTTTCTTTTTTCTTTACAAGATACGATTCACGAAATACTAGATACGAATTTGGCTTCTTTCTTCTATTTCCTTAACTAACTAACTAACTAACCAACCAACCAATTTATTTTCCTCCCAAAGTTATCTTCTCAGTTGGAAAGGCCTTGATATAAAATTCCACCCAGATAGACTTAGTGGCTTGTTTATAATTTATAGTGAATTCCCGGCAATGGAGGTCGCGGGTAATTCCTACTACGCTATTAGTGAGTTTAAAATCATCTAAATCTACCACACCTTTATACTTGATTCTCCAATCCTCGCTCAACCGTAGATCAAGTGTGGAATTTATCTTCTTAGTCCACTCCTTAGTATTTAGATTATAGGAGGAGCTAAAATTCATCTTCCAGTCGTCTTTTGGCTTATATTCTACTTTTCCCACTAAATTTCCAAAATTTTCCGTAACAAAATTATAATTGGTAGATAAATCTAATTTAATTTTTTCAGAGGGCTTTAAAGTCAATTTCCCCTTAACTGTATTGGACAGAGGAGTGATATAGTCAAAATTAAAAGGAGTCGGACCTACTGATTTATTATAATTATAAGATAGAGTAGAGGAAATGTAGGGGTTGTAAGCTGCCTTCAAATCCACTTTTCCTCCCACCAAATAGCGGGCTTCCCCGGTCAAATAAACATCCTGCCGAAAAATTCCCGAAGGAGTCAAGGTTAAATATTCACCCAGCTCAAAGGGTCTCTTAACATTAATAATATATTCTCCGCGCCAGTTATCTTCTTCAGTAGCTGCTTCATAAAAATGTCCCACTGAGGCATCAATATCATAAGTAATCTTAGTGTCTCCGATAGCAGCGGCATTTTTCTTAAATGAGAATTCCGGCAAGCGGTCAATTATTTTAGAAATATTTTCTCCGGTATAATTATCACTATCCAGGTCAAATCTCTTTTCAGTTGTCAAATTTAAGGTATAGCCTTCGCCCTTATATTTTAGTTCCCATTTCGGCTTTAATTCGCGGTCTGCTACTTCCCAACTGGCCGGGTTTTTGTCAGTGTAAATCAAAGCGAGGGCTGAACTTAATTTATCATTAAAAGTATAATTATGGTTCACTTTAATGTTGCCATTGATACTCAACTCTTCTTGCCCCAGTCCTGTACCACTAAAGTTATATTTTCCGGTAAGTTTAAGATTATATTTTTTTCCTTTTTTATCTAAACTAAATTGTGATTTTAAACTATTACTGAGAAGTTCTTCTCCTGCGGCCTTGCTTCCACTGTAACTTAGAGTTACCTGAGTTTTTAAGTCTTCTTTAAATTCTTGCCCATATTTTATCTTTCCAGTTAAATTGATTTTTCCGCTATCTTTTTCTTTAATCTGATACAGATAAAGGGAGGTCTCTCCGGGATTATTCTGGCTTCCTATTTCCCAGGTATGTTCAACCCCTGTGCCAATCCCTTTCTTTTCCAGCCAATCAATATAAAGTGTCCCATAAGATTTTTCATCTACATAATAATTAAAATAGGTCTTTATAAACCATCCGTCTTTACTATTTTGTCCTATCTTGGGAAGAATAGGCTGCTGGGTTTTGCGGTCTAAGAAAATCAAGAAATAGGGAAGGGTAATAATTTTAGTCTTTCCTTCATACCAGGAGATATTACGAGCGATTATTTTGTCTTTGGGATAGATAATCATTTCTTTGGCGACTATACGATAGTGAGGTTCTTCTAATTCACAGGTGGTAAAACTTCCTTCGGTAATTTCCACGGTTTTGGGGAAATTTTCCATTTTTTCTCCCCGATAATAGAGTTTTCCCTTGATGCCTTCCCCGGTTAATTCACCTTTTAATCGGAGTAAAATTGTTTTTTTTGTCTTCCAGTTATAAGTAAGTTCTTCACAGTTAGTTTCGGTCTCATCTTGTTTAAAGAGGACCTCTCTGGAAGCGAAGAGAAGGTGAGTGGTTAAATTAATCTTCAGATATTCAGCCTTTACCTCGATATCCTGGTATTTAAGATGTACTCCGTCTTTAGCAATAATCAGGTCTTCGCCCTCTATCTTTTCATAAGTGATATATTCAGCGATAAGGGAGATATCTAATTCTTCTTCATCTTGTGATTCTTTGGTTCTTTCTTCAATTTCTTTTTCTTTTGTCTCTTCTATTTCTACAACCTTTTCATCTGTTTGTGCTTCCGCTATTTCTCCCGCCTTAATCGTCTCTCCGGTCTCTTGAGCAAAAGATACCAGAATAAACCTGGAATTTTGATTACCCAGATTCAGGTTTAGCCCTAAAAGTAATATAAATATTATTAAAAAAATTACTGCATTCTTTACTTTTCCGCTTTGTATCATATTTTATATATTTCCTTATAGGATATCTTTATCTCTTGTATTTTTTATCTTATACCCGGTCAACTGGCTAACTGAATTTTCTTGTATTTAATACTAACGACTATCCTAACCGGCTAACTAATCTTTATCCTAACCAGCTAACCAATTAACTAATTAACCAACTAACCAAATTCACTTCTTCTCCGCCCCAAATATAATAATCCCTCCCAAAATACCAAAAATAATATTGGGTAGCCAGGCCGCCAGAAACGGGATTAACATTCCTCCTCGTCCCATGGATCTGGTAGTGGAAAGGAGGACATAATAAAGCAAAACCAAAACAATACTTAGGATTACTCCGGTAGCCTTGCTTCCGCGTTTTACCCGTAAACCCAAGGGCACTCCCAGTAGAACAAAGATTAATCCGCTAAAAGGGATGGAATATTTCATATAGAAATCTACTTCAAAATTTTTAGTATCTGCACCTGCTTGTTGCAAAATATCTATTTGCTGTCTTAATTCTTTACTGCTCATCTCCTGAGGAGTCCTCTGATTTTTAAAGAATTTTTGCAGGTCTTCTTTAACAATAATATCTAAAGTTTCAAAGCTCATCTCATAGGTAATTTTGCCCTCTTCATCGTAATTATATATAGTCCCATTCTCCAGTTTCCAGGTATCAACCACCCACTTCCCTTTCTTGGCTGTTATCATTCGGGGAAATCTTTCCCGAGTCATTTCATAGACCATAATATCCTGCATAATCATATTTTTTTCATCAAGCCGATTTATATAGAAATAGCGATTTTCAGCATCACGGAAAAAGACGTTTCGCCTGATGTTAGGAGGTCCCTTTTTTAACACAATCTCCCGGATAATATTCTGGGAAATATGGTTGGCTTCGGGGACGATATAATCATTGATTATAAAAGCCAAAATACTTATGGCAAAAGCAGCAATTAAAAAAGGAATCATTATTCTGCGCAGGCTTATCCCTCCTGCTCTCATAGCAGTTATTTCCCCATCTGTGGAAAGGCGGCCAATAGCCAGTTCACTGGAAGCAAGTAAAGAGATAGGGAAGGTTACTACCAGAAATGCCGGAAGACGATAGGCTAATAACTTGACAATATAGGGCCAGGCCACTCTCTTATTAATCAACATATCCATTAACTCAAAAAGAGTTTGCATAATTAGCATAATGGTTAGGGCGGCAACAGCCAGAGCCACAAAACTCATTACTTCCTTTACAATGTAGCGGTCTAATATCTTTGACCGCGGAAACTTCCTAATTGATATATTTATAGCCATCACCCCGTACTGAAAATATTTTTATAAGTATAACATATTTTTATTTTTTACAAAAATCAAAAAAGTTGCCCAAAAGTGCCAGGCACTTTTGGGCAACTTTTTTGATTTGCCAAAAGGAGGGTATCTATTATATAATCAAAAAAATGGGGAGATATAAAGTAAATAATAAATATGAAAGATAATATAATTAGAAAAAATATAAAGAATAGAATATTTTCTTTAATAATTCACATTGCTTTTTTTTTATTTTTTATTCTGATGGCCCAGATTTTACCATCACACAGCAATACGGCTATTACCCTGGCTGGCAATGGTCCCGCTCTCTATTTCCCGGAAGATTCCTGGGATTTTGGAGAAATCACTCCTGATGAACTGCCTACTCATATTTTTAAATTTAAAAATATCGGAGACGAGGTTTTAATTATTAAGGGAACCGGAGTTAGCTGTGAATCCTGCATCGACCCTCTAATTTCTATCAAAGAACTTAATCCGGGAGAAGAGAGCGAACTAGAAATTACCGTTAATTCTCTGGATATGATAGGCCGTTTTACTAAACGGGTTTACGTAGAATCTAACGACCCGGTCAATCCTCGGGCAGCAGTTACTGTTTCCGGGTTTATCAAAGAAAAAAATGAATCTGTTGTTCAGACTCCTTTTAAGGTAGGAATGTCTTATTTTAGCAAGGGAGAATACGATAAGGCTATTGCTGAATTTGAAAAATCGATTGAACTAAATCTAAATCATACTGAAAGCTATTATTACCTGGGGCAATGTTATCTGCAAAAAGGGATTATAGAATATAACAACAAAAATATTTTAAAAGCCTACAGTCTATACCGAAAGGCTAATAAGTTTGCGGAGCAAGTCATTCCTCAATATGAAAAAATTATCGAAGACAATCCGGAAAATTTTAATAGTTATCTGAGATTAGGCTATATTTATGAAACAAGAAGTATCGTCCCTTTTATTAATGAGTACAATGAGGCTTTGGAATATTATTTAAAAGCCTTAGATTTAACGACAAGCTCTTCTTCATCTTCAGCAGGGAATACGGGAATTATTATTTACCTTAACGTCAGAATAGGATATGTATATTTTGAGAAAAAGAAGTACTCTCAAGCTATAGAATACTTAGAGAGCGCGATAAAAATGTCTTCCCACAATGCAGAAGCTTACTATTATTTAGGATTATCTTATGATAAAATAGGGGAAAAAGAAAAAGCCCAAGAATTTCTTTCCCGCGTGATTGAACTCGCCCCCCAATCAGAGTTTGCGCAGGAAGCGAAAAAAAAATTAAAGAAAATAAATAAAAAATAGTTATCCGGTTTGCCAGTTTGCCAGTTTACTAATATAATCGGTTAATTGGTTAATCAATAAACTGGTCAATTGTATTATCTTGTATTTCGCATCTTATCCTAACTAGTTAACCAGGTAACCAATTAAATAGCTAACTAATTAACCAACAATGGAGGCTTTTATCGTTGTTATTATTAATTAAAAATTTCAAAAAGATAAAAAATGACAAAGGACCGTCCCCTGTCATTTTTTTAATATTACTATCTTTTTCGCTCCTACTTTTAAATGGCTGCTTATTTTCGCCTTTCTCTAAAGGCTCGGTAGAAGGGTATGTCTATGAAGAAACGGTTATTAATACCCGTCCTTTAGAAGGAGCCCTGGTTAGTATAACTGGCTCCTCCAATACTGCCCTCACAGATGAAGATGGTTACTTCCGGATAGATGAAGTAGCAATAGGTGCGCGGACTTTAACTATTAGCAAAGAAAGTTATATTACTTATAAAATATTAAGTGTTGTAATAAAAGAGGATGAAGTTACTTTGATTGATAATGGTAATCCTATCGTTGTTCGGGCGGTTGATGACAAGTATCTCTTTGATGGAGGAATTATCTATTACGATTCAGGCGAATATACAAATGCCCTCACCGCATTTCAACAACTGATTAGTGATTATCCTAATAGTCAATATGCTGATGATGCTCAATATTATATCGGTTATATTAATGAAAAAAAATTGGGCTATTATATTCAAGCTCTCCTCGAATATCAAGAATTAATTAACAATTATCCCGACAGCTCCTATGCTGATGATGCTCAGCTGGGAATAGGAAATTGTTATTATGTAACATATGACTATTCTCACGCCATCGAGGCATATCAGAAATTGATAGATAATTACCCCGAGAGCTCTTTACTGGCTCTTAGTCAATACAGTATTGCTCAGAGTTACCGCAAATTAGCTAATTATGAACAAGCTATTCTCGAATTTACTAAAGTTATCGAAAACTATCCAGAGAGCGATTATGCTGCTCCTGCCCAATATTATATTGGCTATTCCCATTATCAAGCACAAGATTATAGTCAGGCTATTTTAGAATTTCAGAAAGTTATAGATTATTATCCTGATTCTACCTGGCCAGGTGAATCAGAAAGGCTTATCGCCCCTTGCGCCCAGTACTATATTGGCTGGTGTTATGGACAAAAACTTGGGCAGTGGAATGATGCCATCACTGCCTTTCAACTGGTAATCGATAATTATCCCAATAGTACCTGGAGTAACGGTAATGAAATTCCTCCGGATGCCCAATATCAGATTGGCTGGTGTTATGAGCAATTAGAACTGTGGTGTGAGGCAATTGATGCCTATCAGCTGGTAATAGATAATTACCCTGGCACTTCCTGGTCTAATTTTGCAGAAGAGAGAATCAATGCAATAAGTGAAAATTGTCCTCCAAGCTAACAAAAAAATAGTATTTTGTATGCTGTAGGGCGTATATCGTGAATAATTTAGAATTCAAAAATCAGAAGTCGGAAATCCAGACATGGGAAGATTAGTTAACATATAGCGCTTAGAAGATAGGACTTGGATTTATCCGAACTGAAACGGGTTCGATGAATCGAACCCCTACATTGAATAATTAAATAATTGGTGAATTGGTGTATCGGTGAATCGGTAAATTGATTCATTGGTAAATTGGTGAATTGCTAATGGACGATCTCAAAATAATAGAATCCTGTCTCCTGGGAAATACACAAATATTTTCCCGGTTAATAGATAACTATAAAAATATGGTCTATAATTTAGCCTACCGAATGAGCAATAGTCCTCACGAAGCGGAAGATATTTCTCAGGAAGCCTTCCTACGAGCGTATCAATCCCTTGCCCATTTTAACCCATCTTACAAATTTTCCACCTGGCTCTATCAGATTACTCTAAATATTGTTAGGGATAAATACAAAAAAAAAGAGATAGATTATGTTTCCCTCGATACCCCAATAAAAACAGATGATTCGGAATTTTATCACCAACCCGCGGATTTAACCAATAACCCGGAGCAAATTATTTCTCAAAAGGAGAACCTCCAGACAATTCAACAGGCCATCTATTCTCTACCTCTAAAATACAGAGAAGTTATAGTATTGCGTCACTTACAAGACCTTTCCTATATTGAAATAGCAAATATTCTTAAATTGCCACAGGGCACAGTTAAAGTCCGTCTCTACCGTGCTCGCGAACAATTAAGAAAAATATTAGAAAACAGTCGTTAAAATTTTAGTTAGTTGGTTACCTGGTTAGTTAGTTAA
Organism: Candidatus Atribacteria bacterium; assembly: GCA_003451675.1. The sequence goes on from DMCY01000015.1 coordinate 126,151, forward strand.
TGAATTAATATTAAACCAGTTAACCAATAAACCAAGTAACTAACTAACTGATAAGAGTGAAACTTTTTCATTATCTTTTCGTATTATATTATGCAAGCAAGAAATCATTTAATTAATAAATTTGCATTTTGTATTTATTTGTTTCTTGCTAACGACTAAATACTAACGACTAACGACTAAATCATTTATATCCCGAGGTTGCAAAAATGAACTGTCAAAAAATTAAAAAATTAATAAATCCCTATATAGAACAGGTACTCGATACGGATATGACCAAGCAAGTTGATAAACACTTAAAATCCTGCCCGGCCTGTAACAAAGAATATCAAAGATTAAAAGAGATAATTATTTCTTTGAATTCTTTATCGCTTCAACCGGCACCGGAAACCTTTACTCAAAATCTAATGGCAAAAATTTCACGCGAAGAAGTCCAGATTCAGACTTCCTGGACGGACCGCATCAAAAAGAGAATTTCTATTCCACAGCTTTCTTTCCGTCTGGTCGGTGCAGCAGCCGCAGCAGCACTAGTCGTATTTTTTGCCTTTACCTTTATCTTTAATACACCTGATACTTCTCCTATCTGTTCAGCTGAAGTGCAATTTTCTTTAAAAATTAGCAATAACAAAGCTCATACTGTGGCAATTGCTGGTGATTTCAACGGTTGGAACCCCCAAGCTAATATTTTAGAAGACCCCGATGGGGATGGCATCTGGACCGGAACCCTTAAATTAGAACCAGGTAGATATGAGTATATGTTTGTACTGGATGGGGAAAAATGGTTTCCTGACCCCAATGCCCTTCGTTACGTTAAAGATGGTTTCGGCAACAGAAATGCTATTTTAGAAATAAATAGTTGCAACTCTACCTAAAAACAGTATCGAGTATCACGTATCGAGTTAAGATGTAAGGGTTGGATTAATCCAACCCGTCTGTTTATTCTGTCATTCTTATGAAGCTTGTACTCGTGAAAACAGGTAATGGGAATCAATCTTGGTCATTGCGAGGGAGTGAAACGACCGAAGCAATCTCAAACGGGGATTGCCACGCTCCCTGTGGTCGCTCGCAATGACTGAATAACGTGGTAATTAAACTATGACTCTATCAAAAAGCAAAATTAAATTTAAATTAATATTATCTTTAATAACCTTACTCACGATATTCTGTTTTACTATATCTGCTTTTTCCGCAAATGCAGCAAATATTGATGAACAGTTAGAGCAGTTGAAAAGCATCATAAGTTCTTCTTCCTCTTATTCTGCTTTTCAAAGCAGAATGATTTTAAACTCTGCTCAGGATTTACTCGAATTAGGAATACCTTTTGAAGATACCAAAAAAATTATTGAGAATAGCATAGAAGAATCATTCGATGCTTATAGTGTAAAGAAAGTCTTTGATGTGATATTGGAGACCCAACAAGAAGGCTTACCCACTGAGCCCTTAATCAATAAGGTAAACGAAGGATTTGCCAAGAACGTTGACAAGACTGTAATAATTTCGGTAATCTCCACCAAAGTGGAGAATCTAAAAAAAGCTTCTATGCTCTTAAATGAGGCCCGGCAAGAGGGTCTTGAGATTAATGGCGAGGAAGAGATGGTTGAAATATTGGCTGATAGCCTGGAAAACGATGTGCCTCAGGAATCTTTGTTCTGGCTGTTAAAGACCGGAACCACCGAAGGCAAAAATATAGAAGAGATTAGTGAAATAAGTGAAGAACTGAGTTATTTAAGCTTATTGGCAACTGATTCAGGTTTATCTTCAGAGGAAATTTCTCTTTTATTTAAGAAAGCTATAGATAATAGCAACAGTACCGAAGATATGTGTGAAAACATTCAAAACAGTTTAGAGGCAGAAATTAGCACAGCTAAAATAGAAGGAGGAGAAGGAAAGCCCTCTGCAACTTCAGATACCGGAACTCTACCTACTTCTACGACAGAAAGCCCGGTGGAAATTGGAGAAACTCCCACTCAAGAGACAGGGGAAGCTCCTACCGAGACCGGTAGTGCACCTGAACCATCCACTCCACCAGCAGAAGAGACTCCCTCACCTCCGGAGAATTAATTTTGTCATTCCGCACTTGATGCGGAATCTATAAGATAAGTAAGAATAACTATTTATCAGTTCTTTAAAAATTTAAAAAATGAAAATATTTTTCCTAAAAAGAAGGATTTTTCAACTAACATGTCGAATAAGTAAAATAATTAACCAATTAACCTATTTACCAATTCACCAATTGTTAACAAGCTAAATAATTTTTATTTACTTAATTGGTCAATTGGGTAATCGGTAAATTGGTAAATCAACTAAATTAAAGGAAGAAAATAAATATAAAAAGGAACGAAGAATGAAAAAAGAACACTTTGAAGTTATATTAGAAGAGATGAATTCTAAATTTGACTTAGTATTTGAAAATTTTCAAAGCCTTAGAAATAAGATAGATGAATATAATGTAGATTATAATAAACAAATTGACGGAATGAATGAATTTTTAAAGAAAAGATTAAGCGTAAAAATGACGATTTGAATAAAAAGATTAAAGGAAATATCAAGAAGATTATGGAAACAAACTTAAAAGAGGGGAGAAAATGAAACTAATAAAAATAATAGCTGAGAAGCATCCTGAGGGATATGTGGCATACCCTTTGGAATTAAATTAAATTTCCAAAGGATGCTTGATCGTGTTAAAGAATTTAGATAACGAAAGTAAGGAGGAAGACGTGATTAAAAGGACAGCAGCTATTGAAGAGATGGTTTTTGATGGTTTTAAGAAGTTATCAAAAAAACGCAAAAAAGAGGTAGTTGATTTTGTTTCCTATTTGAAGGCAAAAGAGGAGCTTGAAGCGACAAAAGAGATTATTAAGGATAAGGATTTCCTGGAAAGTATCATGAAAGGTGATGAAGATTTCAAGGTAGGACACTTCAAAAAATGGTCTGAAGTTAGAAAAGATGTATGAGGTCTATATATCTCATGAAGCTGAAAAGCACTACAAGAAATTGGACAAAAGTAGCAAAAAAGGATAAGCAATTCTATAAGCAATATTACTAAGGAACCACTCTCAGGATTACATATAAAGAAGCTTTGGGGCGAATTAGAAGGAAAGTATCGGTATGCTATAGGTACTCTTAGGATAATTTATGAGATTGATAACAAAAATAAGATAGTGAGAATAAAAGCAATTAGAAGTCGAGGAGATGTGTACAAAAAGCTTTAAAAGCTTTAATAAAGATTGACTGTAGACTAAAAACTATAAACTAAAAACTAAAAACTATTTAAAATTGAAACTTTTCTTGACTTTTATCGTATTATTTATTAGTATTTGTTTAGTTACTTGGTTACATAGTTAATTAGTTAATTGGTTTGTTAAGTAAGTTATCTTTGTTTTAACCAACTAACCAGTTAACCAACTAACGGATAATCTAGCTGATAAATTTCTTAATTTTCTATCTGGTCTTTATCTTAATCTTTAATTGGATCTTTAATTGGTGAATTGGTAGATTGGCCAATTGGTCAATTTGTAAAAATCGTAGTTTCTTAACCCGTATCAGGTCGAGATACGGACAAGGGTTTATGAAATAAAAGGAGTAAAAACTCCTCTCATAAGCAGCGAGATTAAGAAGCTATTTTAAAAAACAGAAATTAAAATTAGTTAATTTCGCGAAATTAAATAATAACAGATTCTTTTTCAAAAAACGAAAGGAGAAAAAAATGAAGAAACTTTTATTAGTACTCTTAGTAGTAGCACTCGCTTCTTTCCTCTTTGTCGGCTGTTTACCCACAACACCAGCTGAAGGCGAAGACGAAGGCGAAGGCGAAGCAGAAATTTGCCCAACAGTTGCGGTTACATCACAAGTAGCAGTCGGAGGCAAAACTTACATTAAAGCTGGTACACAAACCATTACTGTAACCTTTGCAGTTCCAACCGAACCGGTATCAGTATTTGTTGGTGGAGCAATCAGGGGTAATCCTGAAGGTGTACCTGACGACGCAAAAGAAGTAGTAATGTATACAGCAGATGGAGGATTAACCTACACCGGGACATTTAAATTTGGTCAAGGTTATACTGCTGGTGAGACTCAAGTAGCCTTTGCAGATTGTAATGAAGATTATATCTATGTATTAACCTGTGACGCCTGTGCTCCCTGCAAATATCCATACATCGTTGATGACGAGGGACCAGAAACTGAAATTGAAATTACCTCAAAAGCTTGCGTTTGTGAAGGTTGTGATTTAATCTTCAAGACACCTACACAAACAGAAGTATGTGGAGAGACTCCTGAATGTTGTGGTGATTATTGCTCAGGTTTTGCCAGCTATACTATAGATCTTTATCTAGAAGATCCTTTTGATGATTGCTGTGACGTTCCTTGTGTCACTCCTGCTTACAGTTGTACACCAGGCGTTGCCTGCCCGGTTGACTGCACATTATCTTGTTTACCAGCAGACACATATTATGTAGTTGTAACTTTATTAGATGCAGTAGGAAACAAAACCAGATATTATGCTATAGTTGTTTTAAATGCTGATTGCACATTTACCGTTACAGAATATTCAGAGAATGTACTAAATGAATGTACTGATTGGACAGTAGAAGTAGATACCGATACAACTATTGGTGTTTGCTTAGGCGCTGACTAAATAATCATTAACTAAATAAAATTATTTACTTGAGTATAATAAAAAAAGGGACACTTTAGTGTCCCTTTTTTTATTTTGATTTTTTTAAAAGCTCATTTAAATTTTAATTGTTTTATTTAATTCAGTTTGTTATAATTTATTTAATAAATTATTTAAGTCGAGGAATTATAGTAAAAATGAAAAACCACAATTTTAAAACAACTTACTTGTTTTATATGTTAATTGCATTTACCATATTTTGCACGGGATGTACTTCTAATATTCCCCCCATTTTTCCTATCATAACCGCAGGACCTACCAGCGGAACACTTTTAATTGAAAGCGGAGCTGAAACTACTTTTGACCGTACCCCTGCATTAACACTTTATTCAGATGGGGCAGATTATATGTCTTTTAGTGGAGACGGCGAGAACTGGAGTGAATGGGTAGAATATAATTCTTTTTATGAAGGTTTTAATATGGTAGATAATCAAAATGGAACCCAATTTATCTCAGGATTAAAGTACATTTATGTTCGGTTTAAAGATGAAAATGGAAAATTATCTCCATCGGATAACCTTGCCTTTGATACAATTAATTTTGAATTTAAAGATTTAAATTCTATTAAAATAATTCCTTCTGAAGTTACTATGACAATCGGTAGCCAATATACTTTTGAAGTAAAAGGTTATGATATTGATGCAAACGAGGTCCCACTTGATGGTTCATTGGTTATTTGGGAGAAATGCTGTGGAGTGGGTAGTCTCTCAAATACATCCGGACTTACTACGACTTATACTGCACCCACCGTTGCAGGGGAGAGAGATATAATTGTAAACTGTGGACCGCTAAGAGTAGGGGCGAAAGTCATAGTTGTTAATGAATTAAAAGATATTCTTTTGAAAGGGGAATAATTAAATGAAAAAATCATTACTAATTTTATTGGTAATTGGTTCGATTATTTGTTTGCTTGTCGGTTGTAATGCAGTAGCTCCACCCATAAACGGAGGAGAAGGAGAGGGTGAAGGAGAAACGGTGGATAGAGTCGTATTCGTAGAATTTTTTACAGTCGGGTGCCCAAATTGTATAATAGCTGAACCAATCATTGAAGGTTTGGCTGAAGAATATGATCGAACTGAAATGATATTAGTAGAAGAACGCCCTTGGGGAACACCGATAACTCCGGGAGCTAATGATAGATATGAATGGTACTTACCAAATGCAGCCGATAGAAGCACTCCTAATACTTTTTATAATGGCTCTAACCAGAGAGTCCATTATGGCAGTGCTTACTATATTTTTAAAAGTCCGATTGTTAATGAATTAGCAAAAGAATCTAAAATTAGTATTACTGTCACCAGAAGTGAAAATAATGGCACAACTGTCTTAACCGGAAAAATAAAAAATATAAGTGATTCCACTTTAGACAACCTGGTAATAAATGGAATGACTTTTAGGGATTATTATGAATCAGGGCAAAGGTATTTAGTGAAAGATATTTTTAAGGGAGTGGAAGAAGTTGGTGAAAGCCTTGAAGCTGGGGCTGAACAAAATTATACCTTTACTTTAGAAGATGTTCAATGGGAAAACAATGATCTTCACGGAGTAATTTTTGTACAAAGCAGTTCTACTAAAGAAGTTTTTCAGGCATCATACGTAGAGTAAAATAAAAAAAATATTCTTTTGAAAGGAGAATAATTGAATGAAGAAATTTTTGCTGATTTTATTAATGGTAGGATTAATTGCTTGTTTACTTGTCGGTTGTAATGTAACCACTCCAACTGAAGGTGAGGGTGAAGGAGAAGGGGAAGAGGAAGTTGCCCGAGTAGTGTTAGTAGAATTATTTAATACTGATGGATGTGCTGCTTGTGCAGTAGTAGAACCTATTTTAGAAGAGATAGCTGCAGATCCGGAGTATGACCGCGATAAGATGGTATTTGTAGAAGAAGCTGGTTGGGGTATCTATTCTACTTCCGAAACAAGCGATCGCTATAAATGGTATCTTCCTAATGTAAGTGATAGGACTACTCCTAATATATTAATTAATGGATTAAATAAAAGATATCATGGGAGTTCTGGGGTTAGTAAAACTGTATTAACATCACAAATAGACACTCAAAGTAATTTGGAAGCAAAAATAAAAATTACTGCCACAAGAAACACAGATGCAACATCTACAATTATTAGTGGGATTGTAACTAATATTAGCGCTTCAGATTTGAGTAATTTGGTAGTAACTCTTATGACCTATAAAAATAGAGGGCAGCAAGGTTTTAAATATTCGGTTACTAACATTGTAACTGAAGAAATTGGTTCTTTAACCTCTTCCGGTACCCATGCTTTTTCTTTTACAGTTGATGAACCTTATTGGGTTGCTAACGGTTTACACGGAGCAGTTTTAGTGCAGGAAACAGGCACATCTAATAAAGAAGTACTGCAAGTTTTCTATGTAGAATAAATCAGTTGTCCGGCTAAATTAGTCGTTAGCAAAGAAAGTACAGGTGAAAGTTAGTTAACTGGTTAGTTTGTTAGGAAATAAAACACAAAAACCAGGATAAGATAGTCATTATTAAAAAAATACGAAGAAGGAAATAAAGTAAAGATGCAAGTAGGGGCAGACCTTGTGTCTGCCCTCTTTATAAAAGAAAAGATAAAAAATAATAAAACCTAATGATAAGGTGAGGAATATAAAAAAAATGAAATATCATAATAAATCCATATTATTATTTGTAATGATTTTTATATTCATAACAATGAGTATGGGGTGTAATGGTAGTAATACTATAATTCCGGGAATAGACCCGAATCCATCGACAAACCCAGATAATAGCACGGTAAGCTATGTAAAAGTTAGCGCTGCCTCCTCTACTATAAAAGTTAATCAATCATTACAATTAGTAGTAAAAGGTTATAATTCAGATGATGAATGGGTTATCCTGGATAAATCTAAGATAAAATCATGGGGCTGGACCGTTCAAGGGCAATGTTATAATTGTGTAAAACCTTATGTAAGTTTATCCCCCCAAAGCGGTTCTTTAATTACTACATTTTCTTCTGGAGTCACCGGAACATTTTATATTGTTGCCTATTATCAAGAAAATCCGGGAGATGAATATATTACCGATTATACGGAAGTAAAAGTAACTAAATAATACAGAGAAATTATTCAAGAAGGAGCGTACTTTAATTTTGCAAAAAAGGAATATCATTTTTTTTATAATTATCGTAATAATAATTGTTGCAGGTTCTATTGTAATATCCGGTAATTTTTCAAGTAAATCCGGGCGGCCTCCTCAAATTACAATTTCTGAGGAAGAATGGGATTTTGGAAAAATTATACCAGACGTAAAACCTAGCCATAAGTTTATTATAACTAATAAGGGAAATGAAGATTTAATTATTGAACGAGTAAGAGCATCTTGTGGATGTGTTCAGACTTCTATTTCTAATAATCGCATTCTTCCGGGAAAATCAGCTGAACTCAAAGCAACATTTAATACTGTAGGATATGAAGGAAAATTAGAGAAAATTATTTATATTAATTCTAATGATCCCAAGGAACCGGAGAAGAAGATAAAAGTAAAAGTAGATATTGAACATCAATTTAAACCAAAAATTAGCATTCTCTCTACCGAATGGAATATGGGACTCGTTTCTCAGGGAGATGTCCTTAACTTAAGCTTTCCTGTAGAAAACCAGGGAGATGCGGATTTAATAATTGATAAAATAGAGACTTATGAACACATTCAGTACAACACAAGCCTTCCTTTAAAGATTTTACCCAAAGAAAAGTTTGAATTAATTTTGACTTATAATTCTACTGAGCATAAGTTAGGTGATGTAAGGGAGGCTGTTCGAATATATTGTAATGACCCGACAACAGAATCTATCTTTGTTAGGATTTCCGGTTACATAACAGAAAAAGAAACCCCTAAGATTTCCATCTCACCAACAGGGGCGATTCTTAATTTAGCTCCTGATTCAGAAGAAGGAGCAATAGGAAAGTTTACCATAAAAAACTCAGGAGACGAAACTGTAAAGATTATTTCAGTTAAATCTTCTGCCGATTATCTTGCCCCTTTAAGAAGTGAACTTAGTCTTAAATCACAAGAAGAACAAGACCTCCAGATAGTATTGCTGAAAAATAAGGCTCGGGAAGAGATAAAAGAGAACAAGACCGAAGAATATCTTTATCTAACCATCGCTCTTCCTATAAAAATTAACAAGTAGTTCTTTGGTTAGCTGGTTACTAGGTTAGCTAGTTAAGAATAAAGATGCAAGAAGAATTAGTTGTTAGTGAATGGTGAATAGTATTTAGTAAGGGTTTGATTTATCAAACCCGTCTGTTTTCTATATTATTTTCATTTCCTTTTATGTCATTCCCGCGAAAGCGGGAATCCAGATTATCTATATTCATTATATGTGAATTTAATTAGCCAATTTACCAGTTAACCAGATGAGGAGAACTCCGTATGGTTACTAAAAAGAGAATGAAAATATTATCCATAATAATCAGTTTACTGGTAATTTTTTCTTTAGTGGGTTGCAAATCAGCAGGTACCGATGAAGCTCAAATTATGCAGATTGCCGAAAATATCGAAGAAGCTATAAAGGAAAAAGATGTAGATTTATTTATGGAAAATGTTTCCTATAATTATTCTGACCTCGATGGGGGAACTTACGATAATCATATTAATAATCTCCCAGAGGAAATATTTTCCAAAATAGAAGATGCAGAAGATTTAGTAGATGCTTTTTCTATTTTAAAAATTGAAGTAAAAGTTACTATCCCTGAAAGTGATATAATAGTAACTGATATATATGCCACCGGGAAAATGGAAATTAAAATATCTCTAAAGGCTTGTGTTTTATGGGTTGTATGTACAGATTTATACAATGAAAATATTGAATACAATGTAGATTTTATAAAAGAAGAAGATGATTGGAAAATCATTTCCTTAACAGAAATATAAATCTGGTTAACTAATAATTTAACCATCTTTTTTAATTTTTTTCTCTTATTTTTGATGCAGGTACAAGGTCTACTCCTGTTTGCAACATGTCTTTTATCTTGTATTGTATTTAAACTAAAAACTGTAAACCAATAACTAAAAACCGGTCGACCGAAGGGAGGCCTCCATGGAACAAAAAGAATTAAATTTAGCCAAAGATAATATATCTCCATGGACGAACGCTATTGAAGCATCAATTATTGCTTTAGTTGTTTTAGTTCCAATTGCCTTTTATCCTCGTTGTATGGATGTATTTCTTCCGATTAAAGAATTCATTTTTGAACTTCTTGTGGTAATAAGCTTAATGTTTTGGTGCTTTAGAATAATAAATCAGGAGAGGTTTAATTTTATTCGTTCTCCTTTAGATTTTCCCATTTTAAGTTTTATAGTTATTTGTATACTCTCTTTACTCTGGTCTAATAGCCCGATGGTTAGCTTAAAGGAATTACCTATTTTTTTAGCTGGTCCATTATTGTATTTTGTTATTACTAATAACATCAAATATGAACAGCAAATTAACCGTATCCTAAATGTTATACTAATAATTGGAGGTTTATTTGGAATATATGGTATCTTACAGTATCAAGGAATAGATTTTTCTTTTTGGACCGGGAATATCGGAAGACAAAATGTTTTTGGGCTTTTTGGCAATGTTAATTATTTTGCTGAATATTTGATTATTCCTCTTACTATTGCCGTTCCTCTTTTCTTTGTTAGTAAAAATAAAATGAAAAAACTATTACTACTAATCGGAATACTTGCTATGGGAGGTAGCCTAATATTAACTTTTACTCGTGGTTCGTATCTTGGTTTTGGAACTTCTTTAATCTTTATGTTCTTTCTTTTTATCTTCTCCGGTGGAAAAGCCTTTATCAAAGACAATAAAAAACTTTTTATTATTATTTCCTTGGCAATAATCATAATCATTTCTTTATTTGTTATTCCTAATCCTTTGAACAAACCAGGAACACTTGTCTCCAAAATTAAAGGCAGGACCTCAGTAACTCAACTCATCCAGGGCAGTTCTATTAAAAGAAGAATGGCTATCTGGAAATTTACTGCTCTTATGATTAAAGACCACCCTTTGCTTGGTTCAGGAATCGGAACATATAAATATAATACGTTAAAATATCAGGCTGAATTTTTTGAACAGGGAGAGAATCGTTCTTTATATCCTCACGGATTTGCTGACAAAGCTCACAATGAATATCTGCAGCTATGGGCAGAAATGGGAATAATCGGTCTTGGAATATTTATCTGGCTTGTGATTTGTTATTTTAATTATGGAATAAAGATATTAAATAAAATAAAGAACCATTATAAACAGGCTATATTAATTGGATTAATGGGGAGCATAGTAGCTGTATTAGTTGATGGAATATTTGGTTTTCCTTTACATCTCGCAGCAACTATTGTTTTATTTTGGGTAGCTATAGGATTTATAGTTGTAATAGGCACAAGTAATAAAAATAATATTTTGGCAATGAAAATATCTAAAGAATCCTTAAATCAGGATGAAGATGAAGAAGCAAATAAGTCCAGGGAAACACAAGAAAAAAATATTGTTAAAACTAAAGGTAATAGAAAAAGTGCCTATATATTAAAATTACCTTTATATATAAGTATTTTAATTTTAGCAATTTTTTTATGTTTTACTTTGTTTCGACCATTTATGGCCCAAGTTTATCGGTTTTACGCTTATAAAGAAATAAAAAATGAAAATTTTAATGAGGCAATAAAAATAGACGAAAAGGCTTTAAAGTGGGATCCGTATTTAGGCGAAGCTTATTATGATATAGGGAGAATATTAGAAATCAAAGAATTTTATGGTGTATCCCTGGGATATTTTGAAAAAGCTGCAAAATATATTGACCATCCTGATTTACCTCAAGATTTTGCTTTGATTTATCTAAAAAAAGGTCAATTAGATAAAGCAGCAATATGGTTAAAAAAAGCAATTTCTTACCAGAAAAATGAAAAGTCAATGCTCCCATTATACGCTGAGTTAGGAAATACTTATATACGCCTAAAAAAATTTAATAAGGCAGAAATTGCTCTTAAAAAATCATTGAAGATTGATCCGGATTTTATTAATGCTCATTATGGCCTGGCGGGAGCCTATTTAAATCAGAATAAGATCGATGAGGCACTGGTTGAATTACAAAAGGTTATCGAACTTGCCCCGGACAGCCTGGAAGCTCAATATGCCCGGAATATTATGCAACAAATCGCCCAAGATAAATTAAAATCCCAACCGACAGAAACCGACAAGCCGTAAGAGCATATTTCCTCCCCAGTGAGGGAGAAGATTAAATCAATATGTCTCCTCCCCCTTGAGGGGGGGGACTAAGGTGGGGGTGAAGAAGTAACTTGCACCTTACACCTTATAGCTTGCCGAACAACTAAAATGGCTAACTAATCTTTATCCTAACCAGTTAACTAGGTAACCAGCTAACCAAATAACCAAATAATGGAGGTCTTTTAAAATGACAGAAATACAAGAAGAAGAAATTGATCTTCGCGAATATATTAATGTTCTAATAAAAAGAAAAGGTGTAATTATCTTAATCTTTTTAATCGCAGTGATAACCGCCGCCATCGTAAGTTATTTTGTTTTACAACCTGTCTATGAAGCAAATGTAGTTATAGCAGTTTCAAAACCCAAGATTAAAAATTCACTTGTAGATGAAATTTCTTTAGAAGAATATAAAAACTTAATTAAAAATATTGAAATTGAAGAAGAATTAATACGAAAATTAAATTTAGACAAACCACCTGTTGAGGTAACTCCTTATGATTTAGAAAGAATGATTGCCATAGAATTACCAAAGGGTACCAATCTTATAAAAATGAATTTACAGGCTTCCAATCCAAAGTTAACTAAAGACATAATTAATACCTGGGCTACTTTATTTGTAGAGAAAAATAAGAAACTATATTTCGATGAAGTAAAAAAAGCTAAAATTGGTGTTGGAGATAGATTAAAACATGCTGAACAGGATTTTTTTGAAATTGAAGAGAAATTAATGAAATTTAATGAAACTAGTAATATTGATGTTATAGGAAAAGAAATCACCAAAAAACTCAATAAAAATATACAGAATGAATCAAGACTCGTTGATATTAGGACTAATATTGAGATAGGAAAAGCAAAGATAGAAGAAATTGAGTTTCAAATGAATTCGAAAAAGAAACTTATTTCTTCATCTAATTTAAATAGACTTATTGAAGGAATGAGTTTAAATGAAGCTAACAATTTTATCGAAGGTCAATTAGAGTTAGCCAAACAAAATCTCCAAGCCAAAGAAGAAGAATTAAAAATATTTAATCAAAAAAGTAAAATTTCTTTGTTAGAAAAAGAAATTACAAACAAGACAAACCAAATAGTAAATTTTAATAGCAGACTTGTTAATCTTAAAATATTAATAGAACAGGAAAAAACAAAGATTAAAACAGCAAAAGAACAATTAAATGAACAAGAAAAAACTTTTATTTTAACTAATTCTATTTATGATGATGTTTCCTTGAATCAATTGATTTCAGAAATAAACAAAGAAGATGCATTATTACTAAAAAACTTAAAATTAAAAAGTGAAGAATTAAATCCTTTATATATAAATCTTGAAGGAAGAATAATTAATTCTGAGATTAATTTAGAGACTTACAAAACAGAAACGGCTCAAATAATTTTAAATATTGATATATCAGAAAATGAATTGGAAAAAAATAAGAAAGAATTTGCTATTGAAAAGTCAAAATTAACTAACTTAGAAAGAGAGAAAAAAGCATTAGAGAGTACCTATGTTATGCTTGACAGTAAGAGCAAGGAAATAAATATTGCCAGTGCAAATGCTGAAAATAAGGAAAGGATAATCCAATTTACTAATCCAGAATATTTGAGTCTTCAAAAACAATTAACCGGATTAGTTATTGCTCACAAAGCATTATTAGCAGAAGAAAAACAATTACAAGAAAATATTGGTGTTTACTCGAAAAGGGTTAGCAATTTAAAAAAAGAATTAACTGAAAAAAAATTAATACTATCCCAATTGAATAGAGAATATAGTGCAAAAGAAAAATTGTATAATAATCTTTACAAACAAGCTGAAGAAATTCGACTAACCGAAACAGCCGAAGCAGATTTATTAAAGATTTCCAGCTTAGCTTATGAACCGAGGGCACCAATTAAACCCAATAAAAAATTAAATATCTTAATCGCTGGAGTGCTTGGCCTATTTGTAGGAATCTTTGTCGCCTTCTTCCTTGAATTCTGGCAAAAAGAGAAATAAAGGATATTACCTTGCCTGTCATTCCCTCGAAACCTGTCCTCGACCTGATCGGGGAGAGGGAATCCAGTATCTCCTCCCCCTTGAGCTGGGAGGATTAAGGTGGGGGGCGAAGTACTCGTATCTTGCAACTGTAAATTAAGAGGTTTTTATAAATATGAAAATAAACCAAAGAATATCTATATTCATATTTTTAATAATATTTTTATTAACCCTGTCTGGTAATAATATATTTACTCCCCGAGTCTTTGCCCAAAACACCGACTCTACACCCAATACTGTTCCCCGTACCGTTTTAGTAGAACTTTTTGTCCAGGGAAGCTGTCTTACCTGTCCCACTGCTGAATTTTGTTTAGAAGACCTGGCTTACGAATACGGCACTTCCAAATTTATCCTGGTACAGGAGCACCTCTGGGGAGACGGTTACGATACGGCGGAGACCAATGCCCGCTATAACTGGTATGTTGGCGACAGTAAAAGAGGTACCCCTGATGTATTTATCGACGGCTTAACCAAAAGGCTTCAGGGTTTGTCTTGTGATTGTGTTGAAGGGAATTATGAATGTTATAAAGATGCTATTGATGAAGAGCTTACCCGGCCATCTTTTCTTGAGATTTCTGCGAGTAAAACCCCTCACCCAAACTCTCTGCCGAACATAATTATTGAAGGAACAGTAAAAAATGTAAGCGATACCCCTTTGAAAGATTTAGCGGTCTGCGGAATGGTCGGTAAAGAAAGAGATAAGCCCGGTCTGTATAATTACATACAGGAAATATTCCCCTTCAAAAATATACCCCTACTTTTGCCCGGGGCTACCTTTAGCTTTAAATTTATTCCCGAAATATCGCTTAGTCAAGAGAATGAAGCCGCTAAAGACAAAGAAAATAATAATGAAGATGAAGAAGAGACCCTGCACCTGGTAATATTTGTCCAAAACTTGGAAACCAAAGAAGTCCTCCAAGCCTTATATGTAGAATAATATTAATTATCCAATTTGCCTATTTACCAATTACCCAATTAAATTATTCGTTAGTGAATGGTGAATAGTCGTTAATATAAAATACAAGAAAATTCAATTAACTAATTGGTGAGACAGGCGTTTCTATTGCCTAAAATGTCATTGCGAGGGAGTGAAACGACCGAAGCAATCTCGTCTCATATCTCCTCCCCATTGAGGGGGAGGATTAAGGTGGTGGGGTAGGGGTCGGATTCATTCGACCCGTCTCATACTAAAATTATAGACTTTTATTTGCAAACCAGAGTTGACAAATAATCACAATTATTGTAAACTACAGTTAGCAATATTACAGTAAAATAATAAGAGGAAATAGAACGATGCAAAATATAGAAGGCAAGGAAAAACTGAAAAAACTTTTATATTTCCATAACCCTTGGTGGATAGACCATGAAGTTCCGGACTCCCTCAAACTAACTTACCGAAGGCCGATATTAAAAAAGCTCCTCGAGTATTTTAAATTAGATCGGGCTATCCTTATTAAGGGGCCGCGAAGGACAGGGAAGACTACCCTTCTTTATCAGCTCATCGATGAATTAATTACTAAAAGAGAAATACCAGCCCAAAATATAATCTATCTTTCCTGTGATGATCCTGAATTAAAATTGCTCACCAACCCTTCCTCAGATTCACGGATAAACCTGTCTGATATATTAGATGTTTATGAACAGTTAAGAGAAAAAACCACAAAAGAATTAAAAGCCAATGAGAAAATATACCTTTTTTTAGACGAGGTTCATTTCTGGCAGGGGTGGCAGTTTGAAATAAAAAAATATTTTGATAAAAAGTATCCTCTTAAATTTATATTGTCAGGTTCCTCAGCTTCCCTTATCAAAAGAGGGTCTGAATCATTAATGGGCAGGACCATAGAAGAGCTTATATTACCCTTTAGTTTTTATGAGTTTTTATCCTGCCGGTTAAAAGATAAAAGATTAGACAAAATTATCCTTAATTCGCAGGAGAGTTTCGTCCCTTCTAATAATTTACTTAAAGGGGCAAAAGAGCTTTTTTCGGACATGGACAGCATATCGCCAATCGACCAGATGATTCCTTATCAAAATAAAATCAAAATTCTTTTTGCCGAATATCTTAATCGGGGAGGATTTCCCCATCTTCTGGAGGTAGAAAATTCTATTCTATGGAAGAGGCTTCTTCGAGAGGATGTTATTGAAAAAGTGATTTATCGAGACCTGGTAGACCTTTACGAAATAAAAAAACCGCAGGTTCTGGAAAAATTTTTCCTTTATTTGGCCGGTCATTCTTCTGATATTATGAACATTACCAATATAGCCAATTCTCTCTGTCTGAGCCGAGAATATACCCTAAAGTATCTGAATTACCTTATCGAATCATTTTTAGTTTTCGGGATAAAAAAGTATTCTCCTTCGGTAGAAAAGCAGATTCGCAGTAATCAGAAGGTTCATCTTATCGATAGCGGCTTAATTACTGTCTTTGGAGGAGGGAATAACGAGAATAGAGTAGAGGGTCAGAAAGTAGAGAGTTTGATTGGCAGGTGTTTCTTAAAAGATAAGGTTTTTTATTGGAGGGAAAGAGAAGAGGTTGACTTTGTGTTAGATTTAGATGCAGGAATAAGTAGCAGCAAATCTCTTTTGCCTATTGAGATTAAATACCGTAATACTATTTTGCCAAGAGATTTGAAAGGAATAATCAAATTTATGGAAAAGTATGGAGTTAGAGAAGGGATAGTAGTTAGCAAAGATTTATTGCAGAAGATGGAACAGGATGATAAAATATTATGGCTAATCCCCGCCTGGCTGTTTTTACTAATGATAAACTGAAAAAAGGAGTTCAAAAAATTGAATTACTTAGAAAAATATAAATTCTGGTTAGAAAATGAATATTTTAGCGACGAAGCAAAAGAAGAGCTGCGTGCCCTTAGCGGCAACGAAGAAGAAATCAAAGACCGTTTCTATAAAGACCTCGAATTCGGCACCGGAGGCTTACGCGGTAAAATCGGTATGGGCACCAATCGGATGAATATATACACAGTTTCCAAAGCCACTCAAGGTCTGGCTGATTATCTTATCGAAAAAGCCCGTGAGCAAAAAGATTCCCAGCAATATTTAAATCGCGGTGTGGTCATTGCCCACGACTGCCGCCACAAATCAAGCGAATTTTCCGAGACCATTGCCTTAGTCCTTGCAGCCAGCAACATTAAAGCCTATCTCTTTGAGGATGTCCGTTCCACTCCCGAGCTATCCTTTGCCGTACGCCACCTTCATGCCGCAGCCGGGATAGTGGTTACCGCCAGCCACAACCCCCCCGAATACAACGGCTATAAAGTTTACGGACCCGATGGCGGGCAGATAATTCCGGATATTGCCGATAGAGTAATCGCCCACATCAACAAAATAAAAGATTATTCTTTGATTAAAAAACTTGACCGTCCCGCCGCCATCCAAAAAGGTCTGTTTAATATTATCGGTCAGGAAGTAGACCAGATTTACCTGCAAAAAGTAAAAGAGCTTGCCCTCAGAAATGATGAACAGATAGATAAATCTATCAAAATAGTCTATACTCCCCTTCATGGGGCAGGAAATATGCCTATAAAGCGAATCCTAAAAGAAAGAGGATTTACCAATGTATTTGTGGTAGAAGAGCAAGCCCAACCTGACCCTGATTTTTCTACTGTGGAATCACCCAATCCCGAATATCCTGCGGCTTTTGAGCTGGCTATTAAATTAGGCCAAAAGGTAGGCGCCGAGATTCTAATTGCCACTGACCCGGACTCTGATCGCATCGGCCTGGCCGTAAAAAATCCCAATTCCACCGTCATTGCGAAGAAGTCTATTTTTCCCGTCATTGCGAGGAGCGAAGCGACGAAGCAATCTCTACTCACACCAAACGAATATACTGTCCTAAACGGCAACCAGGTCGGCATCCTACTCCTCCATTACATCCTGAGCAGTAAAAAAGAGCTGAATCAGCTCCCTTCCAACGGCTTTATCGTCAAGACCGTGGTAACCAGTGATATGTCCAGGGTAATCGCCGATAGCTTCGGGGTAGACACCTATGAAACCCTGACCGGCTTCAAATTTATCTGTAATATGGAAAAAAATGTACAGGAAAAAGAGAGTAAAGAATTCCTCTTCGGCTATGAAGAGAGTATCGGCTACCTGACCGGTGATTTTGTGCGCGACAAAGATGCCGTGATTTCCGCCATGTTGATTGCCGAGATGGCCGCCTATTATCTTAAAAATGGGCTTAACCTGCTTCAGGTCTTGGAAGGCCTCTATCAAAAATATGGTTATTACGAAGAATACCAACACTCTATCTATCTGGAAGGTGCAGAAGGGGAGAAGAAGATAGCCGAGATTATGGAAGCCTTCCGAAAAAAACTCCCTGAAGTGAAAGATATGAAGATGGTTCGAATCGAGGATATTCTAATCGGTAAAAGTTATAATTTAAAATCCAAAAAGACTACCCATATCAACTTGCCTATCTCTAATGTCTTAAAAATTATATTTTCTGATAATTCCTGGTATGTCCTGCGTCCCTCCGGTACTGAACCCAAGATAAAATTATATCTGTCTTTTCACGCCCCTACCAGAAAAGCAGCCCAACAAAAACTCAATCTCGTAAAAACCACCATCTTACAAAAAATAGAATCGGTTATTAAGCCTGATTAAGTATTGTTAATTTTGACAATTGTCTTAACTTTAATTATAATCAGGGCAGACGCCTACGGGAGTTAACAATAAGAAATAAGAAGAAATTTGGAGGTTTAAAAAATGTCTACCCAACAAGTGATAAGCTATAGAATTTTGCTTAGAAAAGAACCTGAAGGTGGTTATACGGTAACTGTTCCTTCTCTTCCAGGGTGTGTTACCTATGGTGAATCAATAGAAGAAGCAATAGAAATGGCGAAGGAGGCTATTGAATTATACTTAGAAAGTTTAAAAGCACACAACGAAGAAATACCCACTGATGAAGGTGTTTTAGAATATACCTTAACGGTGGGAACTAATGCATAAACTCCCATCTATAACACCTCAAAAAGTTATAAGGATACTGGAAAGAAAAGGTTTTGTAGTAGATAGAGCCAAAGGTAGTCATCGTATCTACTATCATTCTAAAGGCGGAAGGAGAGTTGTTATCCCTTACCACAGGAAAGATTTACCTAAAGGTACTTTAATGGAAATTTTAAAACAAGCAAGCATTGATAAGGAAGAATTAGTAAAATTACTATAATTAATATTTCTTCACCCTTAGGACAGGCGAGACGCCTGTCCTACTGCTCGTACATATACGCTAGTATATATTTAAATTTATTCTCTGTATTTTTACTAAATACTAGATACTATATACTAACGACTGTTTTAACTTGCAACTTGTAAAACAATGGGGTCAGGTCTTCACATTTGACATATAAAATATAATACGTTATATTAATAATTATGAGCAGACCATTAAGAATAAGTTTCGATAATGCAGTTTACCATATAACCGTCCGGGGAAATAGAAAAGAAAAGATATTTTATTCCGATACTGACAGAAGAGTATTTCTCCAAAAAATGGACCAAACCTTTCTCAAATATTCCTTCCTTTGTTACGCTTATTGTCTTATGGATAATCATTATCATCTATTTATCAAAACCCCCCTAGGTAATATAAGCCAGGGAATGCACTATCTGAATGCCTCTTACGCCAACTATTTTACCGCAAAATATAAAACCAATGGTCCTTTATTCCAGGGTAGATATAAATCATTATTAGTAGATGAGGATAATTATGCTCTTGTTCTATCTTCTTATATTCATCTTAACCCCCTTCGAGCAGGCCTAACTAAAAATCTGGAAGAGTATACCTGGAGTAGTCTATTAGATTATTTAGGTAAAAGAAAGAAAGAGTTAAAAAAATTGGATACCCAATTTATCCTTACTCAACTTCATAACAACCTGACTCAATCCTGCGCCATATATAAAAGATATCTCCTAGAGAATCTTACTATGGATTTTCCGGTAAAAGATATCTATCGTGGTATAGCCCTTGGGGAGGAAAGCTTTATCAAGGGGATAGAATCTAAAATCAAGTCGGTAGGGGAGAAGCGAGAAATTCAGACTACTAAATACTTTAATTCCTATTCTTCCGAGGAAATTATCCAAAAAGTTTCCCAAGCATTTAATCTGAACAAAGGAGATGCCCTAAAAAAGCGAAGAGGTAATCTATATCGACAGATAACCCTTTATTTAGTTAAAAGATATTCATCTTTATCCCTAAAGGAAATTGGCAAGATATTCAATATGGATTATACTGCTGTTTCCCAGGCGACAAGAAGGTTTGAGGATAAGATTAGAAAGGATAATAAAAAAAGAATAATGGTAAATTCTGTTTTAGAATTACTGAAAAATTAAAAAATGTCAAATGTGAAGACCTGACCCCACCTAAATATAAAAAATATTTAAGAAAGTTGATACCGATGTATTATCATAACCTAAATAAAATAAGGGCAATTGTGCTTATTGGTAAAAACCATAAGTCTTAATAAAACAAGGGGTAGGTCTACCCAAAACCAGAAGAATTTTTTTCACCAAAGAAAACTACCCCCAAAGAGTTGACACAGACCCAGATAATTCTACGTTTGACATTTCGATTAATATTTGCTATATTATCTTTAGAATGAAAGTAGGAAATTCTTACTATAGGATTATTTGTGATTGAAGGAGATAAGACCAATGTCTTTAATTCAAGTTCGAGAAAAAGCGCAAATTACCATTCCCAGTAAAATTCGCAAAGAACTGGGTATCAAAAAGGGTGATTATTTAGAAATTGCCAAAGAAGGTGATAGAATAGTTCTTATTCCCAAAATTTTAATAGAAAAAGTCTCGGTAAATTTGTCGGCGAAAGGTGAAGAAATGCTAAAAGAGGCTATAGATGATGTCAAGAAAGGCAAGGTCAAGGTGCATAATAACGTAACACATCTAATTAATGACCTTCACAAATAAATGCAATTAATTTATACTGCTCATTTTAAGAAAGACTATAAAGAACTTTCGGATACTACTCAGAAAAAAACAGATGAGAAAATAAAGCTCTTGATTGAAAATTTATCCCATCCTTCCTTAAGAGTGAAAAAAGTTAAAAAATATCAGAATGTTCTGGAGGGAAGTATTAATAAAAATTACCGATTTTTATTTCAAATTACTTCCGAAGGATATCTTTTTCTTCGAATTGGTAAACATGATATTTTAGAAGATTTATAAAAATAACCCTCTTTTTTATTCTTTCGTTTTACACTTTTCCAGTCCTATTACTCTATGTTCCATTCCGCCAGAGCCCTTTTGTTTGCCAGGAATTACCGAGAGCACAACTACTATTTGTCTTATTGTTGCTATGCGGGCTCTTTATGTAGAGACAAGGCTGCTCCCAGGCAGTTTAATAGAAGCCCTCGGAAAAGGTAAAAGGCTAAGAGAGGTATATTTAAATCGCGAGAATATCTCCGGAGGATAGATTTATCAAAGCAGTTAAAATTAATCAAAATAACCATATATTTTAAAATTATTTTTAAAAAAAAGAAGGATTTTTAAAAGTTTTGTAGTATTATGAATATAAAGTTAAAACATTACTGACCTTTAATTAGGATAGGTAAACGAATAAATATATTGGAAAATAAAAATAAGCAGCCAAAAGGAAAAAGACGCATTATTAGAATCTGAAAGAAAATATCGTACAACAGTGAAATATTTTTAAAAATTTTAAGGGAGGAAGATTAGATGCTTAAATATGGGCTTGAGGTTAAAAAACAAAATTTATTATCCCCGAAATCCGGGTTTTCTTTCCCATGTTTTAATACCAATTTTAAAGAAATATTTTCAAGAGAGCCCTATTTTTTTACAAGTTAAGAAAAAATTATTAATAAAAAACTCAATAGTGGCAGCATGCCAGCCTTTGAGTTTTTTTATTTTCAGGCTGTGCCGTAGAAAAGAAAGGTAAGGAGTAAGTAAAATGATAAAGGAAGGGGTTATAAATTTGTATGAATGAGGTAACTTATGAAAAAAAGTTAGATACTAGCTATGAGGAGATCCTCAGAGATTACTTGAGGACCGGACAGAAGAAAGATCTCTACCAGATTAAAAAGTTCAGCAAGGAGCTGATGAAAGAGGGGGTTGCCCCCGAGGTAATCGTAGAGATGCATCTTAAGGCTATAAAGAAAATTAATAAAAATAAGAAGACCTATCCAAAGAAGATTATTGATGAATCCTTTACCTTCCTTATGGAAGGAATCATAACCTATAAAACGGCCTACCAGGAATATCTGGATTCTAAAAAAGCGGACTATTTGGATGAGATTAGAGAACTGAACCGGAAATTAAGTGAAAAGCTGGCTGAAATGACCACCCTCTATGAGACCGCTAAATTAACCTGCTCTTCTCTTAATTTAGACGAGATGCTTTCCTCTGGATTTGACAGTGCGGTCAAGATCTTAAACGCAGAGACCGGTTCTTTAATGCTTTTTGATTCAGAAAAAGAATTTTTGACCATAAAGAAGTCCTACGGTCTGAATGAAGAGATTATCCGAAAGACCAGAATTAAGAAGGGAGAGACTATTGTAGGGTTGGTGGCTCAGAGTGGTGAACCTTTGATCATTTACGGAAGAGCAGATCTGCCTGTGCGTTGCACGCAGACAGGTATTTCACCAATTA